>DFBK01000014.1:0-28584 GCA_002366595.1 Anaerolineales bacterium UBA3082 | reverse complement strand
GGCTTGGGGAGGAAAGGAAGAGGAGCCACCACCGAGGTAGAAGGTGGAGCGGTGGGCGTCATCATCGACGCTCGAGGGCGCCCCCTCTCTCTCCCCGAGGAGAGAGCCGCACAGCAGGATAAGGTGCAAAAGTGGATGTGGGAGGCAGGGTTCTAGCCATGTACTACCCCTCTGCGTTTAAGGTAGTACCCTACGGACGCGTGAGGTTGGAACGGCTTCTGCCTTTCCCAGGGGAGGTTCTGGTGGAGCCGGGGCAGAGGGTAGAGCCTATGGATGTGGTGGGCCGAGCCCATATACCGAGCCAGATTCGCATCCTCCACGTAGCCCAGCGGCTCTCCGTAGCCGAGGTGGCTCTTCAGGAATATCTCCTCAAAGGGCCGGGAGAGAGGGTGGAGGAGGGTGAGGTGATAGCGGTGGCGGGGAGATGGCCTTTCCGCCGCTTATATCGGGCTCCGGCGGAGGGGAAAATAGTGAACGAGGCTCAGGGGCGTCTGCTCCTAGAGGTCTCCCCCTCCACCTATGAACTGAGAGCCTATCTCAAAGGCGTGGTGACCCAGGTAGTCTCCAGTCGTGGACTAGCGATCGAGACCTCTGGTGCGATTATGGAAGGAGCCTGGGCCATGGGCGGAGATGCCTTCGGCGTCTTGAAGATGTTAGGCGAGGCGCCAGAGGGAAGGTTGGTTCCCGAAGCGATCGATATGGGGTATCATGGTGCGATAGTGGTGGTGGAGAGTTGGGCCACGAAGGAGGGGTTGGGGAAAGCCAAGGAGGTAGGGGTGCGGGGGGTGATTCTGGGTAGCCTCCCCTCTTCGCTTGTAGGGTTTGTTTCCACGCTCTCTTTTCCGGTGATGATAATGGAGGGCTTCGGCCAGGTCCCGATCTCCCGACCCCTCTTCTCTCTATTTCAACAACATGCCGGCCGCGAGGCCTGCATGGCCAGCGGTATCCCCTACGGGGTGAGGCTTCTTCGCCCTCAGGTGATCATCCCCTTCCTCCGAGGCGAGGAGGCTCCTAGAGGAGAAGGTCCCGCCTTGAAAGAGGGAGCGTTAGTGCGGTTGGTTCGGGAGCCCTATCTAGGCAAGGTGGGCTGTGTGGCGATCCTTCCTCCCCAGAGGAGAAGGGTCGAATGGGGTGTTGAAGTCGAGGGGGTAGAGGTGGATCTGGAAGAAGGGGAGAGGGTATTCGTTCCCTTGGCGAACTTGGAACTCTTGGAGGGCTCTAGCCTAGAAGGGTAGATATCCTCCTCAAAAGGAGGGAGGAGATGAGGGATCGGGCAGGCTTCGGCCAAAACAGGGTCTTCACCATGATCGCCCTAGGACTGGTGGGTCTTTTGATCCTGGGCCTTTTAGGCATCGGAGGCCTCATCTTTTTCACCAGGTTGCGGGGCGCGGCTACCCCTACGGTGGTGGCCGAACTCACGCCAACCGCTACGCCAACCAAGGTGCCGACCGCCACGCCCACTAAAGCGCCCACCGCTACATCCACTAAGGCGCCCACCGCTACGCCCACCTCGGTGATTACCCCTACTCCCACCCCGGTGGTTACTCTTACCCCTACACCGACAGAGGAAGGGGTGCCAGAGACGGGGTGGGGCCCCTTAGAGGGGGCTCTGGCAGGTAGTTTCCTGGCTATTCTGATCCTTGTGAGTCGACGGCTCCGTTTTGCTGGTCGGTCCTAGTCTTCTCTTTCAGAAAGGCCGTCTGCACTTTTGTGTGGAGGGCCTCTCATATCTCTGGAACAGGCTAGACCTTGGGGTGGCAAGTGTCGAAGGTGGGCAGTTCGCCTTGGAGAGGACGGTCACCGCCGATATCGGGAGGATTATTTGGAGTGGGGGATACGAAGGGGTTCTTGAACCTCCTGGCTAAAGAGGCGGGAGAGATCCTCTTGGCCAACTTCGGCCGAGCGAAGGAGGCGGCTAGGAAGGGAGAGATAGACCTGGTGACCGAGGCTGATCTGGCCTCCCAACGGCTCATCGTGGAGGCTATCCGGCAGGGGTATCCAGATCACACCATCCTCTCCGAGGAGGCGCCGCATGTGGAGGGGGAGAGCGAGTTCACCTGGCTCATCGACCCTCTCGATGGCACCATCAACTACTTTCACGGCTACCCCGCTTTCGCCATATCGATCGCCCTAAAGGAGAGGGAGGAGATTACCCTGGGGGCGGTTTACGACCCCTTGCGGGATGAGTTCTTCTACACTCAGAAGGGGGGAGGGGCCACCCTCAATGATAAAAGGGTCAGGGTCTCCACCACTCATAGGCTTATCTCTTCCCTTCTGGCTACCGGTTTCCCCTACCAGCGGGCTACTATCCCAGACAACAATGTGCCAGAGTTCAGTCGGCTGGTCACCCGGGTGCAAGGGATAAGGCGGGGAGGTTCCGCAGCCTTGGACCTAGCCTATGTGGCTGCGGGACGGCTGGACGGCTATTGGGAGATGCACCTCAGCCCTTGGGACTGGGCGGCCGGCGGGCTTCTGGTGGAGGAGGCGGGAGGGGTAGTGACCGATCTTGAAGGTGGGCTTTGGAGCCCGTTCCAGAAGGGCCTCGTAGCCACCAACGGTCGCATCCACGAGGCCCTCATCTCCGAACTGAGGACGGCAGCCGATCCAGTGAGGAGATGAGAGCCATCTATGGCGGGTTTTGGGCAGAGAAGGTTTAATCTTGCATCAGGGGATAAGAGGGATGGAATATAGCCCCCTAGTTATGGATCATTTTCTGAACCCCCGCAACGTGGGGGAGATAGAGGGGGCTGATGGCGTGGGAATGGCGCGCAACCTTCAAGATGGGGACACGGTGCGCCTCTCCATCAGAGTAGTCGATGATCAGATCGAGGAGGCGAAATTCAAGACTCAGGGGTGCGTGGCCGCCATCGCTGCCTCAAGCATGCTCACCGAACTCATCGAGGGCCGCTCCCTGGATGAGGCTTTGGCCATCACCAAAGAAGATCTAAGAGTCTTGGGAGGCTTGCCGGAGCGGAAGGCGCAATGCTCCCTCACCGGCCTTGAGGCTTTGCGTCAAGCGATCGAGGATTACCGGCACGATTAAGGGGGACTCTTGTACGTCGATGAAGTGATGACCCGGGAGATGGAAGAGAAGTTCGGCCAACCGGAGGTCTTACGCCTGACACAAGAGATAGCCCCTGAGGAGATGGCCCTGGTGCGGAGCGGCCAGAAGCATGGCCGAGCCCATGATATCACCCTTTTCATCTTCCGGGGAGAGAGATTGGCTCTCATTCGAAAACCGATCCACCCTCCGGGGGTCTTTAGGGCTCCCAGCGGGGGACTCAACCCTAAAGAGCCCTTCGAGGAGGGGGCTAAGAGGGAAGCCTGGGAAGAGACGGGGCTGGAGATAGAGATAGGGCAGTATCTACTTCGGGTCCAGGTTCGGTTCGTCTGTGGAGAGGAGGATATAGAGTGGAGTAGCCATGTCTTCTCCGCCAGGGCCGTGGGCGGAGAATTGGCCCCCCAAGATACTAGAGAGATCCTGGCCGCAAGATGGGCCACTTTGGAGGAACTCCAGGGGCCGGTAAGGGAGGCGGTCCTGGCTCCCGGTTGGGGTCTTCTGGGCTACCGGGTGACCCTCACGGATAGAGCCGTGGCCCTCTTGCAGAAGGAGCGAGGTTGTGCTCCCTAAAATAATCGTAGAAGCGGAGGAGAGGTGAAGGAGGGTTTAACTCTTTTGGCGGTCTTGGCGCACCCAGATGATGAGTCCTTTGGGCCAGCGGCAACCTTAGCCAAATATGTGGCCCAGGGGGTGCGGGTCTCCTTAGTCTGCGCCACTCGTGGAGAGTCGGGGGAGATAAGCGACCCCCAACTAGCCACCCCCGAGATCCTAAGTCAGGTGCGGGAGGAGGAACTCCGCTGCGCCTGTCGGGTCATCGGCATCCAGGAGTTGCGATTCTTGGGCTACAAAGATGGCCAGATGAGCAGTTATGACCCCCAGGAGGTGGAAGAAAAGGTCGTCCGAGCCATCCGGGAAGTGAGGCCCCAGGTGGTTCTCACTTTCGGCCCTGATGGGATCTCGGGACATTGGGACCATATCACCATAGGGAAGGCGACCACTGATGCTTTCTTCTCTGCCGGGGATGAAGAGAGGTTCACGGAGCATATGGCGGAGGGGCTATCCCCTCATGAGGTCGCAAAGTTATATTATGTGGCCGTCCCCCGCAGTTGTTTCCGGGCCATGTCCCTCGACCTGCCCGGCACCTGCGACGATCGGATCACCACAGTTATCGACGTGGTGCCCTTCTTGGAAGTGAAGAAGCGGGCTCTAGCCTGTCACAAGACCCAACTCCCTCCCGGCAACATCTTCGCCCGGATGTCCGATGAGGAGATGCGCAAGTGGTGGGGGAAAGAGCACTTCGTGCTGGCCGCTAGCCGGGTAGGGCTCCCCCCGGAGATAGAGACCGACCTTTTCTGGGGTCTGGGAAAATGAGGGAGAAATGGTCACCCCTTCTGGCCATCTTCGCTCACCCTGATGACAAGAGGCTCTTTTCGGCTGGCATTAGTGGGAAGGGTTATGATTGCGAATAGTTACGAACGAGGTCGATCCTTTTTGGGCCGGTTGCCTCATGAGGGCGACCTCTTGAAGAGCATAGAGGCGTTTTGCCAAGAAAATGGTATCACCTTTGGGGTGTTTACCGCTCTAGGGGCGGTGAAATCAGCCCGGCTGGCTTATTATGATCAAGAGAGCCGGGAGTACAGAGGCTTCGCCGTAGATGAGCCCATGGAGATGGTCTCCTGTATAGGGAATATCTCCTTGCGCGATGGTCAGCCCATCGTCCACGCCCATCTAGCCCTCTCAGATGGAGAGGGGAGGACCATCTCTGGCCACCTCATGCCTGGCACCCCCATCTTCGCCTGCGAGATCTTCATCCAGGAACTTCTGGGTGAGCCTCTAGTGAGAAGGCAAGATGAGGAGACAGGGCTGCCCCTTTGGTGGAGGGGCTAGCGTTCATCTCTGGCTTGAGTGAGGGCAGTTGTAGAGCCTGCCGGTCTCATAGAAAAAGGGGGATGAATGTCTTGCTATACCAGGCACTTAGATGACCTCTTCGCTGTGGCAGGGATCGAGAATACCAAGGAGAACCGCAAGAGGGCCGATGGTTTCATCCGGAAAATCATAGGTATGAAGGAAGAGGGTTGTCCGGTAGTGTGGCGAGAGGTAAAGACTCGCTTGGCCGATCCAGATAAAAGCCTGGAGTTAGCCGACCAGTTGCACCAGGCGTTCGCCGAGAACAGTTGTTGAAGGAGGTAAAGGTGAAGATCAAAGAAGTGGGCGTTGTCGGCTGTGGCCTTATGGGCTCTGGCATCGCCCAAGTTTGTGCTCAAGCCGGCTACCAGGTAGCGGTGAGCGAGATCAACCAGGATCTGCTCCAGAAGGGGTTGAACAATATCAAGCGGTTCTTGGCCAAGGGGGTAGAGAGGGGGAAGGTCGCGCAAGAGGAGATGGATGCCGCGCTGGCCCGGATCCAAGGGACGGTGGATATTCAGGATTTCAAAGATTGCGACCTGGTCATCGAGGCTATCATCGAGAATATGGAGGCCAAAAAGGAGATCTTCTCCTCCCTGGATGGCATATGTCCGCCGCATACTATCCTGGCCTCCAACACCTCATCGCTCTGTATCACGGAGATAGCCTCCGCGACAAAGCGGGGGGAGAAGGTAGTGGGCCTGCACTTTTTCAACCCCGTCCCCCTGATGAGGCTTTTGGAGATAGTGCGCACTATCCTCACCTCTGAGGAGACCTTCAGGAGGGCGAGAAAGTTCGGCGAATCTCTAGGGAAAGAGATCGTGGTGGCCAAGGATACCCCGGGGTTCATCGTTAACCTACTNNACCAAAGAGGACATCGATAAGAGCATGGTCTTGGGGTTGAACCATCCTATGGGCCCCTTCACCCTCCTGGATCTCTTGGGTCTGGACACCACGCTCTTCATCGCCGATGCCATGTACGGGGAGTTCAAAGATAGCCGCTATGCGGTCCCACCTCTTTTGCGCCGCATGGTCACCGCGGGACATCTGGGGCGGAAGACGGGCAAAGGTTTCTACGACTATAGTTAGAATTGTAGGTGTGAGGCTCTGTGTCCGCCCGTTTATCCGTTGACACGGGCGACCAGAGACGGTCGCCCCTGTAAGGCAATTAACAATTTGTGGCGCCAGATGTTAACGTCTGGCGCCTTGCTAAAGCGGTAGCAATAGGGCAGGCTTCTATACCTGCTCTACTTACTTGATTTGCACAAGAATCTCGGCTATACTCAGATAGTGAGAGTGCCGCCAATTTGCGACATAATACGCTGCCTGGGGATATTCCACAGCATTTTTGCAGCATAATCAATAGTTAGGCGGGCAAACCGCAGAGATGCCTGGTTGGGGAACAAAAATGGAGTAATCACCAAGGATGGCAAATGGTTTGATTAGAGACATACTCGATGCTCTCAATAAAGAAGTCCTCAACGAGTTAGATCTTGCGAAGGCTATCAACCATCCTGGAGAAAGTGGTCGTGCCCGTGAGCAGATCATAGCAGCGTTCTTTCGCAGGTTCCTGCCGCGTTCGTTTAACATCTCCACCGGATTTGTGATTGACGCGACCGGTGCAATAAGTAGACAAATTGATCTGGTCATCTACCGAAATGACTATCATCCTGTTTTCGAGATTGGTGGTATCAAGCACTTCCTGATTGAGTCGGTTGCCGTTGTTATGGAGAATAAGGCTTCCATTGCGAGCACAGATGCTTTGCACAAGGCTTTGGAGAACATCAAGTCAGTCAAAGTGCTGGATCGTACCAATCGAGGTAAAAATTACACCGTAACTGGCCTCCAACAAGGACCTCCGTGTAACCCCGACGAGTTTCAGCATCAGGTCTTTGGTGCGATCGTGACTGAGCAATCGCTGAGCAAAGAGACACTAAAACAGGAACTACTCGGCTTCTTCCAAGCAAATCCCAATAGGAATCATTGGCCGAATATTTACGCTGATGTTCGGAACCTTTCTGCAACTTATCTGAAATCAGTGGATCCCCCTGAAGCAACGGCAATTCCAAGCGAAGCCCAGTATTTGGGGCTGACGGATAGCTCTTCAGAAAACTTTGTCCCACCCTTAATTGAACTGGCGTTTGAGGTCATGAACTTCCTGCGAATTGCTCCTAGGATTGACTATAAACCAACGGATTATCTGCTAGCAAGGTCGGGAAAGATCGACTGGTGGAGAATCTAACATAGGCGCTGATTTCCGGCGGTTGAGCCCGCCTAACAAGTCGCTGCACCCGATACGCTAATCGACGCTCCACTTGTTGCCAGTTTTGATTGTATGTCATTTCGGTCTTTGTCGGGCGTGTTGTTTCACCCGCGCGCGGCTGAACTTCCAGCCGTTAGATGTACAAAGGAAAAGGGCTTGTCCCCGCCCGCCTTTTCGGGCGATCATCCTTCCTTCGTCAGGACAGGCAGAGGGCTTTCCCAACATAATGGGAAAAAACTAGGTCGGGTTTCCATACCCGACCTAACGGGAGGCCACAAGAGCTTTCCCTACACTCGTAAAATCCAGGTATACGATTTAAGATATAGCCTTGCCTCAGTGGCTTGCTAGTTTCTGCATTTAGTGTATGAAATAGCCGCGATGGTGGAGTACTTGCGGTGAGAATCCTGGTCAAAGTCAGCGAGTCTATAGCAGGGGGCCATGAGTAGGCTGACCAGGGATTTCTATGCTCAAGATACCCTCAGCGTGGCTCGGGAACTTTTGGGCCAGCGGTTGGTGCGGGTTATAGATAAGGAGCGGTTGAGCGGTCTCATCGTGGAGACGGAGGCCTACATCGGGGAGGAGGATAGAGCCTGCCACGCCTCGCGGGGGCGGACCCCCCGCACGGAGGTGATGTACGGCCCGCCGGGTCACGCCTATATCTACTTCATCTACGGGATGTACCACTGCCTAAACGTGGTTACGGACAGGGTGGGCTTTCCCGCTGCGGTTCTCATCAGAGGGATCCAGCCCCAAGAAGGGGTCGAATATGTGCGTCAGAATCGCGGCTTCCCTCTGGAGAGGGAACTGACCAACGGGCCAGGGAAACTCTGCCAGGCTCTAGCCATCGACCAGAGCCTCAACGGTCTCGACCTCTGTCAAAGTGCCCTACTTTTCATCGAAGAGGCAAGGGCGGCAGATCCAGAGGATATAGAGGTCACGCCTCGCATTGGCATCCGGGCCGATGAGGTAGCGAAAAGGAGGCCTTGGCGCTTTCTTCTGGGTGGTAAGGTATAGCCTTGATGCCCAGACCTCATTCTGGCCAGAGGAGCATTTGACTATTCGTCCCAAATATGATATATTTTGCCATAAGAGCCATAAACTGGGGCTGTTCCACCGGGAGCCGACCCCGTTCTTTCTGGTGTAGGAGGTAGGATCTGAGACAGTGCACGAGTACCACGCACTGAGGTGACCAACATAAAAAAGAAGCAACGCATCAACGAGGCGATCAGGGCTGAGGAGGTCCGGCTCATCGATGAGTCGGGTAAGCAAGTGGGGGTGGTTCCCCTCTCTCAGGCCTTGGCGATCGCCAGGGAGCGAGATCTCGATGTGGTGGAGGTCGCTCCCCAGGCTGCTCCCCCCGTTTGTCGGCTCATGGATTACGGCAAGTATATCTATGAGCGAGCCAAGAGGGAGAAGGAGGCGCGCAAGGCCCAACGGGTGGAGATCAAGGAGATCCGCCTGCGCCCTAAAACGGGCGACCACGATAGAAACCTCAAGGTTAAGAGGATACGCGACTTCTTGGCCAAGGGTTGCAAGGTGAAGGTGCGGGTGCTTTTCAGAGGCAGGGAGCGGAGTCACCCTGAGATAGGGAGGAAGATGTTGCAAGGGCTGGCCGAGGAACTGGGTGATATGGCTAGCGTGGAGCAGTATCCCAAGATGGATGGTCGGAGCATCTTAATGATCCTTTCCCCGGCTAGCGAAAAATAGGGTTCTTCGGGGCGATCTATTTTGGATGGGCGCCTCGGGCGCCCGTTACCATGAGAGAAAGTAAAAGTGCCTAAGATAAAGACCCACAAAGCCACAGCCAAGAGGTTCAAGGTCACCGGTTCGGGCAAGATACGCCGCCTGAAGGGAGGGAGAAGCCACCTCCGCCGTAAGAAGCGGAAACAAACGAAGCGGCTCTTCGATAAGACAATCCCCCTGGAAACGGCGGGCGAAATAAAGCGAGTGAAGCGACTAGCGCCTTACCTCAAGAAGGGGTAGAGATGCCTAGGGTTAAGGGTGGGCCTAAGACCCGCAAGCGTCACAAGAAAGTTATAAAACTTACCAAGGGACAGTATGGGACCAGGCATTCCCTCTATAGGCGGGCCCATGAGGCTATGTTGAAATCCCTCACCTACGCCTATCGCGATCGGCGGAGGCGGAAGAGGGATTTCAGACGGCTTTGGATACAGAGGATTAACGCCGCGGCCAGGGAGCACGGCCTCTCCTACAGTCGCTTCATGGCTGGGCTCAAGAAAGCGGGGGTAGAACTAGACCGCAAGATCCTGGCCGATCTGGCGGTGAATGACGCTCCGGCCTTCAAAGAGTTAGCGGAGGCGGCGAAATCGGCCTCCTGAGGTGACCTTTTGCTTACCAGCCTGGCCAATGAGAAGGTGAAACTGGTACGGTCGCTCCATCGTCGGCGAGGCCGAGAGAAGGAGCGACTTTTCATAGTGGAGGGCGTTCGCCTCTGTGAAGAGGTCTGGAGGGCGGGGGTTATCCCCGCCCTCCTCTTCTACACTTCAGAGGTGGCCGCCGAGGAGAGAGTAACGAGGTTGCTCCAAGCCTTCGCGGAGGTGGGTAAGCGAGGGGTAGCGGTGAGCGAAGAGGTTATGCGGGCCATCTCAGATACCCAAACGCCCCCAGGCCTCTTGGCGGTAGTCCCTATCTCGGAGAAGCCACCGGGAGAGGGGGTATTGCTCATCGTTGACCAGTTGCGGAACCCGGGAAACCTGGGGACGATTTTGCGCTCCTCCTGGGCGGCGGGGGTGGGACAGGTAGTGACCACCAAGGGGACGGTAGATATCTATAGCCCCAAGGTAGTCCGAGGAGCGATGGGGGCCCACTTTCATCTATCACTGACTTCTGATAAAGAATGGGGGGAGATAGAGCCGCTTTTGGAGGAGAGGCAAATTCTTCTGGCCGATGCCAGGGGCGAGGTCGCCTACCACGAGGTCGATTGGAGCCGCCCTTCGGCGCTCATCATCGGCGGGGAAGCAGAGGGGGCAAGCGAAGAGGCCAAACGGCTAGCCCACAAGAGGGTCTATATCCCCATGCCCGGCGGGGCCGAATCGTTGAACGCGGCGGTGGCTGCTAGTATCATCCTCTTCGAGGCGGCGAGGCGCAAAGGAACTTGACTGGTGCTATCTAACTCCTCGGGCTTCGCTCAGCAAATGTTGGTATGATTGGAAGTTGCAATGTGGGAGCGGGTTTGCTACAATCGTCGCAAAAGTGCAATTGGAGACGTGAGAAGGTCAATGCTCTGTAAGGGCAAAGGATGATAAGAGCTCCCAGAAATCGAACTATAACGCTATCGAACAAAGAGAGAGAAAATTATCGACCCAAACTATCAAAGATAGATAGCCCCGTCTCAGTTGAGCAGATTCTGAACAAGGTTATCAATCAGGATATTTTTGAAGTCGTGGATTTCCTACCATCAAAATTTGTAGATCTCCTTTTTGTGGACCCACCTTACAACTTGGCAAAGACTTTCAATACCCGTTCTTTTAAGCGGATGTCGGTAAAGCAATATATGGAATGGATGGATTCTTGGCTCCAAAAGATGATAAGACCACTGAAGCCTGGCGCATCAATATACATCTGCGGAGATTGGCGGTCTTCTTCAGCTATCCATTTACTTTGTGAGAAATATTTTCACATTAGAAATAGAATCACGTTTGAAAGAGAAAAGGGGCGAGGGGCAAAAAGGAATTGGAAAAACAATTCTGAGGATATGTGGTTTTGTACATTTTCCAACAACTTTACCTTTAACGCACAGGCAGTAAGATTGAAGAGACGGGTAATCGCCCCGTATCGGGAAAATGGCGTGCCGAAGGATTGGACAGAAGAGGATGGGGGAAAATACAGACTGACCCACCCGTCAAACATCTGGACGGATATTACGATTCCTTTTTGGTCAATGCCGGAAAATACCCCTCATCCAACACAAAAACCCGAGAAGCTTCTTGCGAAGATTATTCTTGCCAGCTCTAATGAAGGAGATATTGTTTTTGACCCATTCGCGGGCGTTGGAACTTCTGGTGTCGTGGCGAAGAAGCTAAAAAGGAATTTCGTTATGGTAGAGATAGACGAAGAATATTGTCTTTACGCCCAGAAGAGGTTACAGATGGCAGAGAAAACCCCCGCTATTCAAGGATACTCTGACGGTGTTTTTTGGGAAAGAAACACCCTGAGATATATGAAAAAGAGAAGCACCAAAAAGCCGAATGGTGCAGATGAATTACCCCTATTTCTTAATATCGACGCTTCCTAGTATCAAGGGGGACGGAAAATGAAAAGCGAAATTTTTTACACCAACGCCTACCAAAAGATCGAGAGCGAAATCAAAGGTTTCCTCAATGGATATCCCCCCTTTTTGAGCCAAGACACTGTTTCAAGCACAAGGGCTACAGGGGATGCTATTCAGCATATCTTGGAACCAAACTTCGAGGAGATTCTTGGAGAACTTTCGCAAGAGTATTCTGCTAGTTTTGCAAGACGGGCAATGGCTGACTTAGCCTTTAGGGACCGGAAAGATTTGTACTATGTAGTAGACGTAAAGACTCACAGGTTGGAAACTCGATTCAACATGCCGAATTTAACCTCTATAAGAAGGCTCGCACGATTCTACGAGGATGACAAAAACTACTTTGTGATGCTGATGGTAGCCTACAATATTGTCTCCGGCCTCCATATCCACGTTGAGAGAGTTCATTTTGTGCCTATTGAATTCTTGTCCTGGGAGTGCTTGACCATTGGTGCATTGGGATGGGGGCAAATACAAATTGCCGATGCAAACAACATTGTAGTGAATGACAGATACTCAAGGAAAAAATGGATGCTAGAATTCTGCGACTTTCTATTTGAGTTTTTTCCTCGTGAAATCGAAAAGGTTAACGACAGGGTAGAGTATTTTAAGAAGGTTAGGAAACAATGGGAAGAAAAAACAGACATCTGGGAATAAGGGTGGCCTGGCAAGAACCGCCCCTTCCGAGTGAGCGTGGAAGGGGGTCTTTTCTTTATCACTTTACATATTATCCATATTATCACGCAACAGGCTAGGTGTGGGTGTAGAGGTTGTCAAACCCCCCTTTTCGTGCTATAATAGCCTCAAATCGGGAGGCTAGGAGATGCGGCGCGGATGCAGGGGGACGAGAGCCTTCGTCTTTACGGGTGCCGAGGAGGGCACCTGTCGATCGGCGCTGCCTGGGTAGTTGACCTTCCATTATTAGATCGTCAGTGACCCTCTTCAGAGGACGCTTTGAAGAGGGGCTTTTTATATTAAATTGTGTTATATTTATTGCGGAGTCAAAATGAGAGAGCGATGGGAAGAATTGAAGGAGAAGGCCCTCCGAGAACTGGAGGAGGCCAGGGATCTCCAAGAGATGGAAGAGTGGCGGGTGACTTATCTGGGGCGGAGGGGAGCCCTGACCAAGATATTGCGGAGCGTAGGCAAACTGCCTCCTGAGGAGCGCCCCCAGGCGGGCGAGAGGGCCAATCGGGTGAAAAGGGAACTCACCCAGGCCTGGGAGGCCAAGGTCGAGGCTCTGAAGGGTAGGGCTATCCCTCCTGAGGAGAGGATCGATGTCACCCTGCCAGGGCGGAAGCCCCTTCTAGGAACTATCCACCCCGTCACTCGGACGCTTTGGGAGATATACGATATCTTCGCCCCCCTGGGGTTCCAGGTGGTGGAAGGGCCGGAGGTGGAATGGGACAGGTATAACTTCGAACTCTTAAACATCCCTAAAGATCACCCGGCCAGGGATATGTTCGCCACCCTATATGTCGCCCCACCCTATGCCCGAAGTCAGGAGATGATGCTCCGCACCCATACCTCCCCGGTTCAGATAAGGACTATGGAGCGGTTCTGCCCGGAGCCTATACGGGTGCTCATACCTGGTCGCTGCTACCGGTACGAGAGCGTCGATGCCACCCACGAGTGGATGTTTATCCAGGTAGAAGGGCTGGCTGTGGGGCAGGGGATAACCATGGCCGATCTCAAAGGGGTACTCACCGCCTTCGCCCGCCAGATGTTCGGGGAGGAGCGAAAGGTTCGCTTCCGCTGTGACTACTTCCCCTTCGTGGAGCCAGGAGCGGAGATGGCTATAGATTGTATCGTCTGCCAGGGGGAGGGTTGCCGGGTCTGTGGCTATACCGGCTGGCTGGAAATCCTGGGGGCGGGGATGGTTCATCCCGAGGTCTTGCAGAATGGCGGATATGATCCCGGGAGTTACACCGGCTTCGCCTTTGGCATGGGCGTGGAGCGGATCGCCATGCTGAAGCACGGCATTGACGATATAAGGCTCTTCTATAGCAACGATTTGCGCTTCTTGAAGCAGTTCAGTTGAGGGAGAGGGACGATGAGGGTGCCCCTAAGTTGGCTGCGAGAATATGTGGATATAAAGATACCCCTCCAGGAGTTAGCCCACCGCCTCACTATGGCTGGGATAGAGGTGGAAGCGGTAGAGAAGATAGGCGCTCGATGGGATAAGATATATGTGGGGGAGATATTAGAGGTAAGTCCCCATCCCAACGCCGACCGCCTTACCATCGCCGAGGTGAACTACGGGGGAGATAAACCTTTGACCGTGATCACCGGGGCCCCCAACATAAAGGTAGGGGACAAAGGGCTAAAAGTGCCCACCGCCCTGACTGGCGCCAGGCTCATCGATGGCCACTCCCCGGAGCACCCGGAGATCACCCTCAAGCCAGCGAAGATAAGAGGGGTGCGCTCTGAAGGGATGATCTGTTCGGAATTGGAGTTGGGCATCTCCGACGACCACGAGGTGATCATGCTCCTGGATCCCGAGGCTCCGGTTGGCATCCCTCTAGCGGACTATTTGGGCGACACCGTCTTCCATCTGGAGTTGAGCCCTAACCTGGTGCGCTGCCTTTCCCTTATCGGGGTAGCCCGAGAGGTGGCGGCTCTCACCGGGGAGAGGGTCCGTTTGCCAGAGGTGAGCCTGGTGGCCGAAGGAGGGCCCATCGAGGAGATGGTCAGCGTGGAGATAGAAGCGCCCGACCTTTGCCCTCGCTACTCCGCCAGTCTAATCACCGGTGTAACCATCGGCCCTTCGCCCCCTTGGCTCCAGCGCCGCCTCAGAGCGGTGGGAATGCGTCCCATCAATAACATCGTCGATGTCACCAATTACGTGATGTTGGAGTTGAATCAGCCTCTGCACGCCTTTGACTACGAAAAGATACGAGGGAGGAGGATCATAGTAAGAAGGGCTGGAGAGGATAAACTCTTCACCACTTTGGATGGGGAGGAGAGGGAACTTTTGCCTGATACGTTGATGATCGCCGATGAGGAAAGGCCGGTGGCCGTGGCCGGGGTGATGGGCGGCTTGGAGAGCGAGGTAATAGAAACCACCCGCCAGGTGCTTCTGGAATCGGCCAACTTCGACCAGGTGAGCATCCGGCGTACCTCGCAGGCACTCAAAGTCCGCACCGAGGCTTCTATCCGCTTCGAGAAGGGGCTGGACCCCGAATCGACCATCCCGGCACTAAGACGGGCCAGCGAGTTAATCCGCCAACTGGCCGGAGGTCAGGTAGCCCAAGGCTTCGCCGACGCCTATCCGCGACCTGGGGAGAGGAAAGAGATACTCTTCCCCATAAGAGAGGTGGAGCGTCTTTTGGGGGTTAATGTGCCCTTAGAGGAGGTGGTGCGGATCTTGGAATCTCTGGAGTTCCAGGTGGAGGTGTTGAACGAGGAAAGGCTTCGGGTCATCGTCCCCTCGTACCGGGGCGATGTGAGCCTCCCGGCGGACCTAGTGGAGGAGGTGGCCCGGATAAGGGGTTACGACGAGATCCCTACCACCCTGCTTTCGGGGGAACTGCCTCCCCAGCGGATCAACTGGTCTCTCCATGGGGAGAGACGGGCCCGGGAGGTCCTCGCCGCCTGTGGCTTAAATGAGGTAATCACCCACACGTTACTCAATCGAAGGGAATGGGAAGCCTTCCCTCCATGGCGTGAGGAGGCGAAGCCCGAAGCCCTAAGCATCGCCAACCCTATAGTTCTGGATCAAAACCTCTTGCGCACCAGCCTCTTGCCTAGTCTGTTAAAGGTCTTGGCTTCCAACCTGCGCTATCACTCCCAGATTCGCATCTTCGAGATCGGGCGGGTCTATCTCCCCCGCGAGGGTGACCTCCCTCGGGAGAGAGATACCCTGGCTTTGGCTCTGGCTGGAGGCGGGGAGAAGAGCGTCTGGGGAGAGGGAGAGGTTATAGAGTTCCATGACCTGAAAGGGGTGATAGAGACCCTCCTTCGGGAGATGGGGATAAAAGAGTACGAGTTCGTCCCCGCTGTTCACCCTTCCTTCTCTGCCCATAAGGTGGCCCATCTTCTTGTAGGCGAGGAACAAAGATTGGTGGGGATATTGGGAGAGTCGCAGGTGGGGGAGGTTTTCGATCTAGGTGAGCGGTCTCTATATCTGGCCGAAATTGATTTCGAGGCCCTATGCTCTCAGGCTACATCAGAGCGGCGTTACGAGCCTTTGCCTCGCTACCCAGCCATCACCCAGGATATAGCCTTAGTGGTGGATGAAGAGACACCGGCCGGGAGGGTAGGCCAACTCATCATGGAGGTAGGGGGCGCGCTTCTGACTGAGACCAGGCTATTCGATCTCTACCGGGGAGCCCCCATCCCTCAGGGCAAAAAGAGCCTAGCCTACTCCCTCACCTACAGGGCCCCTGATCGCACCCTCACCGCCGAGGAGGTGGTGAAGATACAGGAGCGGATCGTGAGACGTCTGGGCGAGGAGATAGGAGCGCGGCTGCGAGAGTAAAGAGAGGAGAGGATCATGAACTGGTTCGATCTCGTCCTTGTGGTTCTAGTTCTGGTAGGCGTTATCGTGGGCTACATACAAGGGCTGCTCCGCCAACTGACCGGCCTCTTGGCCCTCTATGTCGGACTGGTGGTGGCTTCCTATTTTCACGGGACCGTGGAGAGATGGATCGACCTCTTCGTTCCTAAGATGGCCGATGTGGCCCAAGAATCTTTAGCCTTCTTGGGTATCCTGGCTGTGGCTTACATGATCTTACATTGGTTGGGCCGGCAGGCCTTTCCGGAGACCAGGCTAGCGGCACTGGGATTTTTGGATCAATTGGGAGGGATGGTGATAGGGTTTCTGGTGGTGGGTATACAGATCGGGGTAGGGGTCTTGATCTTGAGGTTTCTGAGTGGGGTCTCGTGGATAAGAGGGGATACGGTCCGCTTAGCCTTCGCCCAGGCGATTGAAACCTCCCCTCTAGTGCTGACCTTCCAGATCTACCTCACCTTTGTGGCTCGTACCATGCTCCCTTGGCTCCCCGCTGGCCTGCCTACCTTCTTTGTGATATGAATGCCAGATCATTGCGGGCCCTAGATTTTTCCCAGATCCTCCACCGTCTGGCGGAGCACGCCTCCTTCTCCCTGGGCAAGGAGTTAGCGTTGCGTCTTCGCCCCACAACTGACGAGGAGGAGGTGAAGCGGCAGCAGCAGGAAACTACGGAAGCCAGGTCTCTTCTGGAGATGGAGCCCCACTTCACGGTTGGTGGGGCGAAGGACTTGCGACCTCATCTCAAGAAGGCGGCTATCGAGTCTCCTTTGACCCCTGCTGAACTCCTGGATATTCGGGATACCATAGCCAGGGGAACCGCTATCCGCCGGCGGTTATATTCCCTACGCCGTCTCTTTCCTACCTTGGCGGAGATAGCCCAAGAGATCGAGGAGTGCTCCGCTCTCTTGGGCGAGATACGCCGCTCCATCAACGACCGGGGAAAGGTGATGGATGGGGCCAGCCCGGCTCTAGCCAGGATACGGCGGGAACTCCACCAGGTACATGAGAGACTTCTCTCCAAGATGGAGCGGATCGCCTCCTCCCCAGAGAACGCTCCCTTCCTCCAAGAGCCGATGGTAACCCAACGCTCAGGACGGTATGTGGTCCCTCTCAAGGCCGATTTCAAGAGGCGGATCCCAGGAGTGGTACACGATCAATCGGCCAGTGGGGCCACCCTCTTCGTTGAGCCCTTAGCCACCTTGGAGTTGAACAACCAGTGGCGGGAACTGCAACTAGCGGAGGAGAAAGAGAAGGGGCGCATCCTCAGAGGGCTCACCGTCCGAGTGGCTGAGGAGATACCGGCTATCGAGGGGACGCTTAAAGCCTTGGCCTGGTTAGATTTGGCCCTGGCCAAAGGCAGATATAGCGCCAGCCTCTCCTGCGTGGAGCCAAGGTTCACCCCCTTCCGCTCTCCAAAAGGGGATTTCTTGCACCCTGGTTCCACACTCCGTTTGATCCAAGCCCGCCACCCTCTCCTCCCCCCTGAAGAGGTGGTCCCCATCGACATCCATATCAGCGACGATTTCTTCATCTTGGTTATCACGGGCCCCAATACCGGCGGGAAGACCGTCTCCCTGAAGACGGTGGGGCTTGTAGCCTTGATGGCTCAGTCGGGCTTGCATATCCCGGCCCAGGAGGCGGAACTCTCCATCTTCGAGGGGGTCTACGCCGATATCGGCGACGAGCAGAGCATAGAACAGAGCCTCTCTACCTTCTCCTCCCATTTGACTAACATCGTCACCATCCTAGGCCGAGCCGATGAGAGGTGTTTGGTATTGCTCGATGAGTTGGGGGCCGGCACGGACCCGGTGGAGGGTTCAGCCCTGGCGCGAGCCATCTTGGATCATCTCCGCCACAGAAAGATCACTTCCTTCGTGGCCACCCATTACTCTGAATTGAAGAGTTATGCCCATATCACCCCTGGGGTGGAGAACGCCTCTGTGGAGTTCGATCTAGAGACCTTGGCTCCTACCTACGTGATGAGCATCGGCCTCCCCGGGCGGAGCAACGCCCTAGCCATAGCCACTCGCTTGGGGCTCGAGGAGGGGGTGGTGAGGGAGGCGAGGAGGCTCATCTCCCGGGAGGATCTGGAAGTAGAGGGGTATCTCACCGATATAAGGAGGGCCCGCCAGGAGGCGTTGGCGGCGGCCGAGGCAGCGAAGGCGGCAAGGGAAGAAGCCGAGAGGAAAGAACGAGAACTAGCGGAGGAACTCAAGGTCTTAGAGGCCTCCCGCCGAGAGGTCATTAATGAGGCTCGGAAGCAAGCGCGGAGAGAGTTAAGGGAGGTGAGGGAGGAGATCCGCCACCTAGTAGCAGAAGCGAAAAAGAGATCGATGTCGGTTGAAGTAGAAGCCAAACTCACCGAGTTGGAGGAGAAACTACAGCCTTTTCCACCGGTCAAGAAAGGGGCTCCTTTGGGCGAACTGAAGGTTGGCGAGAGCGTATGGGTGGAAGGGTTAGGTAAAAAGGGGGAGGTAGTGGGTCTGGAAGGTGACCAGGTGGAGGTGCAGGTAGGCCCCTTCCGGGTGAAGGCCAATATAGAGGATCTGGCAGCATCCGTAAAGGATCCCGAGGGAAGGGAAGGCCCTCCCAGGGAAAGAGCCCCGGGGTCGATCTCTCTCCCCCTCTCCCAGCCGGTTCCTAATTTTCTGAACTTGAGGGGGGATAAGGCCCAGGAGGCGCTTTGGCGGCTGGATAAGTATCTGGATGACGCTTTCCTCAGCGGATTGTCTTCCGTCCGCATCATCCATGGGAAGGGGAAAGGGACCCTGCGCCGTCTAGTGCGTCAGGCGGTAGAAAGCCACCCCTTGGTGGCCTCCTATCGAACCGGGGAGGCGGACGAAGGCGGCGATGGAGTCACCGTAGTCCGGCTGGTGGAGAGTTAGGAGTGAGAGCCTCCTCTTGATATGACGACATATCTTTCCCCCTCTAGAAATAAGGCTAACCCTCTAGCCGTTTAGGGTGCCCTCTGGTATAATACCTTTAGAGATGAAGGTACTCCTCATAAACCCCAAAAGTAAGTTACCCATAGAGGTGCGTACCAGCCCTCCTTTAGGCTTGGCTTACCTGGGGGCCGTCTCCGAGGAGCGGGGGGATCAGGTGCGGATCCTCGACATGGAGGTGGAAGAGACGCCTCTATCTCAGATTCTCAGAGAAGAGCGACCTGATCTGATAGGTATAACGGCCAATACCATCCAGATCAAGGCGGCTTGGCGGGTAGCCCAGGAGATAAAGGCGGAGATGGCTCTCCCCGTCATCCTGGGGGGGCCACACCCCACGCTGCTTCCCGAAGAGTCGGCCCGGCGGCCGGAGGTGGATATCGTGGTTCGGGGCGAGGGTGAGGCTACCTGGGTCGATCTTTGCCAAAGGTTGGAGGCGGGGGCCTCGTTAGAGGAGGTGGAAGGGATCAGTTACCGCCAAAATGGGAGGGTGATCCATAACCCCGATCGCCCACTCATCGCCGATGTAGATAGTCTCCCCTTCCCGGCCCATCATCTCTTCAAGATGGAGCGGTACACCAACCTCCAGCCCACGCTAGATTCCATCGAGGGGAAGAGTTTCAGCATCATAACCTCCCGCGGTTGCCCTTACCGTTGTACCTACTGTTCTCAGATTTTGCCCCGGATCTGGCGGATGCGCTCGCCGGAGAATGTGGTGGCTGAGTGGCGCTGGCTGGTGAAGGATCTGGACGCAAAGGAGATCGGCATCTTAGATGACTCCTTTAACATCGATCGGAGGCGCGTTCTTGCCATCTGTGACCTCCTCATCTCCGAAAGGCTAAACCATGTGCCTTGGATAATGATCAACGGTATCCGGGCTAACCTGGTGGATGAGGAACTCCTGGGCAGGATGCGAGAGGCGGGTTGTATCCGTACCGCTTTTGGGGTGGAGAGTGGAAACCAAGAGATCCTAGATACGGTGATAGATAAGCATCTAACCTTGGATCAGATAAGGGCCGCCTTCAAGGCGGCAAAGAGCGTAGGGATGGAGACCATAGGCTTCTTCATCATCGGCCTCCCCGGGGAGACAGAGGAGACGATAGAGGACACTATCCGCTTCGCCTGCGAACTGGACCCCCTGGTGGCCAACTTCTCTATGGCCACCCCTTTTCCCGGCACCGAGATGAGAGAGGTAATCTTGGAGAAGGGGAGGCTTCTGGCCCAAGATTGGGACGATTACGCCTTCTTTGAAGACAAGCCCTCTTTTGAGATGGATGGCCTTCCGGCGGAGTTGGTGGAGCGGAAGTGGAGGGAGGCGTATAGGCGGTTCTACCTGCGCCCTAACCGGATCGTACGCACCCTGCTTCGCAAGAAGACCTGGCTGGACCTTCCCCGCACGGCGCGGATGGCCTGGCGGACGGTAGTCAAGTGAGCTTGTCATAGCTCAACCTGGTCTGGTACAGCCGGTCATGTTGGAGGGAGGTAAGGGGCCGTGAAGAAACGTGAAAGAGAGAATCTTCTTCTTTCCTTCTATCCAGCGAAGTCTAGCTACGACAAACTGGCTCATGAGATACGCCGATTGCTCGAAACTGATCCTTCTTTCCCAGCTGAAAGCCTTTATACCATTAAGCATCGCGTAAAAGATGAAAACAGACTTATCGACAAAATCGACGAAAGAAACAGGAGTAGGAGGAAGGGGGATTCTCCTATTGATGCTACAAATTACCAGGAGAGAATAGAGGATTTGCTGGGCATCAGGATCGTATGTCTTCGGCTCTCCGACGTAGAGAAGGTCGAGGAATACTTAGAGTCCTTGCGCGACGAAGGCAAACTAGTTTTTGTTCGCAAGCCACAAAAGAAGCAGACCTTTGTATTGCCGGTGGACCCAGGCGAACTACTCCCTGAAGGAGTGGACCTGCAATATAGCGGATATTCCTCAATCCATTATCTTGTGAAACTAGGTAGAAGCCTCGAGGCAGCGCCGGACATCGCGTCCCTCCGTGCCGAGATTCAACTGAGAACAATCTTTGAGGAAGCATGGGGAGAGCTTGACCACAAGTATCGGTATGAGATCATACGAAAAGGTCGTAAGCTTCCAGACCATATTCAGACACGCTTCTATGACTTAAGTGCCCATCTTCAGGCTGCTGCGCTGCAGGCTGAGCACCTATGTAGGGATGCAGAGGCAATCAAAAGGCGTAAGAAACCTCCCTCGAAGAAGCTCGTGCATGAACTGGCTCCGCCATCTGCACCACCTGTTCCCTCCACGATAGAAGATGTGTTAAGTGCAAAATTTGGCTTTTGCCCTACCCCGCGGACAGTGACACACATTGAGAGACGGATGTCGGAGGCAGGTGTCTATGAGGATACCCCACAGGTGCTTCACGATGGGGTTCTTACTGAAGAAGCCATATCCACATTCAGTGAGATTTACACACGTGTGATGGAGAAGGAGCCTCTTGTAGACAAGAGTGAGCGGGACATAGACCTTCTGAATGCGGTAAACTATGCCCTTTTTAGGTTGATTCAACCTGAGGACATTGCCAACGAAGGGCTAGAGTCGGTATTGCGGGGAAGACTATAATGAATGCCAAACCCAAAAAAGATCATCCACCTTTCTTGGACTAGTTGAGCTATAGAGGCAAGCGGCGGGCCAACCTCCGCTGGAGCCGACATGTGCTATGGCGCCGCTTGAAGGGAAGACACGCAATGAGAGACCTATTCTCCAAATGCGGTAACAACTGCGGCCGCTGCCCCTCTTACAGAGAAAACCTTCAAACCGACGAGGACCGACAGCGGTGCAGCGACGGATGGGAAAAATACCTTGGCTTCCGACTAAGCCCTGGCAAGCTTCGCCTCTGCGACGGCTGCCAGGCGCCAGACGCTGAGAACCCGGTACGCTATCAGAACTGCTATGTTCGCAGATGCGCCGTGACAAACGGCGTCGAAACCTGCGCACATTGCTCTGCGTACATCCAGTGTGAAGACGTAGGGAAGGTTTCCTTACCGGCGGACGCAAGGGAGAAAATCGCCGCTCGACTAGCGATCCCGATACCAGAAGAAGACTACCTCACTTTCATTGAACCCTACGAAGGCATTAAGCATCTGGACGAAATACGCGCATCCCTCGGCGTGGAAGAGATCGTGGGGCCAACTAAGCCTCCGCCTTTCAAACCCAAGACGGTTGACTTTCCGGAAGACCTGCCCTTCTCCAAAGAAGAGACGTCGGCATTCAAGACCCTGCACCGGCTCATAAGAACGATAAACACCGTTGACGCTGACACATACGTCATGCAGGAAAGGCTGAAAAAGAGAAGGCAGTACTTCCTTAAACTATTATGGACGTTCGGTCTCTTTGGCGAGCCCAAGGAAGAAGGAGGTTCTCACCTTGTAATTGACAGCGAGACTTATGTGGCGCAGAAGATCCCATCTTCCTCGGGCTATTCAAGGGTGGTGGAGGACTACTTCGGGACTCTAGAAGAATATGGAGTCCACTGTGAAATCATCCCGTTGATGGAGGCTGGATGGTTGACACCAGGGGGGGCATTGAGGAAACACGGGTGGTTCATGAAGATGTCCTTTGACGATAAGGCCGGTGGCGTATCCGGACTCAAGGCGTTAAAGACCTATACCGCTGAACTTGACGAAAAGTACGGCAAGAGGGCATTTAGATATTTCTCAAAGGCGGATATGCGGGTTTTAGGCAATGAACAAAGCGTCTAACCCCTTGTTGCAGTCGATCCGCCCAAGGAGTTGGAACAGTGGATGACACGGCCGAGACTATAAAATGCAGCGTGGGCATCACGGCCCACAACGAGGAAGCGAATATCGGCCGCCTCCTTCAGGCGATGTTGGATCAGCACCTCCACGAGGTGGAGATCACGGAGATCATCGTGGTGGCCAGCGGCTGCACCGATAGAACCGAGAGCATCGTCAAGGGTTTTATGGAGAGGGATCCTCGTATAAAACTCCTGGTTCAGGAGAGACGGGAGGGGAAGACCTCAGCGGTGAACCTCTTTCTCCAGCACGCCCAGGAGGATATCTGTGTGGTGGAGAGTGGCGATACCCTCCCCCGGGAGGATAGCGTAGAGAACCTGGTGCGGATGTTCAAGGACCCCCAGGTGGGTATGACCGGGGCCCAGAAGGTGGCGGTGAACGCCCCCGATCATATCGTCGACTACTTCTCTCATCTGCGGCTTAAGATGGAGCACGCTTTATGCTTGGAGATCCCTAGGTTGGGGGAGTTGATCGCCTTCCGCAAGGTCTTCGACCGCATACCCCAGGATGTAGCCATGGACGAGGCCTTCGTAGAGGCTTTGGTTATCCAGCGGGGCATGCAGGTTAGATACGCCCCCGATGCTGTGGTCTTCAGCATGGGCCCCCACACGGTGAGCGACTTCATAAGGCAGAGGCGCCGCAATTATGCCGGACATCTGCACCTGAAGCGGAAATACGGCTATCGGGTCTCTAGTTTGGATACCCCTCGAGTTCTGCGGCTGGCCATAGGCGAGGTTTGGGGTGCCTTACGGCTCATATGGGCTTTGGGGTTGTTGGCCGTTCTGGAAGCCTGCTCTCGGCTCTTGGGAGCCTATGACTATTATATTAAGGGCGAGAAGCACGTGGTATGGGACATCGCCTGGACAACGAAGAAGGTGGATACCGGTGACTCAGAGGAAGAGACCTCCTCTTCCCAGGAGTGACCCTCATTACCTGCTGTTTGTGAAAGTATTCTCTTGTGAGGTCTCACCGTTGAAAGACCGACTTATTCTTCTTTTGAAGGTACTCATCAGCCTGGGGTTGATATTCTACCTCTTCAGGCGCGTGGAACTAGGGAGGGTGGCGGGGGCTATCGGTGCAGCCAACTACTGGTACCTTCTTTCAGCCCTAGCCCTATACTTCGTGGCCATCGGTTTGAACGTGGTCAAGTGGCGCTATCTGCTGCAGGCCCAGAACCTGCCCATCCCTTTCTTCGGGCTGGTGCGCCACACCCTGGTGGGGCTCTTCTTCGCCAACCTGCCGCTGTCCGTGGTGGCTGGCGACATCGCCCGGGGCTATGACTTGGCTCGCCACACCTCGGGCCGGCAGGTAGAGGTGGCTGTGTCGGTGGTGGTTGACCGATTGGTGGGGTTGTCGTCGTTCATCATCGTCGCCACGGTCATGCTGGCGTACGCCGTGTTGGGGCTGGGGCGAGCCGACCTGATGTGGCTGCTGATTACGGTGGCGGTGGTGCTGCTGGCTTTTGTGGCCGGGTTCGCCGTGCTGCTCAGCCAGCGGTTACGGGGGCTGGTGGAACGACTATTCGGGTGGGGACCAGTGGCCCGTTTCGGCGGGTTGTATCGCAGTCTATCGGGCGCGATGCAGGTCTATCGCGCCGGGGCGGGGGCGCTGGCGGTGGCATTCACCATCGCCCTACTGGGTGTGCTGACCACCACGGTGGTCAACTGGCTGGCGGCCAATGCCGTACAGGCTGGTATCCCTTTCCTGTGGATTCTGGTCTTCAACCCACTGACGCCCATCGCCCAATTCATCCCCTCTATCGCTTCGGGCCTGGGGGTGAACCAGGGAGTGTTCGTCGGGCTGTACAGCACCATCGGCCGGGTGGCCAGCCCAGACGGGGCCTTGGCTATGTCACTGGTAATGCAAGTAATTATCTATCTAGCCAGTTTGCCGGGGGGCGTCCTATGGTGGCGGAAGCGTAGAGTGGCATCGCCGGCCGTGGAGACCGAGGAGGTCTGGGAGGGGGAAATCAGTGGTTAGGAGAAGTCCTAGATGAGGATCCTTCTCGTTAGCCCCAAATCCACCGTTTGGAGTTCGAGAAAGCATATCCCCCTGGGCCTGGGGTACTTGGCTGCTGTCTTGGAGGGCGCAGGCCACGAGGTGGAGATCTACGATGCGGTGGTGGAGACGGAGCCTTTGGGCCGCCTCTTGGATAGAGGGAAGTTCGACCTGGTGGGGGTAACCGCCGTGACGCCCCTCATCTATGAGGCCTGGGAGGTGGCGACTCAGGCGAAGGAGAGGGGCACGGTCACCGTTCTGGGTGGGCCCCATCCTACGCTTCTCCCCGACGAGTCTTTAGAGCGGCCAGAGGTGGATATTGTGGTCCGGGGAGAGGGCGAAGAGACGATCGTAGAGTTGGCGCAAGCCTTGGAGGAGGGAAGCGATTTAGAGGGGGTTCTGGGCATCTCTTTTAAGAAGGAGACGATAGTTCATAACCCCTCTCGGCCTCTGTCCGAAGATTTGGATTCGCTCTCTTTCCCCGCCCATCACCTCTTAAAGATCGAAAGGTATACCAACCTCCAGCCCCTCACTGATGGGTTGGACCCTAACGCCCGCGCTTATACCGTCGTCACCTCGCGGGGCTGCCCTTACGGGTGTATCTTCTGCTCCAAGGCTATAACCGGGCGCACCTGGCGTCCCCGCTCGCCGGAGAATGTGGTGGCCGAATGGCGGTGGCTGGTGAAGGATCTAGGGGCCACGGAGATCGGCATCACCGATGATGTGATGACCCTGGACGCTAGGCGAGCCAAGAGGATCTGTCGCCTCCTCATCCAGGAGGGGCTCAACCATACCCCCTGGATCACCGTCCACGGCATCAGGGTGAATAACGTAGATGAGGAACTTCTCCATCTCATGAAGGAAGCAGGCTGCAAGCGGGTGGGGTTCGGGGTAGAGAGCGGGAGCCAGAGAGTGTTGAACTATATGAAGAAGGGACAGACCATCGAGGAGGTGAGACGCGCCTTCCGCTGGTCCAAAAAGGTGGGACTAGAGACGATGGGCTTCTTCATCTTCGGCATGCCCACGGAGACGGAAGAGACCATGGAGGCGACTATACGTTTGGCCCTGGAGTTGGACCCCGATCTGGCCAACTTTATGATTGCTGCCCCCTACCCGGGAACCGAACTCTATGAGATAATCCTCCATGAGGGTAAACTTTTCAGTCGAGACTGGCGCGATTTCGCTATCCACGATGAGAAGGCTCGCTTCGCCATCGGCGAGATGACGGCGGAACTGGTGGAGAGGAAGTGGCACCAGGCCTATAGACGTTTTTACTTGCGTCCCGGTCGCATCTTGAAGCGCTTTTTCAGCCTCGATACCTGGCGACGTCTTCCCCTTCACTTCGCCAACGCCCGGCGCTTCTTCTTAGGGAAACTCAGACCTGCGGGCTAGTTAATCCACGAAAGGCTTAATATGGAAATCTATCAACGCAACATCAACAGCATCGTTCGGCGGATAGGGGAAGGGAGGATAGTGGTTGAAGCCTCCCTTCTCGACCTGGACCACAGCGCCCGGGTCTTTTTGACCTTCGATATACAAGAGCGAAAGGTCGTGGAGGCGAGGGCGGAGATGCCCAAAGCGCCTTTCGGCATATGCCGAGAGACCTTGGACCAGTTGCCTAGCCTTTTGGGGTTGGTAGTGGAGAGAGGGGTGGTGAGAAAGGTAGCCGAGAGGTTGGGACATGAGAGGGGGTGTGTACATCTGGTGGAGTTAGTGGTTCACGCCATCCGTCTGGCTTCGGCTGCGCTAGTGGCAGAGAGTTTGGGAATGGATAATCGTGATTTCGCCAAACTGAGCGAGGAGGAGAGGCTGAGGCTAGGGAGGCCCTATCTTAGAAACACCTGCTACGCCTACAACGAAGAGAGGCTGAAGGAGGTCCTCAGTTGATTAGCGTGGAGGAGGCGCGGACCTATTACGAGGAGAACGAGGGGGCCCACGATTTCGACCATGTCCTTCGGGTCTTGAGCCTGGCAGAGCGGATAGGGGCCGCCGAGGGGGCGGATATGGAGATCGTGCGCACCGCCACCCTCTTGCACGATATATCCCGCTCCCAAGAGATGCAAGGCGGCGGATGCCATGCTCAAGCGGGGGCGGAGGGGGTGCGGCAGATCCTTTCAGGCTGGCCGGTCGAGAAAGTAGAGGCCGTCGCTCACGCCGTAGAGGCTCACCGTTTCCGAAGTAGTATCAGGCCCAAGAGCCTAGAGGCCCAGGTCCTCTATGACGCCGACAAGTTGGACTCCATCGGCGCTATCGGCGTAGCCCGAGCCTATATGATGGCTGGAAAGTTGGGGCAGAGGCTCTGGACGGAGGTCCCAGAGGATGCCTCGGCGGAAAAGGACCCTTTGACCGCCGAGCATAGTGCGCCCATCGAGTTCGCAGTTAAACTGAAGAGAGTGAAAGAGGCCCTTTTCACAGAGACGGCCAGGAGGATCGCCGAGGAGCGCCATCGGTTCATGGTGGAGTTCTTCGCCCGGCTAGAGGAGGAGGTAGAGGGGCGGCGTTAGGCGGGTTCACTGTTCCCAAATTCCCGCTGCTAGAGGAGAAGTAAACGGAGTAGGCCGTTCAGCTCTAGAGAACGAAGGAGGCATTTGATGACTGATGTTTCAATTCCGCAGGGATTCTGTGGGTTTATCTATGCCCCCTATTTCGAACAGGAGGTCGTAGGTCTTTTCTGCCTACTGCTCCCGCAGCTTCCAGAGTCCTTCGCGATTGAGGAGCTGCGAGAAACCTTTCCAGATTGTATCGCTCGCCGAACAGATTTGCCGGATAAACCCGTGGTGCGCATCGAGCTCGAATTATTTAGTCGAAAATTTCTAGAGCATAGACATGACCCTGAAGAGTGCGATCTGATCGTTTGTTGGGAGCACAATTGGCCTGCAAGCCCGCTCCCAGTCCTTTCACTCAAGGCTTTCATTGAGGAGCGGGGAATCAAAGTGATCGCTAACCTTGATCAACGAAAGTATGAGAAGGCATTATGGAATTGGGAGCGATTCTTGCCCGAAGTCCCCGAAAACTTGAAAGAAGGGCAGGAAAAACTGTTCCGTTTCTTCCTTACACTTCCAGGGGAAGTAAAATGGGGAGAAGGGCCAAGAATGCCCTCATACCGGTTTAGAGTTCCTCTGGGAAGGACTGGAAAGTGGATCAGTATGACTGATGTGTATGCGGATGGTAGATATACTGCAGGGTATGACGAGAAGTTGCCATCGGAGATATATGAGGAACTCAAACAGAGATTCTCAGAAATCCGCAGCGTTGGGATGGAGTTGGCTGGCAAGCCTTTGGGAGGATATTGCTATCTGCGAATAGAAGATGCTGAAGATACAAACAAGTTCTGTGAAATAATGGCGTGGGCGGTGGGGAGGATTAAGAACTATGATAGGATGTAATGGCATCGTCCAGCGTCTCCCCTATCGGTCAGCAGCAAGGCGAAACTTTAAGGCTCTCTCCTGTGTCAACTCAAATGAAAATGTTACCGAATGGAAGTTATTGGTTCAAATGATAATGTTACCGGGATGCCCTCTCCCTTCCGGCTCTGAATAGGTGTAGATAGGGTTTTGTAGACGTCCTCCGTCTTCCCTGGAACGGCACCAGGCAAACGAAAGATTTGATCGATGAGTTGGTAGATCTCTTGACGGAGTTGTCGAGGGTTGACCTGGTCACGAAGAATTCGGAGTTGCTCCTTCTGTTCTTCAGGGATCACATCGGTTTCACATAAGCGGTCAAAGGGGGTGCGAGCCTGGTCGTATCGCCGTTTGACCCGTGGGGGTTGGCCCTCAGCAGAGAGGATGATCTTCTCCCTCACCCGCATGATGGGTTGAAAGAAGTTGTAATAGAGCCACA
>DFBK01000016.1 GCA_002366595.1 Anaerolineales bacterium UBA3082 | reverse complement strand
ACCGAAACATCCCTATCGTGGTCATCTTGCACTTTCCTTTCCGCTTGGCCTTGCGGCTTCTGGTAGATTGCTGGGAGTTTTGCTGCGTGTTGGGAGAAGAAGCCCGCAAACGGGTGGTAGAACGGTACTCCTTAGAGGGAAATATCAACCGTCTAAGGGAGTTATATAGGAGGCTCATTGGCCGCGCTGCATGATTTGACCGCCCATGAAGCCCATAAATTGCTCTGGCGGGGGGAGATCACCTCGCTGGAGTTGACCCAGGCGGTCTTGGATCGTATCGTCGAGATAGACAACGAGATCAAGGCCTATCTTACTCTCACCCCTGAGGCGGCTCTGGAACGGGCACGAGAGGCGGATACCCTTCTCGCTGCTAAGAGGAGGGATGGCGAGGAGCCCTCTCCCCTTTTGGGGGTGCCGATGGCGGTCAAGGATGTGATCTGCACCGAAGGGATAGAGACCACCTGTGGCTCGAAGATCTTGGAGGGGTTCATCCCTCCTTATAGCGCCACGGTGGTGGAGCGGCTAACAGAGGCGGGGGCTATAATCTTGGGGAAGACGAACACCGACGAGTTCGCCATGGGCTCCTCCACCGAGAACTCCGGGTTTTTCACCACCCATAACCCCTGGGACACTAGCCGGGTACCTGGAGGCTCCAGTGGCGGCTCTGCCGCGGCTGTAGCCTCTGGGGAGGCGCTCTTCGCTCTGGGCACCGATACGGGGGGAAGTGTCCGCCAGCCAGCCTCGCTCTGCGGGGTAGCGGGGTTGAAGCCTACCTATGGAAGGGTCTCCCGTTACGGTTTGGTAGCCTTCGCCTCCTCTTTGGATCAGATAGGCCCTCTGACCCGAGATGTAACCGATTGCGCTTTGGTGCTAGGGGTGATCGCTGGTCACGATCCAAGGGATTCCACCTCCCTCGACCTTCCCATTCCGAACTACAGGGAAGCCCTACTGCCCGATATCAAGGGGTTGAGGATAGGCGTCCCAGAGGAGTATTTCGTCGAAGGGGTGGAGCCCCAGGTGGCGGAGGTGGTACGTGCAGCCATCGACCTTCTAGCCGACCTGGGAGCCAAGATGGTGGAAGTCTCCCTCCCCCACACCGAGTACGCTTTGCCCTCCTACTATCTTATCGCCCCCGCTGAGGCTTCGGCCAATCTAGCCCGCTACGATGGGGTGAAGTATGGCCTCTCTTGTTCCGAGGCGAGCGATATTTGGGAGGACTACCGACGGACGAGGGAGGCCGGCTTCGGCCCGGAGGTGAAGCGGCGGATAATGCTAGGGGCCTACGCCCTCTCTGCTGGCTACTACGATGCCTACTACCTCAAGGCCCAGAAGGTTCGCACCCTTATCAAGGAGGATTTCGACCAAGCCTTCTCGAAGTGTGATGTCTTAGTGGGGCCCACCTCTCCCACGGTGGCTTTCAAGATCGGGGAGCGGGTGGAGGACCCCTTGCAGATGTACCTCTCCGATATCTTTACCCTCTCCCAGCCGTTGGCGGGTATCCCGGGTATATCGATCCCTTGCGGCTTCGCCGGGGGCTTGCCCGTGGGTTTACAGATCATCGGCCCCGCCCTGGGTGAGGAGACGGTTCTGCGGGTGGCTTACGCTTACGAACAGGCCACGGAGTGGCATAAGATGCGCCCACAGTTGTAGGGGAGAGAGATGAAAGTAGTGCTGCCCATGGCTGGTCTAGGAACGCGCCTCAGGCCTCATACCTACAGCAAGGCTAAGCCGTTGCTCCCTGTGGCCGGCAAGCCGGTCTTGGCTCACCTCTTGGATAGACTCCAGGGGCTCGATGTGGAAGAGTATATCTTCATCGTGGGCTACCTAGCCGAGCAGATCGAAGAGTATGTAGAGGCCAACTATGATCTTCCCGCCCGTTATGTCTTGCAGGCCGAGCCTTTGGGCCAAGCCCACGCCATTCATCTAGCCAGGGAGTATATCGATAGCCCCTTCTTGCTGATCTTCGTAGATACTATCTTCGAAGCGGATCTCACTCGCATCGATGAGGTTGCCTCTGACGGGCTGGTCTTTGTTAAGGAGGTGGATGACCCCCGGCGTTTCGGGATCGCTCTCTTGGAAGGTGACAGGGTCGTCAGATTCATCGAGAAACCAGAGGAGCCGGTCTCCAACCTGGCCTTAGTGGGGATATATTACGTGGTCAACTGGCCATTGCTTATGGGGTGCGTTGAGACCCTCCTGGAGGAAGGTATCCAAACTAAAGGCGAATATTATATCGCCGATGCTTTTCAGTTAATGGTGGATCAGGGGGCCAAACTGGAGGCTGTGACCGTCGATGTGTGGCAGGATTGCGGGAAACCAGAGACCCTTCTAGCCACTAATCGCTATCTTTTGGAGAAGGGCGGGACACAGGAGGTAGAGGCGGAGAACTCCATTATCATCCCGCCGGTCTCCATCGCAGAGAGCGTTACCATCCGGGGTTCCATCGTGGGGCCTTATGTTTCCGCGGCTGAAGGTAGCGTGATCATCGATTCCATAGTCAAAGATTCGATCATCGACGAGGGGGCTCATATAGAGGGTGCTATGCTTGAGGGTTCCCTCATTGGCGCTAAAGCCCAGGTGAAAGGTAGGTTTAAGCGGCTCGACGTAGCCGCTTCGTCCAGAGTAGATCTTTGATGAATCCCGTGGAGAGGTTAGCCCAAGTCACCTGTTATGCGGGGAGGAAGTACCCAGAGCGGCCGATCTCCTTCATCTGGCAAGACGAAGAGCAGATAATAGAAGCCATAGAGGGAGAGTGGATGACGCCTGAAGGTTCTCATTTCCAGGTGCGGACCTCGGCGGGAGAGCGGTTTCACCTAGTTTATTCTCCGGAGGCAGATGAGTGGTATCTGAGGGTGAAGTGAGAGATTTTATCGCCCAGAGGGCGCGGATGGTCCCTCCCTCGGGCATTAGGAAGTTCTTCGATATCGTTGCTTCCATGGAAGACGTCATATCTTTGGGAGTGGGGGAGCCAGACTTTGTCACCCCGGATCAAATCCGCCGAGCCGGTATCCGCTCCTTGGAACAGGGGGAGACCCACTACACCTCCAACTCCGGGATGTTGGAATTAAGGGAGGAGTTGGCCAAGCACTTGGCTAAGCGATACGGGGTAGAATACCACCCAGAGACGGAGATCTTAATCACCGCAGGGGTCTCTGAGGCCCTGCATATCTCCCTCTTGGCTTTGGTCGATCCCGGCGATGAGGTGATTGTTCCGGAGCCCTGCTTCGTTTCCTACAAGCCGGGGGTTATCTTCGCTGGGGGTGTCCCGGTAGTAGTGGAGACCAGATGCGAGGACGGCTTCCAGATTGTGCCTCAAGCGATCGGGGCCGCCATCACCCCCCGTACCAAGGGGCTGCTCATCGGCTACCCCAATAACCCTACCGGGGCGGTCATGCCTAGGGACCTCCTCATCGAGATGGCCAAGGTAGCGGAAGAGCACGGTTTGGTCGTCTTCTCCGACGAGATCTACGACCGGCTAGTTTACGGCCTCGAGCATACCTGTTTCGCTTCTCTGCCTGGGATGAGGGACCGGACGGTGCTCTTGGGAGGGTTCTCCAAAGCCTACGCTATGACCGGATGGCGGATTGGATACGTGGCTGGGAACGGCGAGGTCATCGGCGCCATAAGGAAACTCCACCAATACGCTATCATGTGTGCCCCCACAACGGCCCAAGTGGCGGCTATCGAGGCCCTCAGAAATGGCGAGGAGGCGGTGCAAGCGATGGTCGAAGAGTACGATAAGAGGCGCCGAGTGATAGTGAAGGGGCTCAACGACCTCGGTCTCTCCTGCTTCGAACCTCACGGGGCTTTCTACGCCTTCCCTTCCATCGCCCGCACGGGCTTGAGTTCCGATGAGTTCTCGGAGAGGTTGCTTTTCGAGGAGAAGGTGGCCGTGGTCCCGGGCAGCGCCTTCGGAGAATGCGGGGAAGGGTTCGTCCGCTGCTCCTACGCCACCTCCCTCCCCGATATCGAGGAGGCACTTAGACGGATGCGGAGGTTTCTGGAGAAGTTTTAGGATGGAATACGAACCAGTTATTGGGATAGAGGTTCATGCTCAACTCTTGACTAAATCGAAGATGTTCTGCGGTTGCAATACCGATTATATGGGGGCTCCCCCTAATACCCATGTCTGTCCCGTCTGCTTGGGGATGCCGGGGGTACTCCCGGTCATTAACCGGAAGGCGGTGGAATATACTATCGTGACTGGCCTGGCCCTCAACTGCCAAGTCCCCGAGGCTACCAAGTGGGATCGAAAGAACTACCACTATCCCGATCTGCCCAAAGGCTACCAGATATCTCAATACGATCTTCCCCTCACCCGCGATGGCTGTTTGGAGATAGATTTCGACGGGGAGCGGAAACGGATCGACATCCGACGGGTCCACCTGGAAGAGGACACGGCCAAGTTGTTCCATGAGGAGGGTTATGCCTTGGTGGACTTCAACCGCTCCGGGGTACCCCTCTTGGAGATCGTCAGCGAGCCCGACCTCCGCTCCATAGAGGAGGTTCGCCAGTATGTGACCAAGTTGCGCACTATACTGAGGTATCTGGGCGTCAGTTCCGGAGACATGGAGAAAGGAGCGATGCGGTTCGAGGTCAACATCTCCTTGCGACCGCGAGGCGGTGAGGAGTACGGCACACGGGTGGAGATCAAGAACCTTAACAGTTTCCGCGCCGTCCTTAACTCCTTGAAATACGAGATAGAGCGACAGAAGGAGATCCTCCAATCGGGGGGGAAGATTAAGCAGGAGACGATGGGTTGGGATGGGGTTCGGGGGGTCACTGTACCCCAAAGGAGTAAAGAGTACGCCCACGACTATCGTTACTTCCCAGAGCCGGACCTGCCCCCCTTGGAATTGAAGAGGAAATGGATAGGGAGCATAAAGGCCCGGCTCCCAGAACTCCCCGATGCCAAGAGGGAGAGGTTCATACAGGAATATGGTCTCTCGGAGTACGATGCTGGGATACTCGTCGCCGACAAGGAAGTAGCAGACCTCTTTGAGGGGTATGTAAAGGTTTATCCTAAAGGAAAGTCTGTAGTGAATTGGATGAGTCGAGAACTCTTCCCCTTGCTAAACGAGGGTAGAGTTACCTTAGAAGAGTTCAGGTCCAAGTGGCCACCTGATTATGTTCACGAGTTGCTCGATTCCTATGACCGTGGCTGGATCACACAAAGTACCGCTAGCCAGGTTGTCACCGTGATAACCATCGGTGGGGATGACCGCTCGCCCCGTTGCATTATTGAAGAGGAAACACTGGCTCAGATCAGCGACGAGGAACGACTGGGGGCCATAATCGAGGGGGTAATTGAGGAGAACCCTAAGCCTGTAGCCGACTACCTGGGAGGCAAGGAGGGGGCCCTGCGTTATCTGGTGGGTCAGGTGATGAGGGCCACCAAAGGGAAGGCAAACCCAGGCTTGGTCAACGAACTCTTGATAAAGAATTTGAAGGAGATGGCCCAGAACATGTAATGCTGGAGGCCGTGCTCTGTATCTAAAGAGGAGGTGACCATCGAAGGGAGAGACCCTTCGATGGCGAGTTAATTCACAGGGAGGTGAAGATGGCGCAGGAGAAAGAAAACCTCTATGAGATCGCAGTCAAGCAGTTCGACAACGCGGTGCGGTATCTGCCGGACATCAAAGCCGGGATCGTGGAGAT
>DFBK01000057.1:16936-26171 GCA_002366595.1 Anaerolineales bacterium UBA3082 | reverse complement strand
CCTCGGCTGTCAACCAGGCACTCCATTGGTGTGCGATGATGGCCTCTTCTGCGACGGCACTGAAACCTGTGACCCACTCCTCGGCTGCCAGGATGGCACACCAGTCGACTGCGCTGACACGGACATCTGCACCGACGACAGTTGCGATGAGACCGCCAACGCCTGCGCCCATGTCTTCGACGTCACCAACGACCCATCGTGCGAACTCTGCTATGGGGTCGTCTGCGATGATAGCCTATGGTGCAACGGCCTGGAGACCTGCAATCCGGCGACCGGCCTCTGCGTTGACGGCGAGGCACCCGATTGTTCCGATGGGGTAGCCTGTACCATCGATAGCTGCGACGAGGTCAACGACAAGTGCGTCAACACGCCCGATGACTCGCTCTGCGATGATAGCCTCTTCTGCACCGAAGAGTACTGTCATGCAATCGCAGGCTGCATCTACACCCCTCGCGACTGCTCAGACGACCTCTTCTGCACCGTCAACGAGACGTGCGATGAGGTGATCGGCGCCTGCATGAGCGACCCCCGCAACTGCGCTGACACGGACATCTGCACCGACGACAGTTGCGATGAGACCGCCAACGCCTGCGCCCATGTCTTCGATGTCACCAACGACCCATCCTGCGTGGCGGCACCGGTGCTCTCCGCGGACGGGGTGGCCAGGTGTGGTTACTGGGAGGCTGAGTTCTCCTCCAATGTCTGGGCCGAGTACTACGTGAAAGTGACACTCGATGGACACACGGAGTTCGAGGAGAGTGGCCTCTTCATCGGAAGCAAATATTTCCGCGATGATTGGCGCCTCTGGGGAAGCGGCATCCGTACCACGCGCATCATCTATTCGGTGAAAGTGGGAGACCACGAAGTTGGCGAGGATGAGAAAGTGACCCGCGATTGTAAAACTCCGCCACCTCCGCCAACGCCAACGCCGACACCACCAACGCCAACGCCTACGCCGACACCCGTCGTAGAGGTGTTGGGAGTGGAGAGGCTACCGGTAACCGGCGAAATGGTACCACTTTCGGCGTTCCCTTCACTGCCCTTGATACTCTCCTCCCTAGCGCTCATCGGCAGTGGTTTGCTGCTGCGGCGCAAGGAGTAGGATCGCTCTCCATAGAGAGCGGAACGCACATTTTGGGAGGCAGGTCAGTTATTTGACCTGCCTCTCCTCTTCCTATATCATTATAAAAAAGCAGACTGAGAGGTATAGCCAAATGCCAAAGAGAAATGATGACGAGCTCTTCGTGGTGAAGAAATCGCATATCTACCTGGTCATCGCCACCGTCCTCAGTTTTATCGCCGGGATGACCGTTAGATCCCTTTTGCTGGGCCCCATGCCCTACTACCTTGTGGCCAGCGTACCTCCAGGCACCGCTTCCCCCACCCCCACTTCTCCTCACCTGGAAGCCACAGCGACCCTTAGTCCCATCTTGTCGCCCACGGCGGCGCAGCCATCACCAACAGCGGGTATCGTCCAGGTCAGCGCCGATGATGACCCAGCCATCGGCCCCCAAGATGCCCCCGCGCTCATCGTCGAGTTCTCCGACTTTCAATGTTCCTTTTGCGCTCGCTTCGCCACCGAGACCCTGGGGCAAATCGTGGACACCTATGGGGACCAGGTCAGGTTCGTCTATCGCGACTTCCCTCTCACTAGTATGCATCCCTATGCCCAAAAGGCGGCAGAAGCATCCCAATGCGCCTTTGAGCAGGGCAAATACTGGCAATACAGCGATCTCCTCTTCCAGAATCAGCAAGCGCTCGATGTCGATAGTCTCAAGGGGTACGCCCAGCAGTTGGGCTTGGACACAGATGCTTTCAACGAATGCCTGGACTCCGGCCAATACGCCTCTGAAGTCCAGAAAGACTTGAGTGAGGGACAGAGTTACGGAGTCACAGGCACGCCCACCTTTTTCATTAACGGCCGTCTGCTGCGGGGCGCGAAGCCCTTCTCTGCCTTCCAGGCTATGATTGAGGAGGAATTAGCAAGGTAGCGTCATTCACCATTCTCCTTCTCGTGAATCGTGGAGTTGGAGGGGAATAGTTGTTCAAGAAACCTGACTTACGGCTGATGGTAGATAGAGGATGGCCCCTGCGGGTCATAGGGAGCGCGCTTCTACTTCTAGGCATCGCTCTACTTGCCTTCGCCGCGCTGGGAGGGAACTTGGCTAGCCAAGAGGCGAACTCGGTCCCCTCTCCTGAGTGGAGTCCAACTCCTCCTTCCCCTACGCCCACCAACCCCATATCCGGCGTGGAACTGTTGGTGAAGGGGTTCAACGTCCCTTCCGAAGAGGGGCCCCTCGAGACAAGCCCTCAGGACGAGCCCCCGGTAGCCACCTCCACTCCCGCTACTCAATTGCCTGATGCCCCCCCTATCATAGAGCCCACCACGGAGATAGTAGAGCGTGCCCCCCCACCCACGCGTCTAGTGATCCCAGTCTTGGGGATCGATGCTCCCGTAGTGGAGGTGCCCATCACCGACAAGACATGGAATGTCTCTGGCCTGACATACGAGATAGCACACCTAGGAGGGACGGCTAATCCAGGCGAGAAGAACAATATGGTCCTTGCTGGGCATGTCACCCTGAAGAGAGGAGCGGGGCCCTTCCTACGCGTGGAGAGCCTGGAACCGGGGGATATGGCTATCGTATACGCAGGGGAGCAAGCCTACACCTATCGCGTGGTGAGCAAAAGGTACATCGGGCCCACTGATGTCTCCGTAGCCTATCCTACTTCTGATCCCATCCTCACCCTGCTTACCTGCACCAACTGGGATGCTGAGAACCGACGATACCTTGAGCGGTTAATTGTGGTAGCCAAACCGGTTGAATCGGAACCGGGGAACGACTAGGTAGCCCTATGGCGCTCCGCGCCGTGGGCCAATATGAGAAGGAGGATGAGAGGGCTCATCCTCCTTCTGTTGCTTCAGGAGTCGGCCAAGGGGGCAAGGCGGCTCGATTGAGCGTCGAGTTGCCTTCCAACGAGCCTATCCGAGTTTAGGGGAGTGAAAGTTGGGGCGGGCAAGAGTTGCCAGGCCATATTTTGATACCTTATTAGGTTATGGCAAACGCTAGCCCTGAGCCACGCTTCTTGTAGAGAGGGGATAGTTTGCCCTTTCAGCGAAGGCTATAAGAGAAGGTTTCGCCTCCCCTCAGGAGAGACTTATAGAGGCTTCGGCACCTCTTCTTCCCCATAGGAACTGGCGCCGCTCTTAGCCTCCGCCCAGGCCCGTATAGCCTCGATATAGGCCCGATGGGTTTCCCTCTCCTCGGTCAAGAGGTGTCTCAATTCCTGCTTCTCGGGCAGAACGCCCCCCCGGAGAAGCGCTTCCATCTCTTCGTGGGTGGCCTGCCAGGCCGCTCGAGCCTCGTCCCTCTCCCTTTCCAATGTGGATAGATCAGCCGCTCCCCTCTCCTCCATCGCTTCCTCCCCCCTTTCGACCGACTCAATACCCTGTTACTTACAAGAACGCCGACTTCATTCTACCATCTTCTCCTCTCCCCTGCAAGGGTCAGGGAATTCTGGGTCTACACTCTTTAGTGTGGTTCAAGGGTAGTTGAACACACCCGTTGGGTCCTGTAGCATGTGGTAGCAAACCAAAACATGCAGACAGGAGGGCCAACGGGTGCAAGAGAATAATATCACAATTGGGCTGGGCTTGCCCGTCCTGCGGGTTTTGGGGCAAGAGGAACTACCTGGACTGCTGGTGATGACGGTGGTCCATCGGCAGGGGGAAAGGGTCTGCCCCCCCTGCAGCCACGTCACAACCAAGGTTCAGGAGTATCATCCCCAGTGGAAGCAGGAGTGCCCTCTGGAACCAAGGCGAGTTCTCTTGAGAGTGCTCAAGCGGCGCAGGGGAAGAACAATCGCATCAAGACACTCACACGGGTCGCCTACGGCTATCGCAATGTGAAGAACCTCAGATTGCGCATCCTGATGAGTAACCGGAGATCAACCATAGCTGCAGGCCCCACCACCCCACTATTTGACGAAGACCGAGAAATTTTTAAGTTCCCCTCAATTGTGATACAATGTATAGCGTGAAGAACCGTCCAGGTGTCATCGATACGCTCTCTTTAGGCTTCAGCGCTATAACTCACCAGTTATGGGTCTTGGCTATCCCCGTGGCTTTAGACCTCTACCTCTGGCTAGGACCCAGGCTCTCTCCTCTCCCCCTCATCCAACGCGCCTCTCTCTACCTGCCCTCCGCCGGCCCCGGCATCCAGTGGCAGGAACTTTTAGGGGGTTTCAACCTCTTCTCCCTTCTCGCTTCGGCCATCTTGGGGGTTCCCAGTCTCATGGCCGGGGCGACTACCGTGTCGCCCCTGGGCCAAATGGTCATCGAGATAGATGACGGCCTCCGATTCATAGGTTGGATTCTAGTCCTGCTCCCCCTCGGTCTCCTCTTGGGCTGCCTATATTTGGGTCTTATCGCCCAAAAGGTCCGCCAAAAACCTTACCCTTCTCTTCTCCATCGGATCTGGGGCTACTGGCTACGGGTTATCCTCCTCTTGCTCATCTTCATAGGGGGCGCTATCCTTCTGGGGCTTCCCCTGGCCATGGGCTTCACTTTGGTCTCCCTTCTCAGCGAAAGCCTGACGGCTATCCTCTCTACCTTGCTTCTGGCGCTTCTTATATGGATATGGTTCTACCTCTTTTTCGCCATCAACGCTATCGTCATCAGCGATGCGGGGCCGTTTTCAGCCATCTGGAATAGCATCAACGTGGTGCGACGCAACTTTTGGTCCTCCCTAGGCCTAATCATCCTCATTAACGTTATCGGCATGGGGCTATCTTTCGTCTGGCGGGCTCTGGGTGCCAGCCCCTGGGGGTTAGCCTTGGGGATCGTGGGAAACGCTTACGTAGGCAGTGGGCTGGCGGCGGCCAGTCTTATCTTCTACCGAGATAGATATACCAGTTGGTTGGAGAAAAGAAGTGGCAGTAGATAGATACGAAGCCACAGATATCGAGATCCTGGAAGGTCTGGAGGCGGTGCGGCGCCGGCCGGGGATGTATATCGGGAGCACCGATCAGCGCGGGCTCCATCACCTGGTCTTCGAAGTGGTCGATAACTCCGTTGATGAGGCCCTGGCCGGGGCTTGCGATAAGATAGAGGTCACTATCCACCCCGATAATACGGTGACCGTGGTCGATAACGGCCGGGGCATCCCGGTGGAGACCCATCCCCAGATGAACAAGTCCGCCCTGGAGGTAGTCCATACCGTCTTGCACGCTGGGGCCAAGTTCGGCGGGGGAGGGTACAAGGTGGCTAGCGGTCTCCACGGTGTGGGGGTCTCCGCGGTGAACGCCCTCTCCGAGTGGCTGGAGGTGGAGGTCAGGCGGAACGGCAAGGTCTACCAACAGCGGTACGAGCGAGGGGTGCCCACTACATCGGTTCAAGTGATCGGCAAGGCGAAAGATACGGGTACCAAGACCACCTTCCTGCCCGATAGAGAGATCGTCCGCACCCTAAACTACAACTTCAACTCCCTAACCCAGCGGTTCCGAGAGATGGCCTTCCTCACCCGGGGCCTCAAGATCACCCTCAAAGATGAAAGGGGGGACCGAGAACACTCCTTCTATTTCGAAGGAGGCATACAATCGTTCGTCCGCTACCTCAACCGCAACCGTAAGGTGCTGCACACCGAGCCTATCTATACGGAGCGGACGGTGGATAGCGCCATCATTGAGATGGCTATCCAGTATACCGATGGCTATGCCGAATCGGTCTATGCCTTCGCCAACAATATCAACACCGTTGACGGCGGCACCCACCTGACAGGCTTCCGCTCCGCCCTGACGCGGACAATAAACGACTACGCCCGGCGTAATAACATCCTCAAGGATACCGACCCGGGGTTCACCGGAGAGGATGTGCGCGAGGGGTTGACGGCGGTCATAAGCGTGAAACTGAAGGACCCCCAGTTCGAGAGCCAGACCAAGGCCAAATTGGGGAACGCCGAGGTGAAAGGGCTGGTGGAATCGGTGGTCTCCGAGAGGCTCTCCACTCTTTTGGAAGAGGAGCCTAGAACGGCTAAGGCGATCATAGAGAAGTGCTTAACGGCAGCCCGGGCCAGGGCCGCGGCTCGCAAGGCCCGTGATCTGGTGATCCGCAGGAGCGCGTTGGAGAGCGCAACTCTCCCCGGGAAGTTGGCCGATTGCTCAGAGAGGGACCCCAAGAAGTCTGAACTATATATCGTAGAGGGGGATTCGGCGGGGGGCTCCGCCAAGCAGGGCCGCGACCGCCGCTTCCAAGCCATCCTTCCCTTGCGGGGGAAGATCCTGAACGTGGAGAAGGCGGGCCTCAATAAGATATTGAGCAATAAGGAGATCCAGGCCCTCGTCACTGCTCTGGGCACGGGGATCAGCGACCAGTTCGATATCAAGAACCTGCGATACCACCGTATCATCATCATGACTGACGCTGATGTGGATGGCTCTCACATACGGACGTTGCTTCTCACCTTCTTCTTCCGGCACATGGAGCCGTTGATCGCCAACGGCCACCTCTACATCGCCCAGCCTCCCCTCTACCGGATCGAGGCCAAGTCGAAGCATACTTACGTCTATACCGAGGAAGAGAGAGAGGGGTTGCTGAAGAAGTGGGGCAGCCAAAAGGCGACGGTGCAACGGTACAAAGGCCTGGGCGAGATGAACCCCGACCAACTCTGGGAGACCACTATGGACCCTGAGGGGAGAACCATCTTGCAAGTTACCATAGAGGATGCGGCCAAGGCGGATCGGACCTTTAATATGCTGATGGGGGCCGAGGTGCCACCCCGCAAGCGGTTCATCCAGACTCACGCTAAACAGGTGAGGCACCTGGACGTGTAGAGGTGGCCTTGCAACTCTGCGCCTAGATCCGTGACGAGAATAGCCGCAAACTATTCTCCCTTTGGAAAACACAGTGCTTCTTCTGTTACAGAACGGCTCAACTGACGATACGAGGAGCGGTCCGCCTCATAACTAAGCGCATAGGAGGAACAGAGTGGCCGAGGGAAGAATGCTCTCCGCGGGCAAGATAGCCAAGGAACTAGATGCCTCTCCTAAAGATGTGAAAAGGATCATAAGAGAAGAGGGGTGAGAGCCGGACCTGGTGAAGGGAGGCTGCTCCTACTACGGCGAGGCAAAGATAGAGATAATCGAGCAAAAACTGAAGGAGTAACCCAATCCCCAAATAGAGAACTGCACCCTCATCTCAGGGTGCAGTTTTTATGAGTCGCCGGGGGCAGCGACCTCCTCTTAGAGGTTGCTAGAATATATCACCGTTCCCACCCCTTGTCAAGACTAAACCTTGCCTCAACCCTCCGCTTGTGCTATAATCACAACCCCTGGAGCGTCCAGGGTTTTTGATACCTTCACCATCTATGCCAAACCTCGATAGGGAGGACTAAATGGACATAATGCTTCTCATTTCCATGGCCGGGGTTGTGGCCCTGATATTCGCCGCCGTTTTCTACTGGCTGGTGAGCAGAGAAAGCCCCGGCACTCCTCGCATGCAGGAGATCGCTTCCTTTATTCGAGAGGGCGCCAATGCCTATTTGAGAAGGCAGTTCCAGACCATCGCCTACTTCATCGTTGGCCTAGCAGCCCTCTTACTCATCGCTATGTGGCCCCACTGGCAGATAGCCTTCGGGTTCATCGCAGGGGCCCTCCTCGCCCAGTTGGCTATCTTCATCGGCATGAACGCCGCCCTGAGGGCCAACGTGAGGACCACCCAGGCAGCGAAAACCTCCGCTGGCAAGGCGCTCGTTCTGGCCTTCCGAGGCGGGGGAGTCATGGGTCTAACCATCGTGGCCCTCAACCTGCTGGGGATAGCCCTGCTCTCGGTCCTCTTCGGTGTTAGCCCCCAGCACCCCGAAAACGTGAGCCTCCTGGTGGGCTTCGGCTTCGGGGCTAGCCTCGCCTCCCTCTTCGCCCAGGTGGGGGGAGGGATATACACCAAGGCCGCAGATGTGGGCGCTGACCTGGTGGGCAAGATCGAGGCCCGGATACCGGAGGATGACCCTCGCAACCCGGGAGTAATCGCCGATCTGGTGGGGGATAACGTCGGCGATGTGGCAGGAAGAGGGGCTGACCTCTTCGAGTCGGGCTCCGATAACCTGGTGGCCACCATGATCGTAGGGCTCGCTTTCATACCCCAATATGGTTGGGCGGCTATCCTGTTCCCCTTAATAAGCAGGGCCATCGGTGCTATCGGAGCCGTTGTCGGCGTGCTGGCCGTGCGGGAAGCGAAAAAAAGAAGCCCCATCACCTCTATGAACATCGGCTTCTTCACCACAGCCATCTTCTCTCTCTTGGGCTTCTACGCCCTAGGGCAATGGGTGATGAGGGATATAAGGATCTTCTACTGCCTCTCCCTGGGGCTGGTTTGTGCCCTGGGCACCGCCCTGATTGTTCAATACTACACGGGGATAGAGCGAAAACCGGTACGGGAGATCGCCGAGGCCAGCCAGAGCGGCCCTGCGATTACCCTTATGTCCGGCTTCTCCTGGGGTATGGAGAGCGCTGTCTTGCCCAAGATCATGATAGCCCTGGCGAATCTGGCAGCCTACTACATCATGGGCGGGGGGATAGCGGGCTTTTTCGGGATAGCGGCTGCCACCTTGGGCATCACGGAGATGAAGGGCATCATCATGGCTGGCGATGCCTTCGGCCCCATCGTGGACAACGCCGGGGGGATCGCCGAGATGGCTGGGCTAAGCCAGGAGGTTACAGAGTCCGCCGATGTACTCGACGCCGCAGGCAACATCACCAAGGCCATCACCAAAGGGTATAGCATGTGCTGCGCCTTGATGACCAGCGTGGTGATACTCTTCGCCTACTTGGTAGAAGCAGCCAGACTCCAGGGCATCGAGTTCACCCAGATTAACGATGTCATCATTAACCTCGCTCACCCCCTCAACATCGCCGCCATCATGATCGGCACAACCATACCCTTCCTCTTCACCGCCCAGACGGTGCGAGCCGTGGAGAAGACAGCCTTTAAGATGATAGAGGAGATCCGAAGGCAATTCAGAGAGATACCCGGCTTACTGGCGGGAGATGCGAAGCCAAACTATTCGCGCTGCGTGGACATCAGCACCAGAAACGCGTTGAGGGAGATGGTGGCTCCTACGGTCTTCGGGGTGATCTTCCCTATAGCCGTGGGCTTCACCCTGGGTGTATGGCCCTTGGCGTCCTACTTGATCGGTGTGAAGATCATCGGGGCTACTCTAGCCATGTTCATGTTCAACTC
>DFBK01000057.1:770-16917 GCA_002366595.1 Anaerolineales bacterium UBA3082 | reverse complement strand
GGCAAAGGGACAGAGACCCACGCTGCCTCGGTCATCGGCGACACCTTCGGCGACCCCCTCAAAGACGTTGCCGGGCCATCCCTGCACATCTTAATCAAACTGCAAAATATCCTGGCCATAAACCTTCTCCCCCTCTTCGTAGCGTACAGCCTCAAATGGCCGTGAGAATCATGTGTTGCGCATGATAACGGGCCGAGGCGTTGCCGCCTCGGCCCGGTTTTGTTATACTGGAGTTAAAGTGTGTGCAAGGAGCAAGCGGTGGAAGAGGTGAATAAGCAGATAGAGAACCTCGAGCTCCTTTTCGACCTGGGTTTCTCTGACGAATGGCCGAGTAACTCTGTTAGAGCACATACCTTTCAAAACAAGAAGGACAAGTTACTGGAGATGCAAGGGCTCGTTTGGGTCGATTCCATCTTGAACTATGCTCTATTCTATACACTACCGTATGGCCATCCTACTTCGGAGTTGTGGGTCGAATCCGAAACTGATATCAAGGCCGCCATATATCTTGTTCTCGGGGGATATTATCGGCAGGCAGTAGCCACCCTCAGAAACTGGTTAGAATTGACATTGGTGGGAATCTACTACAATCAACGATATCAATTGTCTACATCCGACTACAATTTGTGGAAACAAGGAGCGAAGAGGTCACCCCATTGGCCGTGCTTACTAGAAGACCTTTTTGAGACGGAAGGCAGAGAAATGCTTGTTCGTGCAGATGCAGAAGTAAAGCTAAGGGAAAGGCTAGACAATCTCCATAAGGAATTGTGTGCATTTGTCCATCTGCGAGGCGAAGAAGTACGGGCTTGGCAACAGGAAAGGGATAGCGTTCCTCGCTACGTCGAAAGTGCCTTTGATCGCTGGTTCTCTCTAGCCGAACAGACTTCAATTGGTACTAGCCTTGTTCTAATTGCAGAATATCCCCAGGATCTTCGAGACTATTTCCAAACGCACGAGCAGGAGTTATCAGATCTTCAGGAGTATCTTCCTCGCGATGTGCTAGGCACGACATTTTTCCAGAGATTGCTTGACTAGACGTGAGAACCAAGACCCCCTGAAGGGTCGTAGGTGCAAGAATGATTGGCGACCTTCAAGATGCAGTCCACCGTTGCTGGGACCGCACCGCTGCTTTCTACGGCCAGGCGGGGCCTCCTATCCTCTCTATTTCTGCCCAGCGGCTCTTGGAATTATCGAGCCTGGAGCCCGGAGATAGGCTCCTAGATGTGGCCTGTGGCACCGGCGCGGTGGCTATCCCCGCCTCCAAACAGGTGGGCCCCTCCGGCCAGGTGATGGCCACCGATTACTCCCCCTGTATGGTCGCCGAGGCGGAGAGGGAAGCCAAGAGGGATGGCCTTTCCAACATCACTTGCGTCTGCATGGAGGCCCAAACCCTGGAATTCCCCGATAACTCCTTTCACGCCCTCACCTGCGGCTTCGCCCTCTTCTTTCTCCCCGATATGAGGAGGGCCCTGGCGGAGATGCGCCGCGTCCTTGTGCCAGGAGGGAAACTGGGCCTCTCCCTGTGGGGAAAAGGGGGCATCGTCCCCCAGTGGCCCATTTTAGGGGAGGCGATAAAAGAGTACGGCCTCCGGCCTGTGGTGCCCAACCCCATCGCCTGGAGGCCTGAGGATATAGAAGCCCTCCTCACCTCAGCGGGCTTCTCTAACATCGAGATAGTCGAAGAGCGGTACGACTTCTCTTTCCGAGAGGCCTCGGAGGTCTGGGAGTTCACCCTCTCCGTGGGGCCCATAGAGGTGATGCTGGCGCGGTTATCAAAAAACAAACGTCAAGAGTTCATTGACGCCTTCCTCTCCCATATTCAAGAATTGGCTAACGCCGAAGGCATCCCCGCCAACTTCCGCGTCCTCTATGTTGTAGCAAAAAGGGGAACTGACCGATGACCACCGGCTACGTCTACCACCCTATCTACCTGGAACACAACATCCCCGGCCATCCGGAGCGCAAAGAGAGGTTGCAGAGGATAATGCAATCCCTGGAAAGTTCAGGAACCCTGGCCCAACTGACCTCCATAGAAGCCACCCCCCTCGATCTAGAACTCCTCTCCACCATGCATGATCCAAACTATATCAAGCGGGTAGAAATGGTGGCGGAATCTGGCGGAGGTATGCTAGACGCTGATACATACGTGAGCGCCCATTCCTACGAGGCTGCCTTGATGGCCGCCGGAGGTCTAATCAACGCCGTAGAGGCGGTGCTCTCGGGCCAGGTGGATAACGGGTTCGCCCTCGTCCGCCCCCCAGGTCATCACGCCCTCCGGGGTCGGGGGATGGGCTTTTGCCTCTTCAATAATGTGGCCTTGGCCGCTCAATACGCCATCCAGAAACACGCTTTGTCTAGAATACTCATCGCCGACTTCGACGTCCATCATGGCAACGGTACTCAAGATGCCTTCTACGAAAGAGACAACGTGCTTTATTTCTCTACCCATCAATACCCTTATTACCCCGGAACTGGCCATTGGAAGGAAAGGGGACAAGGGAGAGGGGAAGGCTACACCGTCAACGTTCCCCTGCCTTACGGGGTTGGTGATGAGGGATACGCTCAGGCCTTTGAGGAGATACTTCTGCCTCTGACCCGCCGGTACAACCCGGACCTGATCCTCGTCTCCGCAGGCTACGACGCCCATTGGGCGGATCCCTTGGCCGGCATGCGTCTCTCTACCGCCGGCTTCCATCGCCTCACCACCATCTTGGTCTCCCTGGCGGAGGAACTCTGCCAAGGCCGCTTAATTCTAACCCTAGAAGGGGGCTATGATTTAGAGGCCCTGAGCCACTCCGTTTTGGCCACCTTCGCCGCTCTCAGGAGAGAGGAAGCCGAAGACCCTTTGGGCCCCGCGCCTGGTAGATCCCCCTCCATAGATGGTCTCCTCCAAAATGTGAAAAGGGTCCATCACCTCATCTAGACGTTGACATTTGGGCTAAGGAGCCTCATAATAAATGAAAGCCCGCTTTCAGAGTAGGGGGTGAGAAAATGGCTGAAATAGGACTAGGCGAATATTGCGACGAAGTGAAGGGGTTAATCAAAGCCCAATCGATCGATGAGGCTATAATCATCTGCCGCCATATCCTGGAGCGGTTTCCCAAATACATCATGCCCTATCGGCTACTGGGAGAGGCCGCCCTAGAGAGGGAGGAGCATGATGAGGCGGCTAGCCTTTTCACCAGGGTCTTGGGCGCCAATCCGGAGGATGCAATCGCCCACGTGGGGCTAGCGGTGGTGCATGATGAAAAGAAGGAACTAGAGGAAGCGATCTGGCATCTGGAACGAGCCTTTGAGCTGGCTCCTGGAAATACGGAGATACGTCAGGAACTGAAACGGCTCTACGGCGAACGGGAGGGCGTGGAGCCACCCAGGGTCAAACTCACCCCAGCAGCCCTCGCTCGCCTCTACTTAAGAGAAGGCCTCTACGACCGCGCTATCACCGAGTTGAGACCTCTTCTCAAAGAGGACCCCGACCGCATCGATCTGAAAGTGGCTCTAGCCGAAGCGTTGTGGCGGGAGAGCCGTCGCCGGGAGGCCGCTGAAAGTTGTCAGGAGATCCTAGAACTCCTCCCTAACTGCCTAAAGGCTAACCTTATCCTGGGGGTCATCTGGAAGGAAAGTGGCCAGGAGGAGGAAGGTGAGACCCTCCTCGTCCAGGCCCAAGCCCTAGACCCTGAGAACGGAGTGGCTCAGGAACTCTTCGGCGAAGCCTCACCTCTACCGCCAGAGAAAGTCCTCCTCCCTCGCTTAGAAGAGATACCCACCCCACCACCGGTACCAGAGGTGGAAGAGGTAGCCCCGCCAACGGAGGTGGCTCCTCTGCCTGAGCTTGAAGAAGTGGTGGCGGAGATAGCAGAGGAGGAGATGCCCGAGTGGCTCCGTAGGCTGCAAGAGGTCGCAGCCGAGGAGGTAGAGGCCGAAGAGTTGCCTCCCGAGATCGAGGAGAAACTCCCCACGGAAGAGGTTCCCGAGGCTGCCCCTCCCCCGGAGGAAGCGCCGGACTGGTTGCGAGAGTTGGAAGAACTCCCGGAGGAGGCACCATCCCCCGAGGAGGTACCCGATTGGTTGGAGAGGCTAGCCCCTCCGCCCGGGGAGGAGGTAGAAGAGGCGGTAGCGCCCCCCACGCCGCCGGAGGGGGTGCCTGACTGGTTGCGAGAGTTGAAAGAGGTCCCGGAAGAGGTGGTCGAGGAGGCAGAATGGGAGGAAGCGCCACCCCTGGCCAAAGAAGAGGTGGAGTTAGCAGAGGCACTTCCCACCCAGCCAATAGAAGAGGAAGTGACCATCGAAGAGGCCCCGCCTATCGCAGAAGAGATGGTAGAGGAGGTTCCTACTGAGATCATAGAGGAGGCCCCGCCTACCATAGAGGGGTATCTGGATCGCCTAGCCGCCGAGCCAGGTGATCACGAGGCTCGGCTGGGGCTGGCCCGGGCCTATCTAGCCCAGGGGGAGCGTGACGAAGCCCTAACTCATTACCGAACCATTATCCACTCTGAGCCTACGCTTGTTGGGGAGGTGATCGAGGATCTGGAGGCCGCGGCCCAAGAGGCCCCAGAACACTTACCTAGCCAACAACTCCTGGGAGACGCCTACATGAAAGGTGGTCGCCTCCAGGAGGCTTTAGAGAAGTACCGCTGGCTGCGGGAAAGACTGAAAACCTTCTGAGGAGAAAGAGCGAGGATATGTCCACTTTCTATGAAAGAACCTTGGTCCTTCTGAAGCCCGACGCGGTCAAAAGGGGGCTAGTGGGAAAGATCCTCACCAGGTTCGAGGATGCCGGACTCAAGATCGTAGCCCTCAAGATGGTAAAGATCTCTCGGGAGTTCGCCGAGAACCATTACCCCAACACCCCGGAATGGATAAGGGGGATGGGGAAGAAGACGCTTCAGAGTTACCGGGAGCATGGCAAGGACCCCATTCAGGAGATAGGCACCGACGACCCCATGGAGATCGGGGAGATGATCAAGGGATGGAACGTGGATTATCTCACCTCTGGGCCTATCGTGGCCTGCGTCATAGAGGGGGCCCACGCCATCAGCGTGGTGAGGAAACTATGCGGTTTCACCCTGCCCGCGGACGCCGACCCGGGGACCATCCGAGGGGATTTCTCCACCACCTCCCCCGTCGTGGCCAACGAACTCAAAAGGGCGGTGAGGAACCTCATCCACGCCGCAGGAGACCCTGAAGAGGCCGCTCAGGAGATCGCCTACTGGTTCCCGGAGGGAGAGTTCTGCACCTATAAGAGCACAGCGGAAGAGGTGATGTTTTAGCGGCGAGCGGGAATGGAACTGTAGTTCCGCTTTGGTCAACACTTTTCGGTTTTTGTGTACACTTTTGCGCAAAGAAAACGTTAGGCGACATCATAAAAATAAAGTGGCAGATGAGAGCTATGAATAGGGAAAAGATGTTACGGAATGCAAAGGACCATTGTTTTTTTATTGGATTAACCGATAGTGGAGCAGAATTATGTAGGGCTAATACTATTTATGGTATCGCGGGAATTCATTACGTTCAACATCAACTTGGTATGGGCCCAAGCGCTACTTTTATTGCCACCCCAGATATGACCATTACTAGAAATGCGAGTCGGTGGAAAAGCGGGTTTGGCTATGGAGGAAAGATAAGCTGGGGAGAAGGGGATCATGACTTTATTATTCTTAATACAAAACCTAATGCATGTGGATTGCTCGTAGGAGGATTGGAAGAACTGCCCGATATTGAGAGTTTAATCAAGAAATTACACGAGATGGAAACGAGTACAACACAGATAGATGGCATTGAGGTGATATGGGATTTTTATAAAAGCAATCATTTTATAGATCTATTTGAATTAACAGCTGTTACAAAGATTGATCTTGATCTGCCTCCATATGCTTTTATCATACACGGATCCGCTGATGAATTTAAGGGGGACAATGAATTAGGCTTCGGATTATATTATGACAAAAGTAAACGATTGTATGAGATGGCAGAACATATTGAAACACCTTTTAGAGAATTTCACATTCTTACAGGCGGTGCTGCTAAAAAGTATTTCGAAAAATATAAATATGTTGAAAATTTTGCAAAGAAGAAAAGGAAACTAGCTGCAGAGTTGCTGTTTGGAAAATTCCTAGAAATTTCCAATGAGACCCATCAAGGGCTTATAAATATGAATGAAATGTTGTTAGGTTGTCATTATTTGAAAAACGATGCTACTCTTTTTCCACTTACTTTAAGAGGAGATTTGCCTGCGTATTTAGTGAGAGGTAACCCAAATCTAAGTCCCGAAAGCATAGAGTTATTAGGTTTTGAAAAAAGAGCGAAAAGATTGGGAGTTTATGACAGACTCTTAAATGCTAACACCATCCCTCATGGTGGAGGATATGTTTTACCAGATATTCTAGCTGTAAATAAAGTGATAGAAGTCGATGGAGAGAGATACTTTGAAGTTGAGATGCAAAATGATAGAGGTAAGCAAATTATATCTGAAGTGCGGGAGTTACCTTATGAATACAGGGGGCGAAGAGTCGTGCTGCGTGCTTTAGAAATTGGGTTAATAGAGATTGTTGCTAAGTTGATTCCACAATATGTCTTAAAATTATAATGGAGAGGTTTTAATGATTGAAACGTCGCCTAGCAGAGCGTATCTGGCTCCGCTACGCTTAGCCCAAATCCAGCCTTACGGCTGGACTTCAGATACGCTCGGAACGTTAGGCCCACTGCCCCGAAGGTGAGGCTTGAAATTGGCAAGCACCTAGAGCCTGAAAAGTAGCGCCGGCCTTGCCTTAAAGCCGACGCCATTGTGTGTCTTGCGCCCTCCGCGATTCCCCTACTGTATCCTCACTACCAATGGAGCATCGCTCCAAAGCCCTTCTAGGTCGTAATATTCTCGTTGTGAAGGGATGAAGAGGTGCACAATCACGCTCCCGTAGTCGAGGAGCACCCAGCCCGACTCCGGGGCCCCCTCTACATGCAACGGCTTCTCCTCCGCCTCCCTCGTCTTAGTCAAAACCTCCTCCAAGATGGCGTTCACCTGTCGCTCGTTGGCCCCAGTAGCGATGACGAAGTAGTCAGCCAACAGCGACACAGGGCGGATATCGAGCATCACGATATCCCAGCCTTTCTTGTTGGAGATGGCTTCCATCACCTCCCGTGCTAACCCTCCGGGTTCCAGGGCTCACCCCCTAACTAATGAGGATCGCTTCTAATTATATCATAGAAGGTGAGAGAACCCGAAAAAGAAGAGCCCCCATAAGGAGGCTCTGACAGGCTAAGGGAGTTTCACTACGTTGATCGCCTGGGGGCCCTTAGGGGTCTCTTCGATCTCGAACTCCACCTTCTGGTTCTCCTCCAGGCTCCTGAAGCCTGAACCCTCGAGAGCCGAGTAATGGACGAAGATATCTTCGCTCCCCTCGGCATCTGGAGTGATGAAGCCGTACCCCTTGGCTGGGCTGAACCACTTCACCGTGCCCGTCTGTCGCTCCTCGCTCAAGGGCCGCACCTCCTTTCCTTGCTAAATCCTTGGCTTGGCCCTCCTTCAACCCCCTGGCCCCACCCCATCCAGAGCAACCACTTGCTTCCCCAAAAAGCAACCGCCAAGGCCATGGTTCCGACCTCAGCGGCCAGGACAGAAGGACCTTCTGGGAGACGAAAGAGTTACAAACCTCGAGAAAATAATAACACAGGTCTACCACTTGTCAAGAGCGACATCGATGAAACCCTCAAAGATAGCCTGGGCGATCACCTCTTACGTCCAAATAACAACCGTTGAGAAGGGCACCATACCCAGCGCTTCCGCTTATAACCTTGAGATAGTGGAGCGCACCCTTTCCATCCGCATCAGGAGCCGGTAAAGGGGTCGGGAATAAACGTAGTCGAAGGCTCCGACAGTGCGCACCACCCTCCCTCCGAAACCACGCTTAAAACGATAGACCCCCCATAACCCCCCCTTCCTCTTGGCAAAATCGGAGGGCTCCCCATCCCTCCCCACCTCATCGGGGATGCCCCAAAGATCATATACTAGACACCCCCTCTCCTTAGCCCACCGGATCGCCTCCCACTGCAAGAGGTAGTTGGGCATCCGGCTGCGATGCTCATCGGACGAGGCACCGTAGAGATAGTAGGCTCGGCGGCCAAAGGCGAAAACCATCACCCCTGCTAACATCTGGTGGCCATAGAAAGCCAAAAAGAGTCTCCCCATCCCTTGGGGGGCGAAGGTCCGCCAAGCCTCAAGGTAATAGTGGCCACTGTGCACAAAGAAGCGATCCCGACGCCCGGTGATACGGAGCAACTCGTAGAAAGCCCTCAGATCCTCCTCCCTCCCCTCCCTCACCATCACCCCTCTTCGCTCCGCCAGGCGGATATTATATCGGGTCTTGGGCTTCATCTGGCTCAGGATCGATTCCAGATCCCCCTCTATATCCACAGCCAAGGTGCTCTGAGGCTGGATGCTCTCCGGGGCTCGATGGAACCCCTCCTTTTCCAGTAGATGGCCTCTCTCTCCACCCTCCCAATCCGGTTCCAAACGTAAGAAAACTGAACCCTCTTGGCGGGCCAGAATGTGAAGCTGAGCCCATAGTTTTTGTAAGGTCTCCCCCTCTTGAGGATCGACCACCGGCCCCCGGGGGACATAAGCCAGGCTCCCCAGGGGCAGATTGCGGACCAGGACCTGGGCTCCGGCGATGATCCGCCCTCCTTCCTCCAAAGCCACTCGGCTAGCCCGCCAGCCAAACCGGCTCTTCAACTCTCCCCACTCATAGGATTGGAGGAGGTGCCCCCCCTTCTCGAAGAGAAAAGAGTTCCATCGCTCCTGATCCTCTATCTTGAGGAAGTTCATCGTTCTAGAAAGCCTCCTTTTTCTCATTATACCAGATTGGACTCCTCCCTTCACCTTGAAATCGAAGCGCCTACCGGGGTGTCATCACTAGGAGGTTATAAGAGTTTGACATTCAAGTTCTCGCCCCTTATACTGGTGGCTGTTTTTCCTTAGGAACAACAGCGTTCAAGACCCCTTCTACAAAAATGGGTTGAATTTGCGAAGAGTTTGTGATATAATTCGCAAGGTTTCCCCACAGCCGCTAGGCTAGCAAGGGAAACGGGAGGAATTATTGCTATCAGACTACGCTTTCCTTGGCTTGTTGCTCATCGCTGCAATCCTCTTCCCCCTTGCGGCGATGTTCATGGCCTTCCTCATTCGCCCCAAGAAACCCGACCCCACCAAACAATCTACCTATGAGTGTGGCCTGGAAACTATAGGCGAAACGTGGGTTCGGTTCCGAGTTCAATACTACATCTATGCTTTGGTATTTGTCATCTTCGATATCGAGACCGTCTTCCTGTACCCCTGGGCGGTGGCCTATAACCAGTTGGGGCTCTTCGCCTTGGTGGAGATGTTCATCTTTTTGGGGGTGCTGGTAGGAGGACTCCTCTACGCCTGGCGAAAAGGCGTCCTAGAATGGTTCTAAAATGACCGAAGAAGAGTATGTAGCCGAACAGATCAGGCGCAACGTCATCATCACTACCATCGACAAGATATACAACTGGGGGCGCTCCTCCTCGGTCTGGCCCCTGGGTTTCGGACTAGCCTGCTGTGCCTTCGAGATGATCTGCGCCGCCGCCTCCCGGTTCGACTTCGCCCGCTTCGGGATGGAGATGATGCGCCCCACGCCCCGCCAGGCGGACTTGATGATCGTAGCCGGCACGGTGAGCAATAAAATGGCCCCCCAGGTGGTACGGCTCTACGACCAGATGCCTGAGCCCAAGTATGTCCTGGCTATGGGGGCCTGTGCCATCTCCGGCGGCCCCTTCAAGGATACCTACAACGTGGTCAACGGTATAGATACCTACATACCGGTGGATGTCTACGTGCCTGGCTGTCCTCCCCGTCCTGAAGCCCTCCTAGAAGGGTTCATTAAACTACACCAAAAGATAGAAGGAGAGACGATCCTCACCTCACCTTGGTACCGTGGGAAGGCGGAGCGGGAGATGCCGGTTCCCATCCTCGGTCCGAGGGGATTGGTGCTTCCAAGAGAAGATGAGTAGAGAGGTATCCCAGCCTTAAGAGATGGCTTTTCAGTCCTATTAGGAGGCGATCCACATCAAAGCGCTAGTTATATATGACTCGATGTTCGGAAACACGAAAAAGGTTGCGCAAGTCATCGCAGCCGGCTTGGGAACGGGGGAAGACATCCGCTTGGCTAAGGTCAACACGATCACGCCGCAGGACACTACGGCATTGGATCTCTTAATCGTTGGCAGCCCAACACACGCTTGGGGTCCTACCGAGGCCATTAAAGCCTTCCTTGGCAGCCTGCAGCCCAATCTCTTGTCTGGTGTCCGAGCCGCTGCCTTTGACACCCAGTACCGCTCGCGCCTATCCGGCTCCGCTGCCAAAAAGATCGAGAAAGCGCTACGGCGACAGGGCTGCTCAATCGTTGCTCCGGCTATCGGCTTCTTCGTCACCGGCGGGGAGGGGCCACTGGCCGAAGGTGAACTTGACAAGGCTACAGCCTGGGCCAAACAGATACTGGATGCATGGCCCCCAAGGGATACGGAGGGGCCAGGTTCCTAGGTGATTTGAAAGCTTTGGTAGAGGAGCCAGGAGACATCTTTGAGTAGAGAGATTTACGAGCGGTTAGTCGAAGCGTTGCCAGAGGCTTCTTTCGAGTATCTAGAGGAGAAGGACCCGGCGATATCGGTCAAGACCGATGACCTCTTTGAGGTGGCGAGGTATCTAAAAGAGGACCAAGGCTTCGATTACCTCTCCGCCGTGACCGGGGTTGATTACCCCGATCGCTTTGAGGTGGTCTACCACCTCTACTCCATGAAGAAAGGGACGAGGCCTCTAACCCTTAAGGTGTCGGCCTCGAAAGAGGAGCCAGAGGTCCCCTCGGTGACCCCCATCTGGCCCGGGGCTAACTTCCAGGAGAGGGAGGTCTATGACCTGATGGGCATCCGCTTCGTTGGACACCCCGATTTGAAGCGGATCCTTCTCTGGGAGGGGTATAAAGGTCACCCCTTACGCAAGGATTTCCCCCTTGAAGGGTATCAGGCCATCGGCCAAGAGGAGCCTTCCTAGCCAAATGCAAAGGGTAGAGACCGGACTAAGGACCGAGACCATAACCGTCAATATGGGGCCCCAGCACCCCAGCACCCACGGGGTCTTCCGCATGATCGTCACTCTAGATGGGGAGACCATCGTCGATCTGGAGCCGGTGATGGGCTATCTCCACCGCTGCCAGGAGAAGATAGGGGAGCGTAATACCTATCTTCAGAATATCCCCTACACCGACCGCCTCGATTACATCTGCTCCATGTCCAACAATATGGCCTATGTGATGGCCGTGGAGAAGTTAGCCCAGATTGAAGTGCCGGAGCGAGCGGAGTATATTCGGATCATCATGGTGGAGTTGACCCGCATCGTCAACCATGCGGTGGCTATTGGAGCCCTCCTCAACGACCTGGGCTGTTTCTTCACTCCCATGCTCTACGCCCTTGAAGAGCGGGAGCGGATATTGGACCTCTTCGAGATGGCCTCCGGATCGCGGATGATGTGCAACTATATGCGCTTCGGGGGGGTAAGGTACGATCTACCTCCAGGTTTTATGCCTGAGTTGAAGAGCGTTGTGGCCGCCCTTCCCGCTTTCATCGACGAGTTCGAGAGGCTCCTCACCGAAAACGAGATAGTCTTAGCCCGTTGTCAGAATGTGGGGGTCCTGCCACCGGATATGGCCATCGCCTATTCCTGCACCGGCCCTCTCCTTCGCGCCTCCGGTGTGAACTACGATATCCGCAAGGTGGACTCATATTCCATCTATGATCGCTTTGACTTCGATGTGGTCACAGAGACGAACTGCGATGTCTATGACCGGTATCTAGTGCGTATTGGGGAGATGCGGCAAAGCGTGAGGATCTTGGAGCAAGCCCTAGAACAGATCCCCGAGGGCGAGGTCTCGGTCAAGTTGCCCCGGGTCTTCAAGCCCCCTGAGGGGGATGTCTATCACCGCATCGAGTCCCCCAAGGGGGAGTTGGGTTTCTATCTGGTGAGCGATGGGGGAACTAACCCCTATCGCTACAAGATCCGCTCCCCCACCTTCATCAACCTCACCGTCCTACCGGAACTATGCAAAGGACATAAGGTGGCTGATGTGGTGGCTATCCTGGGAAGCATAGATATAGTGCTGGGCGAGGTGGATAGATAATGCCCTTTCTTAATGACCTCTTCGTCAACCTCAGTTCCTGGATTCACGGCTTTCTGGCCCATTTTCTGCCCCTCTGGGCGGCGGATCTGGTCATGATGCTCTTCACCATCGCTTGTCTGATAGCCTTCGCCGTCACCACTATCATCTTCATCAACTGGCTGGAGCGGAAGGTGATCGGGCGTATCCAGGACCGGTACGGACCGAATCGGGTGGGGCCCCTGGGCATATTGCAGTGCGTAGCCGATATGATAAAGATGCTCACCAAGGAGGACATCACCCCCGCCCAGGCGGATCGGTTGATCTTCAACCTGGCTCCCGTCATGGTCGTCGTCCCTACCTTCATGGTCCTGGCCGTTATCCCCTTCGGTCGGGGGATGGTAGCCGCCGATCTGAATGTCGGCTTCCTCTACATCATGGCTGTCTCTTCCCTGACCACCATAGCCATCCTTCTGGCCGGGTGGGGGTCGCGCAATAAATACTCACTTCTGGGAGGGGTGCGGGTGGTGGCTCAGATGATGAGTTATGAGATCCCCATGGTGCTCTCGGCCCTGGGAGCCATCATGCTCACCGGTTCCCTGTCCATGGTCTCCATAGTGGCGGGGCAAAGCCGGGTGCCCTTCATCCTCCTGCAACCCCTGGGCTTCCTCATCTACCTCACTAGCGCCGTAGCAGAGGTGAACCGGGCCCCCTTCGACCTCCCCGAGGCAGAGTCGGAGATCATCGCTGGCTACCACACCGAGTACAGCGGCATCAAATACGCCATGTTCCTTCTAGCGGAGTATGTTAACGCTTTCATCGTCTCGGCCATCGCGGCCACCCTCTTCCTGGGCGGCTGGCAAGGGCCCTTACTCCCTTCCTACATCTGGTTCTTCCTCAAGGCCTACGCTATCTACTTCGTCCTTATGTGGTTGCGGGGCACCCTACCCCGGTTGCGCATCGACCAACTGATGGGGCTGGCCTGGAGGTTCCTCGTGCCTTTGGCCTTGGTAAACCTCCTGGTCATGGGCCTGGTGATAACACTAACGCAGAGGAAGGGGCTCTTCTCTTTGGTGCTCGTCTCCTTGGTGGCTAACGGCCTCATCGTGGCCGCCGTGGTCATAATCTATGCCTTCGCCATTTGGCGAAGAAGACAGGTTAAGGTTACCACTTAGATGCTAGGCCTGGGGATACTCAAAGGCTTGTCGGTAACACTCCAACATTTTGTGGAGACCTATCTGAGCGATCTGAAGCGCTTCCCTCACCGCTACGCGCCACAGGGTCGAGCCAAGAGGCTACATCCTACCGAAAGGGGCATCTTCACCCTCCAATACCCCGAGGAGCGGCTGGAGATGTTCCCCCGCTTCCGAGGAGCGTTGATGCAACTCACGAACCCCGAGACAGGCATACCTAAGTGTACCGGCTGTGGCATCTGTGCTCGCTCCTGCCCCGTGGGAGTGATAGAGGTAGTGCGGGCTTCAGAGAAGAAAGGGGGCAAATTCGTCCCTGAGAGCTATACCTGGAACCTCGCCTCTTGTCTCTTCTGTGGGCTTTGCGTTGAGTCCTGTCCCTTTGGGGCTCTCTATCATACCCCGGAATATGAATTGAGCACCTATGGCCGCCAGAAAGGCGAACTCATATACGACCTAGATAGACTTTTGGCCTGGGGTCAGAAGTATGCGCCCGACGGGGTTCCACCGGTGGAGAAAGAGAAGTGACCCTCCTACAGATCGCTTTCCTTATAATCTCGGCAGTGACCATCCTAGCCGCCTTGGGGGTAGTAGTAGGCAGGAATATATTGCGTAACGCCCTGGCTCTCATCCTCGCCTTCTTAGGAGTGGCTGCCCTTTACCTGCTCCTGGAGGCTACTTTCTTGGCCGCCGTCCAGGTGCTCATCTACGTGGGGGCCATCGCCGTCCTCATCCTCTTCGCCATCATGCTTACCGAGCGCTTGATGAAGCAAGAGCGCGCCACCAACGAACAATGGTGGGTGGTGCTTGTGGCCTCAGCGCTTCTGGCCGCTATCCTCATCTTCCTAGTAGGAGCCGTAGAGTGGCAGGTTACCCCCACCGAAATCGGAGGCGACCCGATTGCGAATCTGGGGAGGGCCTTGCTGACTACCTACGTCCTTCCCTTTGAGGTAGCATCTCTTCTCCTTCTCATGGCCCTGGTGGGGGCCATCATCATCGCCAGAGAGCGGGAGGAGGCATGATTCCCCTTAGTTGGTACTTGACCGTGGCCGCTATCCTCTTCTCTTTAGGGCTCTACGGAGCCTTGGCCAGGCGGAACGCCATCGCCATCCTTATGGGGATAGAACTGATGCTTAACGCGGTGAACATAAACCTGGTCGCCTTCTGGCGGTATATCACCCCCCAGGAGTTCATCGGACAGGTCTTCGCCATCTTCGTCATCACCGTGGCCGCGGCTGAGGCAGCCATCGGGTTGGCTTTGATCCTCGCCATCTATCGCCACCGTCAAACCATCAATGTCGAAGAGATCGACCTTATGAAATGGTGAAAAGATGCTGCAATATACTTGGCTGATACCCGTCTTCCCTCTTCTCTCTTTCGCGCTCATAGTGTTCTTCACCAATAGGTATAAGAACCTCAGCGCCCGCCTGGCTATAGGGGCCATCTTCCTCTCTTTCCTTTTGGCTATGGGGGTCTTTTTCACCGCCCTGGGGATAGAGGGCCTGGCCGAGGAGCCTTACCGGTGCGCCTTTTCGTGGTTCCCTACGGGGAAGACGAGCCTGGAGATAGGCTTCATGGTCGACCCCTTGACGGCGGCTATGCTGGCTATGGTCACCACCGTCTGCCTCATGATCTTCATCTACTCTCAGGGGTATATGCATGGCGACCGACTATATTCCCGCTTCTTCGCCTACATATCCCTTTTCGCCACCGGGATGCTGGGGTTAGTCATCGCCGATAACTTGCTTTTGCTCTTCATATCTTGGGAGATCATGGGGCTCTGCTCCTATCTCTTGATCGGCTTCTGGTTCGAGAAACCAGAGGCGGCCAACGCGGGGAAGAAGGCCTTCATCACCACCAAAGTAGGAGATGTCCTTCTGTTCTTAGGGATGCTCCTCCTCTACTTCCAGACCGGCTCTCTAACCTTTGAGACCATCTTCGAGAGGGTGAACCATCTCCCTCCCAACATCGTCCTTGCCGCGGGGTTTCTCATCTTCGCTGGAGCGGTGGGAAAATCGGCCCAGTTTCCCCTCCATGTCTGGCTGCCTGACGCCATGGAGGGTCCCACACCCGTCTCGGCTCTCATACACGCCGCTACCATGGTGGCGGCGGGGGTATATCTCGTAGCCCGCACCTTCCCCATCTTCACCGCCGTCCAAGGCCACCCGGCCCTAGTCCCCGTGGCTATCATCGGGGCTTTCACCGCCTTCTTCGCTTCCACCATAGCCTTGGCCCAAAACGATATAAAGAGGGTCCTCGCTTATTCTACCATCAGCCAACTGGGGTATATGATGACCGCCTTGGGGGTCGGCGGCTTAGTGGCCGGCGTCTTCCACCTCATAACCCACGCCTTCTTCAAGGGCCTCCTCTTTTTGGGTTCAGGCTCCATCATCCACGGTGTGGGAACCAACGATATGATGGAGATGGGTGGCCTGAGGAAGAGAATGCCCCTCACCTTCTGGACCTTTTTGGCTGGGATGCTGGCGCTTGCCGGCATACCGCCTTTCGCTGGCTTCTGGAGCAAAGACGAGATCTTAGCCCATGCCTTCGACCATAATCAGGTCATCTGGCTGGTGGGGACCGCAGCGGCCTTTCTCACCGCCTTCTACATGGCTCGACAGGTCTTCCTCGTCTTCTTCGGCCAGCCCCGCAACACCGAGATCCACGCCCATGAGAGCCCCCCGGTGATGACCCTTCCTCTGGTCGTTCTGGCCCTGGGGGCCACGCTTCTGGGCCTATTGGGTGTTCCGGCTGACATGCCGCTCTTGGGACCGCTCTTGGGGAATAACCCCTTCCACC
>DFBK01000057.1:0-690 GCA_002366595.1 Anaerolineales bacterium UBA3082 | reverse complement strand
GCCCTGGCAGGGCTGGCTTTGGGCTGGCTCCTCTATGGTCGCCACCCTCTGGTGGCAGGGCAAACCGATCCTCTGGAGCGGTTAGGCCCCTTATGGGTTACCTTGAAGAACAAATATTGGATAGACGAGATCTACAACGCTACGGTGGTACGAGGCGTCATCCTCCTGGGGGATCTCCTTTTCGCCTTCGACCAGGGGGTGATCGACGGCTTAGTGAACCTGACGGGGAAGGCTACCGTGGCCTTCGCTACCATCAATGAGCGCTTCGATACTTACGTAATCGATGGCCTGGTCAACCTGGCGGGGAAAGGAGCGGTGGCCCTCTCCACCCTCAACGAACTCTTCGATACCTACGTGATCGATGGCTTGGTGAATGGGATAGGAAAAGCGGCCGATATTTTGGGCAGAGAATTGCGCCTAATTCAAACCGGCAGGGTGCAAAACTACCTACTTCTGCTTCTGGTAAGCGTTCTGATGTTAGCCGGAGTCCTCATGTATCAATAATATAGTCTCTTGGAGGGTATAGAGATGGAATTTCCCTACTTGACCTTAATCACTTTCATTCCCCTCTTGGGGGCGGTAGTCGTCCTTTTGATCCCCAGGAAGTATGAAAGGGAGATGAAGCGTCTGGCCGTGGCCCTTAGCCTCATCCCCCTTGTCTTGGCGGCTATCCTCTGGCTCAACTATGAT
>DFBK01000061.1 GCA_002366595.1 Anaerolineales bacterium UBA3082 | reverse complement strand
CTCTTTTTCTCTCCTTTGCCATCGGGGGCCTAGTACCCTCTCTACCGTCAACTCCAGAGCCTCATCGATGGCTTCCCTCTTCATCTCCTTTAGAACCCGGCGCTCTTCCTCTTCCAGAACTCGCAATCGTTCCCCTCGGCTCTTGGCCTCTAGAAGCTTCCGTGCTAAACTCTTTGTGTGGTCCTTGAGGGTCATGGGTGCTCACCTCCTGGGTGGTTTGGCTTTGTGAAACAAAACCAGGATACCACATCAGGGCTCGGTGAGCACTCTCTTATCCTCGGAAATCCCGACTATTTAATACACTACTGAAGTAATCGAGTAGCAAGGTAAATAGCGCGCTAATGGGGGTATGATCTACAAGGGAGTTAGGTTCTTTGCCCTTCGACGCCCTTCCCTTTTTGTTGATACAAAGCCATCGCTTGGCAGATGCACTCTCGTGCCGACTTGCTATCTTCCCATCCCAAGGGTTTAACCCGTACTCCCTCCAGATCCTTATATACGGTGAAGAAGTGGGCCACTTCGGCCAAGAAGTGTTGTGGGATATGGGCGATCTCTTTGTACTCTTGGTAAAGGGGGTCAGAGGCGGGGACAGCGAGGACCTTATGGTCCGGTTCCTCACTATCCAGCATCTTGAAGATCCCGATGGGGCGGGCTTGGATGATGCAACCCGGAAAACTGGGCTCTCCAACCATGACCAGGACATCGAGAGGGTCGCCGTCTTCAGAGAGGGTTTGGGGTATAAGGCCATAGTCACCGGGGTAATGGATGGGAGAGTAGAGAACCCGGTTGAGTTGAATGCAGCCCATCTTTGTGTCATATTCATACTTGTTTCGGGAGCCCTTGGGCACCTCGATGATGACATTTATCACCCGGGGTGGATCGGGGCCGGGGGGAAGTTCTCGCCAAAGGTTCATCTCTTGTCTCCTCAAATCTATTACATTGTAACGTGGTTTTTGCAACTTTTCAACTGATCAAACCCTTGCCAGGGGCGGTTTATGAGGCGGGTGCTTTGCTGCCAGCGAGGTAATGGGCTATAATCTCAAAGTAGGTGTGGAGCCATGCCTCTCCCAAGAGATCCTGTAAGGAAAAAAGACAGATTCCTTCTTCTTCTCGTTTTCACTAGCGGCATGACCACTTTGGCGGTGGAGATGTCCGCCTCTCGGCTTTTGGCCCCCTATTTCGGCACCTCGCTGGTCATCTGGGCCAACCTCATCGGGCTGATGATGATCTATTTGGCCGCTGGCTACTACCTGGGGGGACGGTTAGCCGATAGGTTCCCCCACCGTAGGGTCCTCTATCAGATTACCGCCTGGGCCGGGTTCGCTATCGGGCTCGTCCCCTTCCTGGCTCATCCTATCCTTCGCTTCTCTCTGCGAGGCTATATCGATTATTCGGTGGATATTTTCATCGGGTCCTTGGTAGGGCTCTTGGCCCTCTTCTTAATCCCCGTGGTCCTCCTCGGTTGTGTCTCTCCCTTCGCCATCCGTCTCCACACCGCCTCGGTAGTCTCTACCGGCCATACGGCGGGGGGGATCTACGCCCTCTCCACTTTGGGGAGCATCTTGGGCACTTTTCTGCCGGTCTTGGTCTTCATCCCCTTCTTTGGCACCAGAAACACTTTTCTCATCTTCTCCCTGGCTCTGCTCTCCCTTTCTTTGGTGGGGCTCTTTCTCGTCGCCGGTCGGCGCGCCTGGTGGTACATCCCCTTACCTCTCATCATCCTGGCTTTGAGTCTCCTGCCCAAGGGGCCCATCAAGGCCACGGAAGGGATGATCTACGAGGAGGAGTCGCCCTACAACTACATCCAGGTGTTAAAGGAAGGCGATGACTTCCTCCTTACCCTGAATGAGGGTCAGGCGTTTCACTCCTTTTACAACCCTCATCGAGTTCTCAGTTACGGCGTTTGGGATTACTTCCTTCTGGTTCCCTATTTCAACGCTGATTATTCCCCTCAGGAGGTGAAGAGTCTGCTCCTCATCGGCCTGGCAGGGGGGACGGTGACCAAGGAGTACTCCCAGATATATGGTCCTATCCTCATGGAGGGGGTGGAGATCGACCCCTCGATAATCGAGGTGGGGCGGCGCTTTTTCGCTATGAATGAGCCGAACCTGAAAGCCATCGCCCAAGATGGACGGTATTTCCTCTCCCGCACGGAAAAGAAGTACGACGTTATCGCTATCGACGCCTATCGCCAGCCTTACATACCCTTTTACCTTACCACTTATGAGTTCTTCGCTTTGGCTCAGGAGCACCTCACCCCCCGAGGGGTGGTGGCCATCAATGTGGCACGGACGGAGAGTGATTTCCGGCTTGTCGATCTCTTGGCCAGCACCATGGCCGCCGTCTTCCCTGAGGTCTACATCATCGACGCCCATGTGCCCAACTCGATAGTAGTGGGCACCAATCAAGATACAGAGTTGGAGGGGTTCTACGAGAATGTGGCTCGCTTCACCGATCCCCATCTCCGCCAAGTGGCAGCCCTGGCGGAGGGAGGCGTGCGGCGGTACGAGGGCCGAGCCCCGGTCTTCACCGATGACCAGGCGCCGGTGGAGCATCTTATAAACCTCATCGCTCTGCGCTTCATGTTGGAGGGAGAGTGAAGAAAGCGATCCCCACTCTTAGATGGGTTCTGGTCATCTCTATACCCTTCTTCCTTCTCTTGAGTAACTTATATCTTTTCTTTTCTCCCTCCTTTCCCGTCCCTCGGGATCCCTTTGGGACAGGGATACTTTCGTACATCGACTACGAGTACTCGAAGGGGAGTTGGCCTTTGCCTCCCAGATATGATGACCAGGAGAGAAGAGAGGTAGCCAAAGCGGTGCTCTATTACCTCCGCTCACCGGAAGAGATCTCCTACTTGGGGGAACTGGCCGATGAGGATGGGCCTCTATTCAATGAGCGAGAGTTAGTTCATCTTGTGGATGTGAAGGTCTTGGCTCGACGTGCCTTTCTTCTCCATGGGGTTTTGGGGGGTCTAATCGTGGGAGCGGCAGTTATCCTGTTTTTCCACCCGGAGGGGAGGAAGGCTCTCCCTGGCTCTATCCTCCAAGGGAGCCTCTTGACCTTCCTTCTCTTCGGCCTGGTGGGGCTCTTCGCCGCTTTTGGCTTTGATACCTTCTTCGTAGGGTTCCACCGCACCTTTTTTGCGGGCGACTCGTGGCTTTTCAACCGCTCGGATACTCTAATTCAACTCTTCCCCCTCCCCTTCTGGTTCGATGCGGCGATAACCTGGGTAGGTTTGACCTTGGGAGAGGCGGCGATTTTGGGGGTGGGAGCCTATCTATGGGGGAAGAGTAAGTTGCCCTTTAGGCCCTAGCCCACTTCAGCCAGCCTGCCCCGGTACCCCGGCCTGGTACGCCTTGGGGCAGGCTTGCCAGCCCGTCCTGGCCTACATCAGTCAAGAGAGGGCGACGCTCTCTCTATGTTTTGGTGAGCCAGAAGAAGATTGAATCGCTGATGGCCACAGAAAGCCCTTCTTGGAAGTTACAGGGGTTTCGACCCCTCCAGAAAGCACTCTATCCCGGCCACAACCCCTTGGGCTACCGTGTCTTGACGATGGCCTAGTAATTCCGCGTCATCGGCCATGAACCCCATCTCTATGATGACCGCTGGGGTTTCCGGGGCCACCTCTCCAAATACGTGATAACCGTGCATGTCAGGGGTGATGCTCCATTGGTGGGGGTGGAGGCCGGTGACCCTCCCATACTCTTCATAGAGGCAGGCTACCAACCTATCTTCCACCTCCGGTATGAAACTGTTCCAGGCTCGGGCCGCCTTGAAGCCCGAGACGCCGGGGATGCAGGAGTCGGAATGGAGAGAGACCAAGGCGTCGGCCTCATACCCTTCGAGGAGGGGGTCGAACTCGGCTAAGAGATCTACCTCGTACCCTTTCTCCTTCAGGAGTTTCACCACCCCGATGGCGATCTGGTAGTTTATATCCACCTCTAAGGTGCCATCGGGGCACATCGCTCCGCCGTCATATTTCCAGTGGCCGGAGACTATGCCGACCCTGAGTGGAGCAGGGGTAGGGGAGGGGTAATGAGTGGCGATGGGGGTCTCCATCGGGGAGGGAGATAGGGCCCGGGGTCGGGAGGTGAAAAAGACCAACGCTGCCGCTAGGAGTATGAGGCCCAAGGCCGCCGCCAGACCAGGCAAGATCTCTCGACGTGCTCTTTCGCCCATTACCGCTGCATCGTACCTTTGCCCAGGGCGAAAGTCAAGAAAGAGAAAGCCCCGAGGCTAACTCGGGGCTTCTTTTGTGGTCAAGGGTATATCTAACCCTCGTCTCCTATAGTGGCGGGGTAGGCGTGCAGCCTAACTACATCCACTGCCTGGGGGCCTTTGTCGGCTTCTTGAAGGGTGAATTCCACCTCTTCCCCTTCATTGAGGGTTTTGAACCCTTCCATCCGAATCTCGGAGAAGTGGACGAAGACATCTTCGCCGTTGGAGCGCTGGATGAAGCCGTACCCTTTCGCCGGGTTAAACCATTTCACTAGACCCCTCATCCTCTCTTCCACTCTGATACCTCCTTACTTCATCAAAGATGTAACCCTTCAGTTGAGGTAAGCCCTCAATTTCCTGCTGAAGTGGGGGTGACGAAGTTTTCTTAGGACCTCCCTTTCGATCTGGCGGATTCGTTCGCGGCTCAAGCCGAACTCCGCGGCTATCTCCTGCAGGGTGCGAGGATCCCCGTCGCTGAGGCCGAAGCGGAGATCTATTATCCGTCGCTCCCGGGAAGAGAGTTTCCAGAGGACCTCTTGCAGTTGCTCACGTAACTCCTCGTCAAGGATCAAATCCGCAGGTGGAGGGATCTCCTCATCCTCTATGAACTCGCCCAGTTGATTCTCTCCATCCTCACCCACCGGCTTCTCCAAGGAGATGGTGTGGGTGGGAGCCCTGAGCACCCTTTCCATCTGTTCCATACTCAGATCGAGGAGTTGGGCTATCTCCTCGAGTTCGGGTTTCCTACCTAGTTCCCGCTCCAATTGCCCCGAGGCTTGCCTCACTCGACGCAACCGCTCTCCCACATGTACCGGCAGCCGGATAGTGCGACTCTGGTAGGAAAGGGCTCTGGTGATAGCCTGACGAATCCACCAAGTGGCATAGGTGCTGAATCTGTTCCCCTGGCGGTAGTCGAACTTATCCACCGCTCGCATAAGCCCTACGTTCCCCTCTTGGATCAGGTCTAGGAAGGTGAGACCTTGTCCTCGATACCGC
>DFBK01000083.1 GCA_002366595.1 Anaerolineales bacterium UBA3082 | reverse complement strand
GTCATAGTCACCAATGTGCAAGATGAGGCGGAAGCCGGAGGTTATGGCCTGGAACCCTATCTTATCCCCATCGGAAGCAATATCAGCCCTCGCCTCCCTCCGGGATACGATCGTGAGGAGTGGCGGGCCCGATGGGGCGTCAAGGAGGAAATCATGCTTTCCTACTTTGGTCTTCTTCACGAAAGTAAGGGCGTAGAAACCCTCTTTCGAGCCTTGGCGCGACTTTTGGAAGGGGGGGAGAGGGTCAAACTTCTCATGGTAGGGGGTAAGACAGGGGCCAGCGACCCCACGACCATCGATTACGCCCACCGGATGGAGGCGTTGTGGCGAGAGTTGGGGCTCGCCGACCAACTCCTTTGGACAGGGTATGTGGACGACGAGGAGGTCTCGGCCAACCTTTTGGCCTCCGATATATGTGTGCTCCCCTATAAGGACGGGGCCTCCTTACGGCGAGGGAGTCTGATGGCCGCTCTGGCTCATGGCCTGCCCATCATCAGCACTTGGCCGGAGACGGAGATCAGGGAACTGGTGGAGGGCCAAAACATCGCCTTGGTGCCTCCGGAGGATGTGGGGGCTTTAGCCGGTAAAATCCAGGAGTTAGCCGCCTCAGAGGGGCTCCGCCACCGGCTGGGGGAGGGGGCCAAGAGGCTGTCTGGGGCTTTCAGTTGGGATAGGATCGCAGAGGAGACGGTGGCGCTCTATTCCTCTTTTGCGGGGTTGCAATGACCTCTGGCAGAAAGCGGTCTCGAATCCAGAGATACCCAACTATCTTCCCGGAACGAGGAGGCCACGCAGTAGCCATCCTATTGTTTATAGGCTACTTTCTCCTTTTCTCCTACCTATCCATCGCGCAACATGACTCTCTAGGCACTCATGGTTTAGATCTGGGCTACCCGGACCAAGTAGTGTGGAATACAGCCCACGGCAGGCCCTTCGCTTATAGCATAAACCCCAGGGCCACAAACTTTCTAGGAGAGCATTTCTCTCCCATTTTGGCTCTTCTGGCGCCCCTATACTGGGTCTGGCCAGATGTACGGGCTCTCTTGATAGTACAGACGGTGGCCATCGCTCTAGGAGCATTTCCTGTCTTCTGGCTAGCCAGGGAGCGGTTGAAAAGCGATCTTGCGGGCCTCTCCTTCGCGGCAGCCTTCTTGCTTTTTCCAGCCCTGGAAGCGGCTAATATGTTCGATTTCCACGCCGTGACCCTGGCTCCCTCCTTCCTCCTTTTCGCTTTTTACTACATGGAGAGGCAAAGGTACAAAAGGTTCCTTCTCTTTGCTCTATTAGCCATGGCTTGTAAAGATGAGATACCTCTCTTGATATCCATGATGGGGCTTTATCTCGTCTTCGTGAAGCGGGAGTGGAAGGTGGGATCTTTGGCCATAGTGGGAGGGCTGGCTTGGTTTCTAGCCGCGGTACATGTTGTCATCCCCCATTTCAATATCCAAGGGAGGTCTCATGCTCTCTCCTATTATGCCTATCTAGGTGAGGGGCCTTGGGAGATCGCCATTACCGCACTTACCAACCCTCTCCTCATCTTGCGAACCGCCTTGACCGCAGCGAAGGCGAGATACATATTCGATCTATTGCTCCCCGGGGCTTTCACTTCCCTCTTTAGCCCCCAGACGTTGTTTTTGCTTCTCCCTTCCCTGGCTATAAACCTTCTGAGCACCTATCCCCCTATGAGCGTGCTGGAGGAGTTCCATTATGCTGGCCCTTTGGTTCCCTTCGTCATTATCTCTAGCATCTACGGAGTGGAGTTTCTAGTCAGGCAGGTGACCCTTCTCCGTCTCGGTGGACGAAGGTCGCTTTACCTCTTTTCTGGCCTGATCTTTCTGGCTAGCCTCCTCTACCATCATTATCATGGTTTCACGCCGTTGGCTCGCCATTTTCAGGCTCCCGTGGTCACGGCTCGCCACCGGCTGGCTCAGCAGTTGATAGCCTTAATCCCTCCAGAAGCGGCGGTTTCTGCCCAGTCTAATTTGCTCCCCCACCTATCCCAGCGTGAAGCCATCTATCTCTTTCCTAACCCCCAGACGGCTAAGGCGGAATATATCATCCTAGACAGGCAAGGTGAGAAATATCCTTTGGATGCCGACGAGTATGAGGAAGCCTTAAATGGCCTCCTCTCATCTCCACAGTACGATCTGGTTTCTGAGATCCAAGGGTTTCTTCTCCTTCGAAAGGGCGATGAGGCGGAGATCCAATATCCTCTCAGCGTCAAGTTCAAGGGAGGGGTCGTCCTACTGGGGTTTAATGTGGCGGTCGAAGATAGCGAAGGCGCTTTCTCAGAAGAGGTATTCCCGCTGAGGCTTGGTGACAAGGGGGGAAGAATGCGACTTACCCTCTTTTGGGAAGCGCTAGCCCCCCTTGAGGAGGAGTACACAGTTTTCACCCACCTTTTAGATGGCGAGGGAAGGTTGGTAGGGGGGCACGACAGCATGCCAGCGAACGGTTGGCGACCTACTAGCGGCTGGAGAACAGAGCAGGCGATGAGGGACATCCACTACATCCCCTTCGAGGCGGGGGAGGATTTAGGGGAGATCATCATTGAAGTGGGGCTTTATGATCTAGAAACGGGTCGGCGATTGGAACTCGAGGATGGTCAGGACAAAGTGATCCTTGGCTGGTTGCCAGAGTAGTGCAGATGTGATAGCATAATCGAAGCCACTGAAAAGTGTTCACCGCTCTCGCTGGGCCAAGGCCTGGCGGAGGGGGCCAGGTGAGAGGGGTGGAATTCTATAGGCGGGGGAGGACGGGATGCCGAACAAGAGCGTCTTGGTCACAGGAGGAGCAGGGTTCATAGGCTCGCACTTGGTGGACGCTCTTCTAGAGGAGGGGTATGAGGTTCGGGTCTTCGATAATCTGGAGCCCCAGGTTCACAGAGAAGGGAAGGTGCCCGATTACTTCAACCGAGAGGCGGAGTTCATAAGGGGTGATGTCCGGGATAGAGAGGCGTTATCCAGGGCTTTGAAGGGGGTGGAGGTTGTCTTTCATCATGCGGCTGCCGTGGGTGTAGGGCAATCTATGTACGAGATCCGGCGATATGTAGAGACCAACACTTTGGGGAGTGCCAACCTCTTGGATATCTTAGCCAACGAGAAGCATAAGGTGGAAAGACTCGTAGTGGCCTCCTCCATGTCTATCTATGGGGAGGGCAAATACCTTTGTCCCCATTGCGGGGTCATCTATCCTAAACTGCGCCCCGATGAACAACTTAAAGAGCAGCGATGGGAGATGAGATGCCCTCATTGTGGAGGGGAAGCGAAACCGGAGGCCACCGATGAAGATAAGCCCCTTTACCCTTCTTCTATCTACGCTATCACCAAGCGGAGCCAGGAGGAGTCGTTCCTCTGTTTTGGCCGGGCTTATAGGATACCCACCGTAGCCCTCCGGTACTTCAACGTCTATGGGCCCCGCCAAGCCCTTTCCAACCCCTATACCGGCGTGGCGGCCATCTTCTCAGCGCGAATCCTGAACGGTCGTCCCCCGGTTGTCTATGAGGATGGACTCCAGAGTCGAGATTTCATCCATGTACAAGACATCGTAGAGGCTACCCTTTTGGCCATGGAAAAGGGTGATTTCCAGGTTTTCAATGTGGGAACGGGGAGGCCCCTAACCGTCCTGGAGATGGCGCGTATCCTCATCGAGAAACTGGGGGGAGAGGGCTTGGAACCCCAAATAGTGGGGCGGTATCGGCGAGGGGATATCCGCCATTGTTATGCTGACATCACTAAGATCCAAAAAAGGCTAGGCTTTCAGCCCCGGGTGAAGTTCGAGGAGGGGATCTCGGACCTCATCGCTTGGGTGAATCGAGAGGAGGCGATCGATAGGTTCCAGGAGGTGGAGGAGGAGTTAGCCTCCAAATCCCTAGTGGTTTAGTTCGGAGGCGTGCCTTATAGGATGCGAACTATCTTGATGTTGGTTCCTTGTGATATCTTCCCTCCCGTGGATGGGAATAGCATGAACATATACCACACCATCAAGTATCTATCGCAGAGGAATCGCTTGCACGTTCTCCTCAGTCACGTCTTCTCCCAAGGGGGGGCGATAGATATCTTCCATCCTAACCTGGATATTAGCTATTGTCCCCCCACCTGGTTCGATCGGTTTAAGTACAAGTCTTTTCTGTTCAACCCCTACTATTTTAAGGCGGCCTATGAACTTATGAATCGAATGAAGGCCGACGTGATCCAGTGTCAAGTCTTATACACGGCTCCAGCAGGGTATCTCCTGAAAAGGCGGTTTAAGAAGCCCTTGGTTCTGGTCCAAGAGAATGTAGAATATCTGAAATACAGAAGGTTTGGCGCCCCTGCCCCTCTGACCTATTCTCTAAAGAAGCTAGAGGAAGCATCTTGCCGGATGGCTGACAAGATCGTAGCCGTCTCCGCGGTGGACAGGGAGTTCATGAGAGAGATCTATGGGTTACCGGAGGAGAGGATCGAAGTGATCCAGCATTGTGCTGATCCCGAGGTCTTCAACTACAGCGAGAAGGGGCGCCATACGGTCCGGAGACTCTACAATCTTTCCTCTCAAGAGTTGGTTCTGGCCTTCGTGGGCAAGTTGGACACCATCCCTAATACGGCGGCCGTGCGCTACATCGCGGAGGAGATATGCCCTGCTGTTCTGGCCGAGCACCCCCGGACGACCTTTCTTATCATTGGTCAGAACTATGACCATCTTCTCCCTTATAAGAAGGAAGAGATGATCCTTACCGGCTTCGTGAGCAATAGGAAGGACTCCTCCCCTAATTTGGCCGATTATCTCTCCGCCTCGGATATAGTGATAGTACCCCTCGACTCCGGCTCAGGGACGCGGGTTAAGATCCTAGAAGCGGCAGCCTGCTCCAGGGCGATAGTTTCTACGGAGATAGGCGCGGAGGGTCTTGACTTCGTTGAGGGCACGGAAATCCTTTTGAGCCAGAGGGTCGATCAAGAGTTCATCGGCCTCGTTTTGGGTTTGCTGGAGGATGGGGCCCGGAGGGAGGAGTTGGGAAGGCGAGCCAGGCAGAAGGTGTTGAGCCACTATAGCTGGGAACGGGAGGTGGCCAAGTTCGAGAGGATCTACCAGGAAATTGATCGCTTGGATAAATACGGGGTTAAAGGATAGCGGGGTGGCACTGTATAGCAAGTATGATGGAGAGTACTATGAGGGCTACAAGGGCCTGGGCAGGAGGGGCGATGATTTGGCTGGTCCACCGCTCTTGACCCTACTCGAGAGGATCGCACCCACAGGGCGGCTATTGGAAATAGGCTGTGCCTATGCGTATTTCTTGCGGGAGGCGGAGGCAAGATACGAAACCTACGGAGCAGATATCTCAGAACATGCTATCAATCGAGCGAGGGGGATTGCTTCTCGCTCTACCCTGGGCGTAGTGGATGTTGAGTCTAAGGAGTCCCTGCTAAGGTTTGTGGGGAAGCGCAGATTCGACGTCGTTGTGGCTCTTAATACCCTAGAGCACCTAAGAGACCCTCACTCAGTGTTGGAGACTATTTGCCATCTCTTGACACCAGGCGGCTATCTCTTTTTCAAGGTTCCAAAACGCGATTCGCTTAAGCACCGCCTTTTTTCGGTGTTGGGAAAGGAAGATGAGTTGGAGATGTATAGCGATGGTACCCATCTCTCGCTGCTCACCGCCAGGGAATGGATAGAGGCTGTCGAAAGCCTCCCCTTCGAGTTCGCAAATCTGCCCACTATTCCCATGGCGAAGTTGAAGCGTTGGGTGTCGGAGAGGAGAGCCTGGCACGGATTCTTCTTTCTGCCTGCGCTCTCTCCATTGGGGCACCTAAACGACTGTCTGCATCTCTTATGCCGGAAGCCCCGCGGCTCTATGAGGAGCAACCGGTGAGAGTCCTAGTCACGATCTTCGAGAAACTGATACCCATCAGCGGTGGAGGTACTCCGCGCATATCTAATCTGGTCAAGGCTTTCGTGGCTAGAGGTCATGAGGTTTATGTGGCCTCATCTATCGCTGTAACCAGGACAGAGGCCATTGAGCGGTTGGGATGCGAGGATTGGTTACCTCTTCAGGGAGTCAACCGGATGGGTAAGTGGAAGATGCCCAAATACATGGTCGCTTTCCCCATCAATGTCCCGCGGGTGGCCAACTATGCTCGACGGTTGAAGCCGGACCTCGTCGTCTCCCATAATTCCATCGCTGGCTATGGTGCCCTTTTGGCAAAGAGGTTCGAACCTACTACCCTGGCGGTTCTGGACTTGACCGATCTCCTCTTCGAGTATTTGGAGGATTACCGTTCTTTGTGGTTGAGAGCGATAGTAGGTCTGGGGCGGAGGTTGGAGAGGAGCACTATTCGGGGCTCGGATAGGATCATTACCATCAGCCAGAGCATGAAAAACATCGCCAGCCGATTCGGTGCTCAATTGGAGAAGATAGATGTGGTCCCTGATGGAGTGGATACCACGATTTTCCGACCGGTCGATGGCCAACCCCTGCGTGAGCGTCACGCTTCGGGGGCCAAATATGTGGTTATCTTCCACGGCGTAATCGATCCCCAAGATGGACCGGAACTGATGGTGGATGCGGCACGGTTGGTGGTGGAGAGAGAGCCAGCAACCTATTTTTGGTTGGTGGGTGATGGCGCTGCTGTACCCGCTTTGAAGGAGAGGGTCAGAAGGTATGGTCTGGAGGAGAGTTTTTACTTCTCGGGGTGGGTGCCCCAGGGAGAGGTCCCACGGTACATCTCGGCTAGCGACCTGGGTCTCGTGATCCTCCCCGATGTCCTCTCGGCGCGAGGGCGCGTCACCTTGAAGGAGTTCGAGTATTGGGCTTGTGGAGTCCCCGCTGTCCTCCCCCGCCTTCCAGCGCTCCAGGAGGTAACTGGGGAGGGAGAAGCGGCGGTATTCTATCGTCCCGGGGATTATGAGGATCTGGCGGAGAAGATTTGCCGTCTCTTGGTCGACGATGCCCAGCGTCGAGAGATAGGTACCTGGGGTGAGAGGCTGGTTAAGGAGAGGTTTGAGTGGCCTAGTCTCGCCGACCGCTTTGTGCGATTATGTGAAGGCTATCTAGGTTAGGGGGTGGAGGGCATGAAGGTTCTAGTCAGCAATCCCCCTTGGCCCGGGCCGGGCTATGGGGCCCGTTCTGATGTCCGCTGGCCTCATAAGAGGGTGGATAAGTACCTCGAATACCCCATCTATCTGGCCTACACAGCCGCAGTGCTGGAGGAGGTCGGTTTCGAGGTCCATTTTCTCGACGGGGTGATGGAAGAGATGTCCATTGCCGACTTCGCGGAGGCGGTGGCTGAGATCGCTCCTCGCCTTCTGGTGTTGGAGTGTTCTACCCCCTCCATCGATTCTGACCTAGAGGCGGCACAAGCGGTGAAAGAGAGGGTGGGAAATATCTATGTGGCTTTAGTTGGCTCCCACGTCACCCTCTTTCACCGGGATATCCTGGCCGAGAACGAGGCTATCGATGGCGTTTGCCGTGGGGAGTTTGAGTTGACGGTCAGGGAACTGGCTTTGGCCTTAAAGGCAGGCAACGATCTCTCGGGGGTGGAGGGCCTCTCGTATAAAAAGGATGGGCAAATCTGGGTCAATGAGCCTCGCCCCCTCATCGAGGATCTGGACAGCCTTCCCTTCCCGGCCCGCCATATCGTGAAAAGTGAGGGGTACCGGGGTGCTCTCTACTCCGGGGAGCGGCCCACAGCCATGGTGAGTTCGCGAGGCTGTCCTTACCGTTGTATCTATTGTCTCTGGCCCGAGACCCTCTATGGGCACAAGTTCCGAGCCCAAAGTGCAGGCAATGTGGTCGAAGAGATGGAGCAAGTGGTGCGGGATTACGGCGTCGACGAGATATACTTCGATGACGACTGCCTGACTCTAGATAAGGGGCGAGTGTTGGAAATATGCCGCCTCATCCAAGAGAGGGGGATCCAAGTGGGGTGGATCGCCCAGAGCCGCGTAGATACGGTGGATAAGGAGATGTTGATGGCTATGAAGGAGGCGGGCTGCCATTATATCCTTTTTGGCGTCGAGTCCGGCTCACCTCAGATCCTCGAGGTTATGCGGAAAAGGATGTCCCTGGAGAGGGCTAGAGAGACCTTCAAGATATGCCGGGAATTGGGGATCAGGACCCAGGCCTTCTTTCTCTTTGGAATACCTGGCGAAACCCAGGAGACTATAAGGGAGACCATCGAGTTCGCCAAGGAATTAGATCCTTATAGCGCTCAGTTTGCTATTGTCATCCCCCACCCCGGAACCCAACTTCATGATCTCTGTGTCGAGAAGGGTTGGTTGGTCTGTGATTCCTGGGCGGACTTTGCCTCGCTTAGTGGCCTTATCGAGACGGAGCAGTTGAGCCAAGAAGATGTGGAGAGGGCCAGGGTTCAAGCCTATCGGGAGTTCTATCTTCGTCCTCACTACATTCTTAGAACCTTGCTGGGGATACGAAGATGGCAGGACATAAAGCGGGTGCTGCGGAGTGCCAAATCCATCGTGGATCGCATCTCTTTCTTCCAGGCAGCCAGCGACTAGGGGAAGGGTAAAAGGTGCTCGTAGTTCGAGGCAGGAAGGCTTTTCTCCAGCGGGGGCTGCAAATAGTTATCGTCGTTCTCATTTTCTCCCTTCTATTTCGCAACCTCTACCTCAATTGGAGTGAGATCTCCACCTACGACTGGAGCCTCGATTACCCCGCCTTCGTTATCGCCTTCTCCCTGATGCTGCTGGCTTCTTCCTTTTACGCCTACCTCTGGAAACTGATCTTAGTCCGGCTAGGCAACCCTTTGAGTTATCGGAAGAGTTTTCGCATCTTCTTCTTATCTCAATTAGGTCGGTATATTCCAGGGAAGATATGGGGCATCTTGGGCTTGGTCTATCTGAGTGAGCAAGAGGGTATTCCCAAGACCCTATCCGCGGCCAGTATAACCCTACAACTGATCCTCCAGGTCGTTTCCGGGACAATGGTCTTTCTATTCACCTTACCACTTTGGCGGAGGGGTATCGGTTCTGCGGGTGGGCTTTATCCTTTCCTCATCCTCCTTCCGCTCGGTTTGCTTCTCATCCACCCCTCTAATGTGAGGCGTGGGCTTGGCCTCTTCTCCCGCCTAACTAGGCAGGAGGTAATATCTATAGAGTGGAACTATAAAGAGATCCTGATCCAACTAGCCCTCTGGACCCTCTTCTGGTCCCTCAATGGCCTAGCGCATCTTCTCTTAATAAAAGCCTTGTTTCCCTTGCCCCTCACCTATCTGCCCATTGTGACTGGGATATTCGCTGCCGGCTGGGTGGTGGGCTTCGTCAGCCTCTTCGCTCCTGCCGGCCTAGGGGTGATGGAAGGCACACTGACCTTTCTCTTGGGTTTCTACTTCCCCGCTTATGTGGCCATCATCATCGCCCTCTTAACCAGATTAGCCCGCACGAGTGGGGATCTGATATGCGCGGCTGTGGCCTGGAGGCTGTAAGGCTGACCTGGGAGCGAAGTGGTCATTACCACTATCCCTATCAATGTGACTATATCTACTCAGTAGCATAGCGGAATTGACAAAGGACTATTCACCCCCCTTTTCTCCAAAGGAGAACAGTGATAGGCTTCTTTGAAACCGATAGGATATCCCCCCTCCCTGCCAGTAGGGAGGTCTAGTCAGTTTGGGTCTCATGGTAAGAAGGGGAAAGATGAGGGTTAGAGGCTACCATGGCTTTTGAGGAGAGACCCCCCAACAACCGCTCGGTGACCTGGCCAACAAGGGTCAAAGATCTATCCCCACGCCTTTTCATCGCCGCTACGCTTATAGCCTTGATGTTCATAGGGCTTTATATGCGTCTGACATATGCCCGAGAGGCTAGTCCCTTTATCGACGAATACACCACCATCTGGGTGGCCCAAAGGACCCTGCAGTATGGATTCCCTGTTTTCCCCACGGGAGCCATCTACAGCCAGGGCATGCTCTTCACTTACCTCGATGCCCTCTTCATCCACCACCTCTTCGGTTCGAGCGAGTTAGTGGCCAGAATGCCCAGCGTCATCCTGGGCGTCATTTCCATCCCCCTCCTATATTGGGTCGGGAAGAAGTTATTCTCGCCCTGGGTAGGGCTCATCGCTGCTGCTCTCCTCACCTTCGACCCCCAGGCTATCATCTGGAGCGGGCGAGCGAGGAATTACGCCCTTCTCCTTCCAATGGCACTTCTATCTACCTTCTTCTTCTATAAGGGAGTCATCTACTGCGAGGCTCGGAGTTATCGCCGCCTCTCCTTCCTCCTGCTCTTAGGCGCAGTCTTCACTCATAATGAAGCCATTTTGCTCTTTCCCGCCTTCGTAGTGGTTACCTTCCTCAGGAGGGGGTGGCGCTGGTTCTTAAGGGGGGGGATAGTAGGGGAGCATCTTCTCAGCGTCCTGGGGATGGGGTTGAGCGTCTATCTATATGGACGCCGACGACCTCCTGGCTGGCTTGAAGTAGGAGTGGATCGCCCGGCCTTTGGGCCCTCTTTGAATATCCTGAGAGCGGTGAGACGTTACTCTCCCTTCTTCGTGGGGCCAGACCACCTTCCCATAGTGGGCTTCTTGACCCTTCTACTTATCCTGGGCGTCTTTTACCTCTATCTCACCTGGCGAAGGCAGGGAAGGGCCATCACCGCCTTCGCCGGGGAAGAAGGGAGCCTCTTGTTTCTGTACCTCTTATTTGGCGCTCTCATGTTAGAGATGGTCTTTATAGTGAACGAAAGGAGGTGGAGTTATCGCTATCTCTTCATGCTCTCCCCCCATTTCTTCCTCATGGCTAGCGCAATGTTGATAAAGGGCCTGAACCTCCTCACCCTCCGTGGCCGAAGGCTCGTACCTCAAATCAAGTCTCCCCTCCCAAGGAGGGCTTATGCCCCCATCCTGAGCGGGTTAGCGGTGGCCTTTATAGGAGTGCTATGCTTTCCCGCGGCGAAATCGGCAGCCCAGAGCCAAGAGCCTGGATATGACCTGGCCTTCCAGTACCTAAAGAGGCATTGGCGCGAGGGGGACAAAGTGATGACCTTCGCCACCTCTCCCTGCATGCTCTACCTGGGAAGGTGCGATTATATCGCTGTGGAGTTGGATTTCCACTCCTACGCCATCAAGGAGGGGCCCTACTGGATAGAGGCCTGGGGTGGGATACCGATCCTGTTTACCGATGAGGATTTGATGGGGGTTATAGAGAAGAGCCCCCGCATCTGGTTCGTAGTTGACGACATAAGGTTGCACACTAGATATACTCCGCAGTTCATCCAATATGTCTGGGACCATATGGAGTTGAGAGCCAAGGAGCGAGGGGTCTTGGTCTTTTTGGCCCAGAACCCTCCTCCCCATGGGCCAACTGTGGGGGGCTCTCTCAACATAGAACTAGAGGGGAAGGTTGCCCTCCGGGGCTATGGTCTCAATGGAGGGGCCTTCGAACCGGGTGAGGAGATACGCCTCTCCCTGCGCTGGAAGGGGTTAGAGCCCGATTTGAAGAGTTACAGTATCTTCGCTCACCTCCTGGATGCCAAAAACACCCTCTGGGCCCGAGACGACAGCGCACCCATAGGGGGGCTTTACCCTACCAACTATTGGAGGGTAGGAGAGGCTATCACCGATACTCATCGCCTTATCCTTCCCACCGATATCCCAGCGGGGCGCTATCGCTTGGAGATAGGGATGTATGAGCACAGCACCATGAAATATCTATGCACTACAGACGGTAGGGAGAGGATAGTTCTCGATTTCCTCAAGGTAGCACCAGGCAAGGAAGAGTTTATGCCACAGTATCCTATGGAGGCGAACCTGGATGACAAGGTGACCTTGCTAGGATATGATATAATATTGAGAAGGACTAGTCCTGGGGATAGCATCCATTTGACCCTCTATTGGCAAGCGCATAGGAGGATGGAGAAGGACTACACCGTCTTCGTACACTTGATAGATGAAGAGGGGCAGATATGGGGTCAAAAAGACAATCAGCCAGAGGGTGGCTTCTATTCCACCTCTTTCTGGGATCCAGGGGAGGTCATCAAAGACGAATACCAATTCCAAGTGCGTCCTGAGACGGCGGTGGGAGAGTACCAAATTGAGGTGGGTATGTATCTTTTGGATACGAATGAACGATTACCCCTGAGGGACGGGAGTGGAGAGGTGATAGACGACAGGATCTTATTGGGCCCAGTGCAGGTGGAGAGATGAAAAAGGATCTAGCCTCCCAGCTATCTCGCCCTGCTATCTCAGTCGTGATCCCCATATTGAACGAGAGAGAGAGCATCGAGTCCCTCTATCTACTCCTTCGCCACACCTTAGAGAGCATGAGAGGAGGGTACGAGATCATCTTTGTGGATGATGGGAGCACCGACGGCACCTTCCAGGTCCTTCAAGCCTTCCAGGAGAACGACCCCTGCTTGCGGGTCATCCAGCTTCGGCGCAACTTCGGTAAGACGGCAGCCCTCAACGCCGGTTTTAAGAGGGCACAGGGAGAGATGATCATAACCATGGATGGCGACCTGCAGGATGACCCAGCCGAGATCCCTAAGCTCTTGGCCAAATTGGACGAGGACTACGATCTCGTCTCCGCTTGGCGTTACGAGCGCAAAGACCCCCTCTCCAAGACCTTGCCCTCTCGGATCTTCAACGGTGTGGTTTGCACATTGACCGGCGTAAAGTTACACGATTTGAACTCTGGGCTCAAGGCCTATCGGCGAGAGGTGATACAACACCTCAAACTTTACGGTGAATTGCACCGCTTCATCCCCATCTTGGCCCACTGGCAAGGGTATCGCATCGCCGAGGTAAGGGTGACCCACCACCCCCGCAAGTATGGAAGATCCAAGTACGGCCTTAAGCGTTTAGGGGGGGGCTTTATGGACTTTTTGACCGTCCTCTTCCTGACCTGCTACCTGAGGAGACCGCTTCACCTCTTTGGCACCGTGGGCAGCCTCCTCTTCCTCTTCGGTTTCGGCATAGGTGTGTACCACGTCGTTTTGTGGTTTAAATTAGGCGGGATCGGATTCCGCCCCTTGCTCTTCGTCGGCATTTTGGCCATGATCGTGGGTGTACAGATAACTTCCATCGGGCTCCTGGGGGAGATGATCCGGAATCTCGCCTATCATCCGGAAGAGGAGTACTCCATTCGTCGCTTCTTGGGTTAAAGACCCCCCGGGGACTCCTAGGGGCACAGATCCCGCTGACTACGTGTGTTCAAGTCCCCTCCTCGGGTAGAGAGATGGCTTGAGAGGGGTTCAAAAACGAGGACAAAGCGAGCGATCGGGGAAGCGATGAGGTCGGCAATCATCGCTGGTCGACTCAACAGGGAGCGGATCGAGGGTTACGCCTACCCTTTGGTCTTGGGGCTGCTCGTCTCGTTCCATCTGGTCAACAACTGGCTCTGGGTCTCCACTAATGTGACCCTCTTGGGTTGGGATAGGCTCTCTCACCTGGGAAAGAGCTTGATATATTACCGCCTACTTCAGCGTATTACCCCTGTCTCCCTATTTACGGCCATGACCTGGCAAGGTTATCGTCCTCCCCTGGTCTTCCTCATGGCCTCCTTGCTCTACAGGATCTTTGGGCTCTCCACCGATGTTGCCCTGATGAGTAACAGCCTATACGTAGCGATCTTGCTCCTGGCGGTCTATGGTATCGGAAAGAGCATATACGGTAAAGCCGTGGGCCTCTTGGCTGCTCTCTTGACCTCCCTCTTTCCCATTCTTTTCGCCTTATCGCGAACGTTCTATGTCGACTACGCTCTAGCGGCCTTCGTCTCCCTAAGCATCTACTTGCTCTTGGAAAGCGATGATTTCGGCGATAGAAAATTCTCTCTCCTATTCGGCCTGAGCCTAGGCCTGGGGATGTTAGTCAAGTGGACCTTCCTAGCCTTCGTGGCTGGCCCTTTCATCTATACGCTCATTAGATCATTCTTCTTTGGCCCTCAAGCCTCGGTTCCCCCCACCTGGCGGGGGGAGTTGGGGCGATTAAAGACGACCTATCGCCACATCCTAGCACACCCGCTTTTGCATCTAGCCGGGGGCTTCCTCCTGACCTCGATTTGGTATCTGCCCAACAAGGAGAGGGTAGCGAATTTGGCTCTGGGAGGGTGGCTCTTTTGGCTTTCCTGGCTTCTCTTGAGTCTCACCACCTATTCCCTGAGCAGAAGGCCTAGCCCCAGGATGAACCTCTGTAGCGCCCTTCTACTAGGGATCTCGATAGCCGCACCCTGGTACCTACCCAATATAGGCTTCTTACGTACCTTCCTCTTCGTGGCCTATGGAGGTGGGGGGCTAGATGTGGAAAAAATCGACTTCCTGAACCCGGCTACCTACAGCCATTACTTGTCCCTCCTGGCCAGGGAGCAGATATCCCCTTTCTATTTTGTTGCCTTTCTTGCCGCATCGGCCTTCCTGGCTTGGCATACCGTAAGGCGTTCCACCATCAGGGGAGGTTTTGGGCGGGAGGTGAAGAGGGGGGAATGGGTCCTTTTCACCTGGTTGGTGGTCTCTTACCTCATCTTCACCCTCTCCTTCACCAGAAGCCCACGCTATACCGCACCCCTCCTACCCCCGGTGGCCCTTATCACCGCCCGAGGCCTCCTCATGGTGAAAAACACGAGGACGAAGAACCTTCTGCTCTCCCTCTTGGTTGTGGCTGGCCTCTTTCAATTCTTCGTCCTATCCTACGATGGCCTCGCCTGGCTCGGCGAGGAGGCTACCTGGCACCTGCCTGTGGTAGGGGAGGTCTCCCTCCTGGCGCGGGGAGGGTACATCCAGACCCCAAACCGGGGGGAGACCGATAGCCGCTATTGGGTGGCTCCAGACATCCTCCAGGCGCTTCATGAAGGGGCAAAGGTCAAAGGACAAGGAGTCAAGTTGGGCTTGTTGGTAAATAACGCCCATCTAAACACCGATATCTTGAACTATCTAATTCTCCTGAAATATGATGGGGTAGAGTTATGGGATCTGGCACGAGGGAGAAGGTGGAAACCCATCTACCCCCACATATTTGAGTCCGACTTTCTTCTTCTGACGGATGGTTCCCTTGAACACCTATGTGAGGAGGCCAAAGAGGCCATGGAACGGTTGCGGGAAAGCCCAGGCTTCTTCCCAGAGGTCTTCGAGTTATCGGAAGAGTATCCTTTTCCTGATGGGGAGACGGTATATCTCTATCGGAAGAGGTGCCACCTGGCTGGGGGGTATAACCCTGAAGATTATCGAGGCATAGGGGAGGAGGTCGATAGCCTGGCCAGGGAGGGGGATGGTATCATTATCGTTCCTCCCGAACAGGTAGAGGTATTGGGGAGGTATATAGAGAAAAGGTTAGAGCCCTATCCCCTTCCTAGGGAGGGAGCATCATCTGAGGAGATGGAGAAGGGGTTGGAAGAGATCGTCTCTAGGCCTGGTCGCATATTCTCTGTCTTCTGGGACGAGGGGGGGATAGAGGAGGTGCATTTGGTGGAGGGGTGGCTGAATGAGCATGGGTACCGGGCTTGGGAGAGGTGGTATGGAAGGGTGAGGCTGATCATATACGGCCCCTCCCTTGGTAAGGAGGGTGTTTATAGGCCATTGAGGGCGAGGCTAGGGGATGAGATCATCCTTGATGGTTATCGGCTGATTGATGAGGAGGTGAGGAGTGGGGATATTGTAAGGTTGATACTTCATTGGAGGGCAAGGGGAAAGGTAGGGGAGGAGTATAAAGTATTTGTCCACCTATTGGATGAAGAGGGTAGATTAGTAGCCCAGAGGGATAGCGAGCCTGTGGGAGGTAGGAGAAGAGATAGTGGATAGATATGGGGTATTGGTGGGTGAGGACACACCTCCCGGGAGGTATGAGCTAGTGGCGGGGATGTACGAGCCTGGGAGTGGTGAGCGGTTGCCTATGGTGGATGAGGGTGGGGTGGCGATAGGGGATAAGGTTTCATTGGGGATGGTTGAGGTGGTGGATGGATAGGGTATCATCGGTGGGGGGACACAGATGGGTGATGAGGGGCCTCTGCTGGGGGATGGTGCTCCTCTACGTCGCCCTTTTCAGCACCCTTACCATTCTCAAGCATGAGGCTTTTCAGACCACCGCCTTCGATCTGGGCAATATGGATCAGGCGGTATGGAACAGCCTCCATGGACGGCTCCTGCCCTTCACCAACTGGGGAGAGGAGGGGACGCGCCTGGCCTACCACGTAGACCCTATCCTCATCTTGATCTCACCCCTCTACTTCATCTACAGCGACCCCAAGACGCTTCTCGTTTTCCAAACGCTAATCGTAGCCTTAGGAGCCCTGCCCCTCTTTTGGCTAGCCAAGGAGATGTTCGGAGAGAGCCTAGTTGCCCTGGTCTTCCCCTTAGTTTACCTCCTCTTTCCGGCGTTGGAGGCAGCCAACCTCTTCGATTTCCACCCCACTACCCTAGCCGCTTCCTTCCTGGCCTATGCCTTCCATTATTTATACCGGCGGCGATATGACTGGTTCTTCCTCTTCGCCGTCTTGCTCATGGTCTGCAAGGAGGAGATGCCGCTTCTGGTGATAATGATGGGACTCTATGCTCTCCTTGTGCAGCGCAACTGGCGGGTAGGGCTGACCGCTATCTCCCTCGGGGCGGCTTGGTTTATCATAGCGGTCTGTATTGTAATTCCCCACTACAACCCTAAAGGGGAGTCGCCCTACCTTGCAGCCTATGGCTACTTAGGAGGAGGCCCCCTTGGGGTATTGAAAGGCCTCCTGACCAGGCCGGATCTGGTCATTCCCAACCTCTTTACAAAGGACAAGGCTCTCTATCTATGGGGCCTTCTGGCGCCGGTGGCTTTCCTCTCCTTGCTGGCCCCCCAAATATTATTACTATCCTTGCCCACTTTGGCCATCAACCTCTTGAGCACCAAGCCCGAATTCTATACTTTAGAGAAGTTCCATTATGCCGCTCCTCTAGTCCCTTTTGTCATCCTCTCCACTCTTTTTGGGATTGACTATTTGGTGGTGCATCTACCCCCGCATCTGAGAATGAAGCGACAAACCCTTCTCTACTTAGTATCGGCCTTGGTACTCATCTCCACCCTCCTTTACCACCGGGGCCATGGTTTCACTCCCCTGGCCGCGGGTTTTCAGATCCCAAAGGTCACCTCCCACCATCACCTAGCCCAGGCACTCATGGCCTTGATACCAGATGGGGCTACCGTCTCCGCCCAATCCAGGCTGAACCCCCATCTGAGCCAGAGGCCGAAGATCTATATGTTCCCAAAGGTAGAGGACGCCGAATATGTCTTCTTCGATGTGAGCGTCGACTCCTGGCCCATCCATCCCAACGTTCAAAAGGATATATTCGAGGGCTTGATCGCCCAGGGTTTCGGCGTATTGGCTGGCGAGGATGGATACCTACTTCTACAACGAGGCCTTTCCCCTGCCCAGGAATTGCCAGAGGGGTTTTACGATTTCGCTCGGGTGGAGGATCCCCAGATCGAATACCCTATGGTGATAGAGTTTGGAGATAGTTTACGGCTTTTGGGATTTGACCTTCTCCAGGAGGAGGGTATGAGCAGCCTTACTCTCTACTGGCAGGCTCTGATCCCTCTCCAGCGAGATTATCGGATCTACCCTTTCTTCTACGATGAAGAGGGGCGGATCATCGAAGATACTACCCTTAGGCCGATGACTACGCCTCTCTGGTATCCCACTAGCAGATGGAAAGTGGGCGAGACAGTGAAGATGGAGACCCTCCCTTGGGATGTGGGAGACGATTTTGATGTGGGGCTAGGGGTGATGGGGGGAGAGGATTGGAGAATCGTCGAAGATAGATTGCCTCTGGAGGTGGTGACCTCCACCCTGGTGGTCTCCTCCTTCGACGAGGGCACGGCCCTCAAACTGCTGGAGGTCCGGGGTGGAGAGCCAACCACCCCTCAGAGGTCCTTCGTGATCCCTCCTATGTCTCGCCCCCTTGGGGCCAATTTTGCGGGAAAAATCTCGCTCCTGGGGTATGATCTGAGCCCTTCTTCCCTCACCTCCGGCGAAGCCCTCCACCTGACCCTTTATTGGCAAGCCCTATCGAAAACGGAAGGGGATTATACCATCTTCACCCACCTCATCGACGAGGAGGGTAGGATATGGGGGCAGAAGGATAACTTCCCCGCCGGGGGCACTCGACCCACCTCCGGTTGGGTCGAGGGGGAGGTAGTAGCGGATGGGTATTCGATAGAGGTACAGGGAGATGCGCCTTCGGGGGAATATCTTGTTGAGGTCGGCGTCTATGACCTGGCCACTGGGGAGCGACTAGTAGCCTTCGATAAAGAGGGGGAACGTTTGGCTGGCGATAGGGTTATCTTGACCAAAATATGGGCGGAGCGGTAAGTGCGTCATCGACTCTTTAACCTCCTAAGGATGGTGATTAGTTTAGGGCTCTTGGCCTTCCTCTTGGCTAGGGTAGGAGTGCGAGAGACTTGGGAGAGCCTTGAGACAGCCAACATGGGCTATCTCTTGGCCGTTTTCCTCCTCTATCTGCTTAGCACCGTGCTCCGTTCCTACCGCTGGCGGATATTCCTGGACGCCCAAGGGGTGCGGGCCTCTCTACCCAAACTAATCTCTCTTTACCTTATAGGGGTCTTCTTTAATCTGGTGCTCCCTTCGGGCTTCGGTGGCGATGTGGTGAGGATCTACGAACTCTCCCAATATAGCAGTCACACCGCTAGTTCTATAACCACCGTCTTCATGGATCGGCTGAGTGGCTTCCTCGCCCTCTTCATCATGGCCACAGTAGCCCTGGCCTTCAGTTACCAGTTGGTGCCTTACGAGGTGAGAGCGACCATCATTTTTATCTTCCTGGCCAGCCTAGTGGGCACCGGAGCCCTATTCAGCCGCTCCTTCTGGCGGAGGCTGAAGGGGCTGTCCATCCTCTCCTCCTTGACCCAGAGAGGGGTGGTGAAGGAGTTATATCTTTCGGCTCAATCCTATACTCTTACCCCCTTTGTCCAAGCCATCTCCCTCTCATTGGCCTTCAACACTCTCTTGGTGTTTATGAATTATCTCGTGGCTCTATCTTTCGGGGTTCGAATCTCCTTTTGGTATTTCTTGCTCTTCATACCTATCATCTCCTTCCTCCTGGTCCTGCCCGTCTCCTTGAGCGGGCTGGGGGTGCGGGAGGGGGCCTACATCTACCTCTTCGGCCGGGTTGGCGTCCCTTCCTCTTCGGCCCTGGCTATCTCCCTTTCCATCTATGTGGTGACCGTGGCCACCGGCCTGATCGGGGCTCTCATCTATGCCGTGCAGGGGTATAGGGGGATGAGGGGTGGAAAGGGGAGCGAGGATGGATAGAGTAACTGGTGAGATCGAAGGGAAAAGAGAGCGCCTTTTGCCCTTCCTCATCCTCTTCCATATCATAAACAACTGGATATGGCTCTCCACCAACCTGGTCATCGTGGGTTGGGACCCTCTTCGCCACCTCATAGAGAGCCTGAGATATAACGACATCCTCAAGACCTTGAATTACCCCTCTTTCTTCGAGGCCTTCACCCTGAGCGGTTACTATCCTCCCTTGTTCCACCTCCTTATTCAGGCCTTCTATAAGTTGTTCGGGCTCTCCACGGATGTGGCGGCTATGGTGAACTTCCTCTATCTGGCCATCCTTCTGCCCTCCACCTATATAATCGGCCGAAAGATCTGGAGGGGGAAAGAGGGGCTCTTGGCCGCCTTCCTGGTCTCCACCTTCCCCATGATCTACGCCATGTCCCGCTACACCTATATGGAGTTCGCCCTCACCTCTATGGTAACCCTGAGCATCTGTTTACTGCTTATGAGCGAGGGATTTACCCATAGAGGCTATTCCCTCCTTTTCGGTTTCAGCCTTGGTCTGGGGATGTTGACCAAGTGGACCTATGCTCTCTTCGTCCTGCCTCCTTTGATCTTGATGGTTGTCCGTCTGCCCCTCCGGAGTTGGTTCAGAGACCTTAAGCCCTCCTTGGACCGAAGGTGGGCTGGCCTCTCGGTGGCCCTTGGTCTTGGTTTGGCGCTCCTTTGGTACCTACCGGTGAGGGGACGCGTGGCGGAGCTCCCCCTGGGTCATTGGCTCCTTCCCCTCTCCTGGCTTCTCCTCTCGGGCCTCATCTATCTCCTCAGCCGAAGGGATAGTCGGGCGGTCAACCCGTTTTCTGCCCTTTGGCTGGGGGGTACGGTAGCCGCTACTTGGTACCTCTCTCGCATCGAGTTCATCCAACACACTTTCCTCATCGCCTGGGGGAGGCCCGAGAGGAGGGAGTGGGGCTTCTCTTACTACCTCGATCACCTGGTGAATGAGCAACTCTCCCCCTTCTACGTCGGGCTCTTGGCACTCCTCTTCTTGGGTCTCCTGGTGAGCGCTTTGAGGAGGGAGTCCTTTTCGAGTTTATTTGAATCCCTCAAGGGGGATACCTCTTTGTTCCTCCTTTGGACTCTCTTCCCCTATCTCGTATTCTCCTTTCGCGCCAGTTCCATCCATTCTCGCTTCCTCATGCCCATCCTCCCTGCTCTTGCGCTCCTGATAGCCAGAGGGTTGGCCACGATCCCTTACCGAAACCTACAGAGGGTGGTTACCCTCTTGGTGGCTCTGGGAGCCTTGGGCCAGTTCTTCGCCCTCTCTTACGACGATTTGGGTTGGTTGCGTAACGCCGCCATTATCGAGGTGCCACGATACGGCTCTCTTAACCTCTTGGCCCATGGAGATCTAAATCAACTTCCTACCTCGGGGCAGACAGACGCCGGCTACTGGATCGTGCCTGACGTTCTGGAATATGTAAGAAGGGATAGCGGTGGGGAGGAGGGTGAGTCCCCGGAATTGGGGCTTTTAGTCAACTGCCGCCAGATCCATGAGGAGCACTTCCTCTACTTGATATATACTGACTATCCAGAGATAAGATTGCGCGAACTGGCCCGCAACTGGACGGGGCGACCTGTTTACTCTCAATTCTTCGAAGTGGATTATTTCGCCCTTTCTACTTACCATCCCGCTCATAGGTTTAATGAGGAGTCGCGGGAGGTGATAGATACGATCCTGGAGAGCCCTCCTTCCCTCTTTCGAGAGGCTTTTCAGCCGGCCCAAGAGTACCCCTTGCCCGATGGGAACGTGGTATATCTATACAGACGGCGGTATCCAAGGAGCCAGGATTATCCTACCGGTGATTACCCAGCCTTAGGGGAGGCCCTCGTTGAGAGGGCTCGCGCTGGTGACGGCCTCATCCTCGACTCATCTGAGGAAGTCAATCTCCTGGGCCCCTACTATCGAGGGGAGGCGACCGTCTACCTTCTTTCTGAGAAGCGCTCACCTGATGAGGCAAAAGCGACATTAGGAAGGGTGATGACCGATCATGGGCGGGTTTTCGCCGTCTTTGGAGGAGAGGGCATCGGCTTTGTAGAAGGGTGGCTCAACGAGCAGGGGTATCGGGCTGGGGAGGGGTGGTATGGAGGAACACGGCTGGTGGTTTACGGGACCTCCTCTGGGGTAGAGGAGACGGAAATTAACCCCCTTAGGGCAAAGTTCGGGGAAGGCCTACATCTATTAGGTTATGGTCTCTATGACTCCGAGGTTGAGCCTGGGGGCATGATACGTCTCACTTTGCGATGGCAAGCCAAGGAGAGGATGGGACAAGGTTACAAAGTATTCGTGCACCTGTTAGATGGGGAAAGCAGGATAGTTGCTCAGAGGGATAGTGAGCCCGTTGGTGGGTCGAGGCCGACCAGTGGCTGGGAGATAGGGGAGGAGATATGGGACCATTATGGGATAATATTGCCTGAAGAGTTACCATCTGGGGAGTATCAATTGGTGGCGGGGATGTATGATCCCACCAGCGGGGAGCGGTTGCCAATCTTCGGGAGGGACGGTGGGAGGCTTCCAGGCGAGCAGGTGCTCTTGGGGGCGGTTGAGGTTACCAGATAGATCGCATCCACGCTTCGGGGCGGCATGCTAAACTGGAGAGTACCGTTGATGGATAAGAGGGGGTTGGGAGTTCTCCTCATCGTGGGGGTGCTCATTCTCTTAGCCTTCGGCTTGCGGATCTATCGGCTAGAGGCCAAGAACCTATGGCAAGACGAGGGGCTCAGCGCCTACCGAGCCAGCCAAAGCCTCCCTTTCATCCTCTCTAACACCATCTTCATCCAAGGTTATGCTACACATGATACCCACCCACCCCTATATTTTATCCTTCTACATTTAGTTTTCTGGCTCGCCGGTCGAAGCGAGTTCAGTGGTCGCTTCCTCTCTCTCTTCTTCAGCGTTCTTACGGTG
>DFBK01000010.1 GCA_002366595.1 Anaerolineales bacterium UBA3082 | reverse complement strand
CTCCTCCTGGTAGGCCGGATCTAGCGGCCTACCGGCCACCACTCGTGGGCCACCACCATGCATCTTCAGGGCTCGGATGCTGGCCACTATCACCACACAGTTGGGCATCAGCCCTGAGTATCGGCACTTGATGTCAAAGAACTTCTCCATGCCACAGTCAACCCCAAAGCCCGACTCGGTGACCAGGTAACCGTCGTGAACTAACTTCAGGCCTATCATGTCAGCGATGATGGAAGACTGGCCATGGGCGATATTGGCGAAAGGGCCAGCATGCACGAAAGCCGGACTGTGTTCCAGGGTCTGCATCAGATTGGGCATGAGGGCATCTTTCATAAGGACGGTCATCGCGCCAGCCACGCCCAAGTCTTCGGCCGTGACAGGGTTCCTCTTCTTGTCGGTGCCGATGACAATTCTGCCCAGCCGCTCCCGCAGATCGAACAAGTCTGTGGTCAGGGCCAGGATAGCCATCACTTCCGAGGCTACGGTGATATCAAAGCCGGACTGGCGAGGACGGCCATCCCACTTGGTTCCCAAGCCCACGATGACGTTCCGCAGGGCTCGGTCATTGATATCCACCACTCGGTTCCAGGTGATGCTATAGGGGTCGATATCCAACCGCTTGATCCCCCTCTTGGCTAACTGCTCATCGGTCTGCCAATCTTCGTGCATTATGCGAGCGTCGATAGCCGCCGCCAAGAGGTTATGAGCCGCCCCCACGGCATGGATATCGCCAGTGAGGTGGAGGTTGAAATCCTCCATGGGCACGATCTGGGAGTAGCCGCCACCGGCCGCCCCACCCTTGATGCCGAAAGTGGGACCCTGAGAAGGCTGCCGGATGCACGTGAATACCTTCTTGCCGATGTAGTTCAGACCCTGGCTTACACCAACGGTGGTCACGGTCTTTCCCTCACCCAGAGGAGTCGGAGTGATGGCCGTGACATCGATGTATTTGCCGTTGGGCCGATCCTTGAGTCTTTCCAGGACATCCAAATGAACTTTGGCCTTATATTTGCCGTAGAGGTCCAGGTCATCCTCCCCCAGCCCCAGTTTCTCGGCGACCTCCAAGATAGGTCGTAATTTCGCCGCTTGAGCGATCTCTAGATCAGATAGCATTTCTGTGCCTCCTTGTGAAAAATAGGGGTTGCCCTAAACAATCATTCTACCATAAACAAGTCAAAAGGAGGTCAAAATATGGTCAAAGCGGGAAAACTGGGTTAGAAGGAGAAGAGAAAAATACTCTGGGCCAGGTTGTAGGAGAGGACGGCGTTCATCGCCTTGGAGCTTCCAACCCGGCCCAGAGAGCGAGGAAACGGGACCTAGTTACTCTCTCATCAAGGTCCACCCTCCCAGTCGCCTTCGGGAGAGAAGGAATATCCTAACCCCCGGTGGGTAATGATGAGCCTGGGAAGAGCGGGGTCTGCCTCTATCTTTCTTCGCAGTCGGGAAATGTATTGACGAAGGATCCCCATGGTCGGCCTAGAAAGGTTGGCAGAGATCGCTTCCAAGAGTTGCTCGTGGGTTAGGATCTGTCCGGCGTTACGGACTAAGTATTCCAACAAGCGGAACTCCCCTGATGTGAGGCGCACAACTTTGTCGCCTATGCTTACCTCATGGGTATCGAAGTTAACCCAGATACCAGGAGCGGAATAGATGGAAAGCCTAGGTTCTGCTGCCTCTCGATCCGTGCGTCGCAGGAGCGCTGCCACCCGAGCGAGGAGTTCCTCCATATCCAGAGGCCTCGGAAGGGAGTCATCGGCTCCCAGTTCCAGGCTTCTCAGTCTCTCTACTTTGTCAGAGGAGAGGGTAATGATGGGCACCCGAGAGACCTCCCTTGTACGGCGGCAGGCCTCCAACAGGTTTAGAGAAGAAGGTATGGTATCCCCTTGGATGATCACTAATTGGGGAGAATAATGGAAAAGTTGCCAGAGAGCCTGGTCTAAAGAATAGGCCTTTTCCACCCTGTATCCCCTCTCCCCGAGAACCTCCTCTAGACGTTTCAAGAGAGCCAAGTCGCTCCCTACAAGTAAGATCTTGTTTTCCATCGATCTCGAAACCTCATCATACTAGGGCAGAAGAGCGCTCACCTGATGCCGCCTGAGGGGCGAACCGATATCCCACCCCCCTCTCCGTCAATATGTATCGGGGATGAGTGGGGGCCTCCTCGATCTTTCGCCGCAAATGTCTCACATAGACCTTCACATAATGGAGGGCTTCCACATATTCCGGCCCCCATACCTGCGAGAGGAGATACTCTTTGCTCAACACCCGGCCCGGGTTTCGAATGAAGCAAGCGAGCAGGCGGAACTCCGTGGGTGTCAATTCCACCCGCTCCTTCCCGCGTCTTACCTCCCTAGTCTCCAGATTCACCAACAGGCTCCCATCATCGAAGGTGGTAGGCCTGGAGACGTGGGGCCTCCACCTGCTGCGGCGGAGAAGGGCCTCGATACGCAAGAGAAGCTCCTCCATGTCGAAAGGCTTGGACAGGTAGTCATCGGCTCCCATAGAAAGCCCTCGTACCTTGTCTCGGAGATCGGTGCAGCAAGTGAGCATGAGGATGGGAAGATCGGAAACCTCCCGCAACCTCTGACAGACCCCCCAACCATCCATGACCGGCATCATGATATCCAGGACGACTAGATCGGGCTTTTTCTCGAAGGCTAACCTCAAACCCTCGATGCCGTCGCCAGCGGAGTGAACGGTGTACCCCTCACCCTCCAAGTTGAGAGTGAGCAACCTCACTAGGGCTGAATCGTCCTCCATGATTAGGATCTTTGCTCTATGGTCTGTCGCCCTTCTCTCTAGCACCAAACCCTCCCCGGTTCCCTTAGGGAGCGACATCCCCACGCCCTCCTCGCTAGGGGGGCCAAAGGGGCAAAGTAAAAGTGAGCTTGGAGCCCTGCCCCCTTTTACTCTCCGCCCAGATCTTCCCCCCTTGGGCCTCCGCCAACTTCTTGGCCAAATATAGGCCGAGGCCAAATCCGTCGGGCTCCCGACCTCTACCTCCTCTGACCCGATAGAATTTGTCAAAGATATGAGGGAGATCTTTCTCGGGGATCCCCTTTCCTGAATCAGTGACCGAGACCGAGGCAAACTCCCCATCCAGAGGTTGAATGTCGATCTTGATGATGCTTCTAGATGGTGAGTATTTGATGGCGTTGTCTAACAGGTTATCGAGGATGAAAATCGTCCACTCTTCATCGGCCAGAATGTGCAAGCCATCTTCATGAGACCAAAATTCGAAGCGGTGGTCTCCTTGACGGCGGCCTTGCCGGGCCAGCGCTTTGCTCACCAGGGAACGAAGCACCAGTTGGCGATGGCGAGGCTTTAGCCTCCCCTCCTCCAAAGCCGAGACCCGCACCACCTTCTCCAGGAAACGGGTGAGCCTTCCAGCCTCTTCGAAGATGATACCCAAAAGTTCGCGCCGCACAGGCTCACTGGCTCCAGGGCCACGCCTCCCCGTCTGGGCAGCGACCATGATATTTGTAAGGGAGGCCCGCAATTCATGAGAGACTAGGCAGAGAAAATCGTCCTTCCCAGACTGAGCGTAAGGCGGACGGGAGTTCCAAAAGGCGAGGAGGGCCCCTTGAACTTCGCCCCCTTTACCCCGAACCGGCGCTGCCACGCCATGTGCAGGAGTGTGAACCTTCTCCTTACTCTCGATACACTCTACTGGGGACAAGAAAAGGGGACCCTCCTCCATAGCCCGCGATAGGATGCACCCTTCCTCACAAACTTTTCTCCCAGGCCGGGAGGATGGCTGGAAGATATCCCCACAGAAACAGCCCAGAGAACCGGATAACTCAGAGAGTGAGCCATGGAGACTAACTATCCGGCGCTGAGCATCGGTGACTACGATCCCATCGGCTATGCTATCTAGGATCGCCTCTAGCCCTTCCTCTCCCCGGGCCTGTAGCAGAGGAGACTCCTTTCGCATCCTATCCCGCTGATCCTTCCGATCAGCCCTCTCCCTCGCAACACTGATTTATTATAAATCAAAGGTTACTATGTTATTTTATGTTATTGATATAACATAAAAATAGTTTCCTGTCAACCCCCTAGATGTTGACACCTTTGGACGAGGGCTTATAATAGAGAAAATGGTGGGGATGGGCTTTATGAAAAGAGCGTTGCTTCTTCTACTCCTCATAGCCCTGACGGCAGAGGGGTTGTATCTTCTCAACTCCCCAGGCTACGCCCAAGAGGGAGGAACCAGGTACTTCCCGGAGACGGGCCATAACCTGCAAGGGGCTTTCTTCAACTACTTTCAAGAAAAAGGCCTCTTGGTTCAATACTTCCAGAGGGCTCGCCTAGTCCTCACAGGATCCCGTGGGAAAAAGGCGTCCGGAAGCGGGGAGGTAGAAGTGGCTCCCCTGGGTGAACTCTTGGGACAGCGGAGCCCGCCGTTTGAGCCCACATATCACTTCCCCCACCGCTACTACCCCCAAACAGGCCATGCTCTCTCCTTCGCCTTCCTCGATTATTACGAGGGCAAAGGAGGGAAGGAGGTCTTTGGCTATCCCATCACCGAGCCATTTTTAGAGAGGGGGCTCATCGTCCAATATTTCCAGCGAGCCCGCCTGGAGTGGCATCCCGATAAAAAGTGTGTCCAACTAGGCTTCTTGGGCGAGGAATATTTTGAGGCACGAGGATTGGATCCGGCACTTCGGGCGCCGGTTGAACTCACTGTAGAGGAGACTACCCCAACCCCTCTCTTTCGGGGGTCGGAGAGGGGTTATATGAGGGTGAGAGGCACTAAGGGAGAGGGACTCCAGTTACGAGAGGGGCCGGGCTTCGCCTCCAGCACAGTTTATCTTCTACCGGAGGGTACCTTGGTCCAGGTCATAGGAGGGCCGGTAGAAGCGGATGGCTACCGCTGGTGGCAACTAACTTATGAGAGGTTAGAGGGTTGGTCCGCCGGAGCCTGGCTCCAACCCTTAGGGGAGGGCGAAACCCCGCCCTAAGAGGATGGTGATGTCCGCATCCTCGCCCTCAAAGGAGGCAAGGAGCACCCGGTCGATGCCTAGAAGCCCTGCTATGTTCCAAGCCAATTCCTTACTCTCTTCACGGCTGGCTATTACCGTCTCCTCGTACTGGGGCGCTTCCAGATCGATCTGTTTCTGAACATCGTAACCCCGTCGATAGAGAAGATCAGCCACCTCCTCCGCCAATCCAACCTGCGTCGTGCCGTTCCTTACGACCATCCTCACCTCTTCGCCTTTCTTCTCCAGGCTGGCTAGAGGGATAGAGGGGGCAAAGAGTCCTTCCAACATAGCCTCTATCCCTGCTTTGTCGGGCAGGAGGATCTGAGCCCCGTCCAGAGTCACGAAGGGGGTGGTTAACGACTCATCGATGGCCTTCATCTCTAGGCCATCCAGACCTATCTGGTTCCCCAGGTTGGCAAGGGCTAAAATCTCCAAAGGCTGAATATCGGTGGAGATAGCATCAAGAGCGGTGTTGATCAAGGCCGGGAGGCGAGGCAAGAGGTTCAAATCAAGGGCTCGCTGAGCCAGGGCTCGAAGCGCTTGTTGCTGTCTCCTCACCCTCTCGAAATCGTTTCCCCCATGGCGGGTGCGCACATACTGGAGGAGCATCTCCCCGTCCATCTCTTGCTTCCCGGCGGGGATGTGGATAGTTCGATAGCCATAATCATCATCGGGGAACATATCATCGCGGATGGGAGCCTCTACATCGATGGTTATCCCCCCCAGGGTATCCACTATCTCTTTGAAACCCTCGAAATCGAGGCGCACATAATAATCGATGGGGATCCCTAGATTCGCCTCCACCGTCTCTTTGGCTAAGGCAGGTCCCTGGCCGCCGTTCAACTCCCCGTAGAAGTGAGCTGTGTTGATCCGCCCCTCTCCATAGCCGGGGATGAACACCCAGAGATCTCTGGGGATGGAGAAGACGACCGCTCTCCTAGCCACAGGGTCAAGGGAGGCTACCATCATAGTATCGGTGCGCACTGCCCTCTCCCCCTCATCCCTCCGGTCGGTGCCCAAGATCAGGATATTGACCCTCCCTTTTCCACCCCATTGGGGAAGCCCCACTTGACCCTCCTCCGGACTCCCAGTGGTGATAGGGGTGGAGGGAGGGGAAAGGGCGATCCTCCCCGGGGAGATCCTGAGCACCGCCAGGAGATCACCTAGATAGGTGTGCACCCGATAACCGGTCTGAAAGCCGGTTAGAAGAAAGGCGACGAACAAGGTGCACCAGAGAACGCCGCGCAGCCAAGGCGTGCCGTGATGTCGGCGATGTAGGCTCGCCACTTAGTCCCTCCAAATTAGGACCGATCTTATGTTCTACCCCTTGCCAGCCTGGCGGCTATCATCACCATTACCAAGCCTACCCCCAGGAGCAATGAATCAAAGCCTCCCCAGCCGGTGGCCGGGAGCGCTCCACCCCCTGAGGGGGTAGCGGTAGGTGTGGCTTGGCTAGTAGTAGGTGTGGGCGTAGTGGCCGCGACCACCACTGAGGTGGGAGTGGCGATGGGAATTAACGCCTTCGTGGGTGTGGGGGTCGATAGAGCCAGCGGCGGTTTGGTAGGAGCGGGGAGGGGAGCAGGCTCACCCCCTCGCAGCCGCCTTAACCCGTAGAAGCCACCCAGGCCCACCAGTCCTAGGACTAAAAGTCCCGCCAGGACCATGGTCGATATGGCAAAGACCCGATTCTCTCTAGCCGCGATCATAAGAACCTCCTTTCCATTTTAAGTTGTCAACTCCCCTTCTCGTCGAGGAGGAAGAGCCCTTCATACCTTTCGTCACCTTCTAGGTTTCTCCAGAGAGCCTCTGCCTCGCCCTGCTCCATCAAATCGGAGGCCAGTCGGGCCCAGGGGAGAGTCTCGGGAGAGATCTGAGTGAAGGTGAGAAAGAGGAAATCGCCCTGGACCATCACTTGAAAGCGTTGATCCAAGAAGTTTAGGCTATAGAGGCCGTTAGCCCATACCGGCACCTCGAAACCCCCAGGGCCGTGCTCGGCCTTAGAGCCGCTGGTGGTCACCACCGAATTCCCCCAGGGGTCGGTAATGGTGAGGCGAATCCCTGCCCGCGGAAAGTTGCCAGCGATCCCTCGCAGGCCAGCGCGCACCTCCCGCCGCACGGTCATGGTCCACTCTTCATCCTCAGGATCCGGCGGCGGCTCTGGATCGTCTGGGGGAGTCGGAAGCTCTCTCAGGAATGGGAGTAGCCCCTTCACCAGGGCGATAGTCTCCTCCCTGGTACCCATAGTCTTACTATACCAAGCATCAGCGTCCAACCCAGAGAGGATCCAAGGGCAGACGGCGAAGAGATAATCCGGAAGGGGGTCCCCGTTGGAGAGGCGACCGGTTTTGAACCAAGAGAACATCTGCTGGTGATAGCGAGCATGGAGATAGTTGCCCACTACGGCATACCGCCTATCCTGGGATGAACGGTATTGCCAACCACCCTCTCCACAGATCATAGGGGGGACAAACCCCAACTCCTCCTCGAAGACCTTGGCGAAAGTCAAAAACCCCAGGACTCCGTTATAATCGTCGTAGATGGTCTGGCCGGGGTTCTTCCCCTCCTCCCGCCACCGGTTCACCTCCTCGATGGGAGCCACAAACTCCCACTCGGGGTGTTGGACCGGGATGCCCTCTTGGTTGACTGGATCGTAGGGGTATCTAGGGGGGTGGTTAAGGCCGTAGTTGTGGGGACAGAACCAAGCCCGCCCCCAGAGATGCATCACCCCCCGCCGCCTCGTCTCAGCGATCACCTCCCGCAACAGACCCACATCCAAAACCTGCAGCCCCGGATAGCCACCAGCGTCGTATACGGCGAGGGCGTTATTCACCCACTTGCTGACGAAGAGGGGGGGATCGGGACGCTTCCCTCGGAATCCCTGCGGGACATCGGACCACTCCCGATCATCCCCAGGCTCGTTGTAGATCTGGACATAAGGGGGAACACCGCAATCCTGCATGACCCTCACATCCCGTACAAAATCGTGCGTTCTATCTATGAGAGTATACGGTCTCACCACGGGTATGATCCCTTGAGGCCAGAAAAGCCGGATGGCCTTCTCTAGTTGGATCTCGTCCCCGGGGACGAGCAGCACCCACTTGAGGCCCAGATCTTTGACCCGACTCAGATCGTCCGCTAAAGCCCCCTCGCGGAAGTCAAGGCCCAGGTGTATCCCTAAGCCGTTATCCTCCGGCGGTCTCGGCCATTCCCAGAGTTCCATATGAGGGATCTCGGGAGAGAGATCGACCACTGGTAACTCATAGGTGCTCCCCTGGGTCAAGGTTTCGATCCCGGTATAATAGTGCCGCAGGATCTCCTCATAGGTAGCCCCCTCTTCGGCCATCTTCATGGCCCCTCTCTGGCACATCCCCACCCCGTGCCCGTACATGGAATCATATCCGCAGCCACAAGGCACGGAACGACAGTAGGAAAGGGCACCTGTCCACACATCCTCGCTGTTCCTCGTCCTCCCATCGCAGTGGCCGAAGTAGAAGGCACCGATGATCTCATCGTCATAGGTGGCTACGATACCTTTGGTCTCCTCCACGGCTCGGTCCGTCCTCTCATGATGGGTGGGAGACCAGACCTGACAGTGGGTGGTGGTGCAGATATCGGCACTCCTCTCCCTATGGCGAGGATATTTCACCGCGTTGGCCGCGTAGCAGCGGGCGGCCACAGCCTGGGCTTTCAGAGCCTCCAGAGGGGCGTTCTTGCCCATCTCTCGGGGTAGAACACCCTTCAAATACTCCTCCAGATCCATCACCTCCACCTCGCCGTCTGTGAATACCCTGATCTTCTCCGGGAGATCGACCCGGAAACGGCGACCCTCTTTGGGCATCTCTTGGAGAGCGGCTATGGAGGCTTTAACCACCGGCTCTCCATTAGGCCGGAACCAGCGTCCCTGGGCGAAGGGGCTAGCATCCTCAGTGGCCAAGAGCCAGAAGGCGTTATTAAAGAAGTAATTGGGCACCTCCCCTCGCATCATCATCTGAGAGATCTGGCCGCTGCGCTGAGCGTGGGTGGCCTCATCGATGGGGGAAAAATCGGAGGAGGATCGATCGCCCAAAAGCAGACCGTTAGCCGCCCCTATGAGGGGAAGAGAGCGGCCTACCTTCTGGCGGATGATCTCGTCGTACCATTGGAAGAGGCAAAAACCGCGATGGTCCTCGCAGCCAGGGAGGCTCTGGTAGGGCTGGGCACAAGGCCACTGGGCCTTGCCCCCCTTCCCCCAGGTCAAGGGCTTATTGAAAGCGTAATTCTCGATGGCTACCGCCATCTTCCCATAGAGACGCCTCTTCTTCCGACGGTTCAATATATCAAGACAGGCTTCCAGGAACACCGTATCCCAAAAAACCCCCCCGGGGGCCAAGGGCGAGAAGAGGGGAACGATCCCCTCCACCTCATACATCGTCTCCAGGCAGGGGATCAAGAGGTCCATGAAGCGCTCCGTCAGATCCTCCTCTTCCCATTGAGGCCACCTGGGGGCCAGATTAGGCTCCCTAAAGGGAGATATATAGTGAACCCCCCAGGAAGCGTACTTTTCGCAAAGGTCCCGCAACTCTTCCTGCTTGAGGAAGGTTATGTAGGGGGTGGAGAGCTGCACAACAGGCTCTATATCCTCCTCCAAGAGCCCCCTCATGAATGAAGGCGGTATCGATCCGTGGGTGTCGGAGGGGATCACCAGCCAACTGGCGCCCATGCCTTTCAGCAAGGGCAGGAAGGTATGGAGGTAACGGTCGTCGTAATGGTGGAAATCAGGGAACCAGTGGAACCCGAGCCCCGTATCCTCTCTCGGTCTTGGGTAGTCTCGTATACGCACCGTCTCCTCCTCGTCAATCCTGCGGGATGATCAACTCTTGTCCAATATCGAGGATCGTATCCTCGGAGAGGCCATTGGCCTCCATAAGGGCCTCCACCGTTACCCCAAACTCCAGGGCGATGGACCATAGGCTATCGCCGTATACCACCGTGTAGATGATGCCCTGAGGAGAGGAGGTAGGCTGAGGCGTGGCCTCAAGAACAAGGGGGATGAGCAACTCCTGCCCCACATCTAAGATCGTATCCTCGGAGAGGCCGTTGGCCTCCATAAGGGCTTCCACCGTCACCCCAAACTCTAGGGCGATGGACAATGGGTTATCCCCCTGCTCTACCCTATAGGTGATGTATGGTGGTAGCGTAGGCGTAAAGGTAGGGGCCGAAGTGGGCGTGGGCAGGGCGGAGGTTGGAGTAGGCGTGGGAGTAGGCGGGATAGGTCTGGCCCGTGAACAGCCAAAACCAAATAGTAATATCAGTAGTAACACCAGGCTTCTTTTCATCTTCATCTCCTTCATTTCCGCATCGCTTTCAGGGCCTCACAGGCGGGGCGCAACGCGGCACGCCTCTGTTCTCCACTCAACTGGATTAGACCTGTTCAGAAAAGCCCATGCCTTTCGATAGTCTCCTCTCCGGATATGCCCATCGTCCGGGCATGCTCTTCCGCCGGTCAATACCGATTGCCGAAAGTAGTCTCCAGATCGATCTCTTCCACTTCATCTTCATCTCCCTCACTTCTGCATCCCTTTTAGGGCCTCGTAGGCAGGGCGCAACGAGCCATCGGGGTAGGTTAGAAAGTACCCTTCATCGCTTCAGCCAGAGGAGGGGCCACCATCATCCTCGCCCACCCCGACCACTTTTCCCTGGCCCACCTATAGGCCCTCACCAAGTAGTCAGCCTGCTCCTCCTCGGTGACCGCGTGCCATTTATGCTCATCGGTACTCCATCCGAACTCTGTGACCGCCACCTTCTTCGCCTCATCGCCGTTTTCCACCATGATGCGGCGCAGATCCTCAACCCGACGGAAACAGAAAGCCCGGTGCCCTCCCCAAAGGGGGTTCTTGGCCACCTCTTCGGGGCTCACCTCAGGTGGAGCCTTAAAGCCCGGCGCGTTCACCCCTAGGAGATCGAAATACCGCCTTCCTCCCACTTGATAGATCTGGCGCAGGAAGAGATCGTCGGGGATGGCTACCGGCCATCCACTCTCCGTGGGCGCGAGGCCCGCGGAGATGACCAAGGCTTCGGGATCCGCGGCCTTGATATTCAGATAGGCTACTCGCAAGAGGGCCACATATTCCGCTGCGTTGGGATGTCCCCATTGAGAGGCCAGGTTCGGCTCCCTCCAGATCTGGTAGGCTTTTATCCTCCCTCGATAGCGGCTAGCCAGGCCGTAAAGGAAGTCGCCCAGGTCACGGTAGTTATCGGGAGGGGAGTTAGCCGGCCCCTCGGTCTGAGCCCAAGAGGGTGGAGAATCGACCACGGCGATAATAGAAAACCCCTCCAGAGCCTCCACCACCCTATCGGCCACCTCCCAGTCGAATATCCCCTTCCCTACCTCCATCTCCCGCCAGGGAAAACCTTGCCTCACCCAACTAAATCCCGTCTCCCTGGCCAGCCGAGCCTGTTCATGACTCTTCTCTCCCCAGACTGACAACCCTACACCATACTCCAAGGTGGATGCCTCGGAGGCAACTGAAGGGGCAGACGAAAGAACACCCTCGGAAATAGTGTTTGAGTCCGGGATAGTCAACTTTTGACCTATGTATATGAAATGGGGGTTATAAAGGCTGTTAGCCCTCATCAACGACTCCACAGAAACTCCGAACCTCCTAGCGATGGAATAGAGGGTATCCCCATATCGGACGAGGTAACCAGTTGACCGCTCCTGGGTAACGATAGGGGTTGAAAAGGGGATAGTTAGTCTCTGCCCTACGTAGATGAGAGGGCTGGTCAAGCCGTTGGCTGCCATCAGGGCCCCTACAGTCGTCCCGAAGCGGTTAGCGATGGAGAAAAGCGTATCTCCCCATTGTACGATATAGATAGTGGGTCCGGTTATCTCACCTGGAGCGCCCATAACGGGCAGGGCCACCGTAGTCAAACCGAGGGCCAAGATGAGGGTCACTATTCCCCCTCTCATCGCCCCCCCCCTCCGGCGAAGAGAAAACCCAACAGGCACCCCAAAAGATAGGAACAAACTAGGAAGAGGAGCAAAGGACGTATCCTGAGCACCCTCTGGGTGATGAAGGCCAAAACTCTCCAAAAGAATAAGGCCACCATCTTCACCTCGAAAGGGAAACTTTCAACACTTCGCCGTCCTTATCGGCGACAACCCGCACCACCTGCAGAAGATCGCCCCCCCCAGCCAAAGGGAGCCTCTTCCTGAAGGTATAGACGTACCTTCCCTGGGAAGCGGAAAACTTGGGTTGCACACCCTCCATCTCCGGAAACCGGCTGTAGATATACCCTTTTACCTTCGACTCTCTCCTCTTAGACACCGTTACTCCTTGAACCAGGACCCAGCCCTCCTCCGTCGGATGAAGGCTGGGATATCTAGATCGGTCTCTGTCATGAAGGGACGGTGGGTGGCTGGCTCTACCAGTTCCGAGGTCTCCACGAACCATTGGGGCGACCCCTGCTTTTCATCGACCAGGATCTGGAGCGGCTCATAAGCCCATTCATCCCCCTCCATGCCCACCGCGATGAGGGTGACCTGGATACGCCCGGTTAGTTTGGGATCGACCGTGGCCCCCACGAAGATGTTAGCCTCCGGGTGAGCTGCCTGGGCTACCGTTTCCACAGCCCGGTCGATATCCCAGAGAGTGAGATCGTTCCCTCCGGTCACGTTGATGAGGAGACCCTTGGCTCCGGCGATGGAGCGGATATCGGTAAGAGGGCTTACCACCGCCGCCTCGGCCGCGGCCACCGCTCTATCCTCCCCCTGACCATGGCCGATGGACATGAGCGCCACCCCAGCACCGTGGAGGATGCTCCTGATATGGGCGAAATCCAGGTTGATGAGCCCTGGGCCGGTCACCAATTCGGAGATCCCCTGCACCCCCTGTCTTAAGACATCATCGGCGATACGGAAGGCGATATCCAGTGATATGGTGGCGTCGATCAACTCCACCAAGCGATCGTTGGGGATAGCGATCACGGCATCAGCCCTCTCCTGCAGGGCCCCCAGCGCTTCCTGGGCCACCCCCATCCGCAACTTCCCCTCGAAAGCGAAGGGCTTCGTCACTACGACGATGGATAAGGCTCCCTCTTGGCGCGCCATCTCGGCCACCAGGGGAGCGCCGCCGCTTCCCGTCCCTCCCCCCAGCCCGGCGGCGATGAAGATGATCTCCGCCCCCTGAAGGGCCTGGACGAGGTACTCCCTACTCTCCTCGGTCGCTTGGGCTCCTAGGGATGGGTCTCCACCCGTCCCCAGACCCCGGGCACAATCAGGACCCAACACGATCTTGCAGGGCGCCTCCGAGGGGTGGAGAGCCTGGGCGTCGGTATTGGCGGCTATGAACTCCACCCCGGTGATCCCCACCTGGATCATCCGATCTACGGCATTCGAGCCGCCCCCGCCGATCCCTATCACTTTGATGTGAGTCCCATTCTTCATAAGACTACTCCAGGGATTTAGCCCTTAACAACAACCTCTCGCTCAGACTATCGAACCACCGCCCCAAGATCTCCAACAACCCTTGGAGGAGAGCGCGGAGAACATCCATTGTCGGGTTTTCTTCCTCGGGCGATGTTTCCTCCCCGCCCACCTCTATCGCTATTGGACCCAAGAGATTATTCCCCTCCTCGCTCTCCACCACCAGCCCTTCCTCAACTCCAGGGTTGTAAGCATCCACATAGAGATAGAGTTCATGGCTACCCGGCGCAAAAGCGCCCACGAAATTGCTATACCGCTCCTCCGCCTCTTGCGCGGTGAGGGTAATAGTCTTGCCGGCTTCCAGACCAGGGGTATACCAGAATTCCGTGCTTATGGAGTTGACGAAAGGCGGCTCTTGCGGATCGATATACAACCCCGTCCAGAACCCACCTCCCGTCGGAGCCTGGCCTACATTGGCTATGGTCACGGTGATGGTGACCGGCTCCTCGGGTCTCGGCTCCTCAGGGAGGAGAGAGAGACCCTCTACCACTAGATCGGGCAGCCCCTGGTCGTCAGGCGGAGGCGTAGGCGTTGGCTGGGGCTCCTCGGAGAGAAGATAGGCTGGGCTTACCCCTTCGTTCCCCGCCAGATCTTTGATCTGGAACCGTATCCAGCCTTGATCGAACGACCCTCTGGCGGTGATGAACCCCTCGCCCGTGGCTAATGCGGGCTGCCACTCCTCCCAACTGTCACCATCTACCGACAGGGAATACTCCGCGCTCTCTTTATCCAGCCCCGAGAGGTCATCGGAGACCTTGACCAGAGTCTGGGATTGGCCCCAGGCCTGAAAGTCCGACCATCCACCAGGAGGGGTCATATCCAAAACTACGGTGTCGGTGTAGACGGGGGATTCGTTCCCCACCCCATCGCGGAACCGGACCCCTACCGTCTTCACCCCCTCCCCCGGAGAGAGGGACCACTCTTTGAGGGAAGCGAACTCCTCCCAAGGGGTGAAGCGCTCCGCTCCATCCTGAGTGAAGCGCATCTCCTCCACGCCGCTCCCCTCATCTTCGGCCCTGAGCGTAAGGGTCACCGTAGGCTGGGAGGTGAAATCCAGCCCCTCTTCTATGGTCAGCGTGCCCGTGGGAGGGGTATTGTCCACCTGCAAGGAGCGGCTCACCTCCGTGCTCCTCCCGCCAGCACCCTGGGCCAGAGCCAGAAGCAGATGCTCCCCCTCGGGATAATCTCTTGTACCCCAAGACCACTCCAAGGGGTTTTCGTCTTCGGCCACCGGCTCTCCATCTATATCTATCGCCAACCCGATGGTGCTGGGGCTGATGCTTATCACCCGCACCGCAACCTCGCCCCTTACCACCTCTCCCTCCCCGGGGGTCTCTATGGTCAACCTGGGGTCGTGGGCTAGAAGTTCCTGCCAGGCGAGTTCCCGGATACGAGGCATTCGCTGATAGAGGCGCTCTCCAGGGCAGGAGGTTTGGAGCAGATCTCGATGACCCACGATGTTGGGGAGCTCCCTATCGATGAAATAAGACTCTTTGCGGGGATCGATACCGTACCGATCCGCCTCCCAGGCTATTAGATCGACCAGGGCCTGCTCCATTTGAGGGGTTACATCGGCGACGTTGAAATCACCGATGCAGGCTATACCTATACTGCCATAGTTGTACCGGCGGGCATGAGCCCCCACCACCCCATCACCACCCTTTCGCCCCTCGTATATGTTCCCCTGGCGATCTATCAAAAAGTTGTAGCCTATATCTCCCCAACCCAAAGTGATAGCATGGTAGTAGTAGACCGCCCGCACCGTAGCCGCTGGGTCGGCAGTGAAGTTCTTAGTAGCGGTATGATGGATAACGAACTCCTGAGGCCCCTTGTACTCCGGTTCTGAATGGTACCACGATTCGTTGGCCCCCCATCCGGCCCGGGAGATGATGGATGGCTGTGGGACTCCAGGAGTCACCTCCTGGGGGAGAACCATACTTTTGGCCTCTTCTAGGGTGGGCCCCTCTTGAGAGTTGATATAAAGAAGGGTTATCTCCTCCAAAACGGGAGAGACCGAGGCGTTGTCGGTCGATAAGGAGAGCCGATATTGCAAGAACCTAGAGGGAGGGACGATAAGTAGCTGTCCCCAATCCTCCCCCGACTCCCCAGCGATGTCTTCATCCAACTCCAACTCCCACCAGTCGCCCCAAGAGACCCCATCCTCGCTGCTTCTAACTTCAAGTTTCAGATCCGCTTCTGATGGCAGGCTAGCGACCCAATGGGAACCGATGGCGTTGAAAGGAGAAGGCGTCTCCTTCACCACGGAGATGAAACTCCCTTGGCGCTCGCCTGACGCCAGGCGAACCTCCCCGCCATCGACCTCGGTTATCTCCGCTCCCAGGCTCTCTCCCTCTCGGAAGTCAGAAGCCGAGGTCTGCACCCATTCTCCGACTGTTGGCCCCTGGGATTGGGGGCGCAACACCACCTCTGGCCTTGGAAGGGCGTATAACCCTAGAAGGATCAGAAAGAGAGAAATTAAGGCTAGAAGTACCCTTCTCATCGCTTTCTCCCCCCATCAGGCTGTAAAAGGAGCAACTGTTCGCTCACCCTCTCTCCGATAGAGTCCGCTTCCTCTTCGATCTCAAGCATCAAATCCCGCCACAGACGGGTGTCCCATATCTCCAGATGGGAATCGAGGCCCAAAATCAGCGCTTTCCCCTCCAATCGGGCATACCTCCTTAGGCTTTCTGAAATAAAGAGATAACCTTTCTCGCTCAGTTGACACTCCTGGGCCTCGGCGAAGAGAAAGCGGCCTAGAGCCCGGGCGTCAGCCCGGCTGAACGGGAGTCGATGGAGTTCTTCCACCAGACCTCGCCACTGAGAAAGCGGGTAGATCCAGAGACACCCTCCCAACCCCCGGGTGAGCACAAACCCCAGCGCCAACTGGGGGCGGAGTTCCTGGGGCATCTCAAGATACTCACCATCCCACTGGCCTTCATATGTACCTAGGAACATCGAAGCCTACTCCAAGTCACTTGTTGGCCCTGAGGCCAGCGTCTCTTTCAACTCCGCCTTGAGGAGGTCGAGGGCGTGCTCCAGCCGCAAATAGATCTGATAGGCGCGGTTCTCCGCCTCCCGGACGATCCGTTCGGCCTCCTTCTCCCCTTCTTGGATGATGCTCTGAGAGCGGATCTCTGCCATCCGCATCAGTTGGTTCTCTTCCAGGATCAGAGCCGCCTCCTTCTCGGCCCGCTGGCGGATCCTCTCAGCCTCCGCCCGAGCATCAGCGAGGACTTTATCTTCTGATTCGATAATCCGTCGAGCGGCCACCACCTCCCCCGGCAGCGAAGTGCGTAAGAGATCGACTAACTCCAAACACCTCTCTCTATCTATCAGGCCTTGGGAGGTCATGGGGATGCCGAACCCCGCGGCGATCACCCCTTCCAGTTCGTCTATCAGTTTCCCTAAGACCACCTGGCGTCCCTCGACCCTCACCGCTCTCTTTTCCAGAGGCACACTTTTGGCAACTCTTTCCATCTCCACCCCCTCAAAGGTTCCGAAACCGTTTGCCCGCCTGGGCTAACCCCTCCAATATCTGCTCGATCTCCTCCCCATCCAGGCCCGAGATCCGCTCCACCCGGCAACCGCCGGCTCGGAGTTCAGCCTCCACAACCTCATCGACGCCCTGGGAGCTGCCGATGATGGTCACATAGTGAGCGGAGGCCGCCTCTTGAGGATCGAAGCCACAAGTGGGCAGAAACCGCTTCACGTAGTTGAAGGCCGCCTGCCAATACCGCTCCGAGACCCCCCATTCCCAACGAGGGAAGAGAAGATAGTGATATATCCCCTTCCTCTCCCCAGTGGAGAGTTTTTGGAGAGGTGGGGCGGGCTCATCACCTAAAGACCACTGCCGGAACACCTTGAGAGCCTGGACAGCCGAGGCTCTACCTCCATCAGGCTTATACCAAGCCTCAGGAGAGCCCTCCTGCGACGCTAGCAAGCCGAAGGAGGTATTAAGTAGGTGTCTGGGAAGCCCTTCTTCAAGCCTGGCAGCGAAGGCCACGACCCCTTCGGCATTAACTTCATCCTGCTCCAGGGGCCCGTTGTCCGTCACCAGCAGGGGTAGAGACCGCCCCACCTCCTCGTTGATAATTCGGTCGTATCGCTCAAAGGGATAGAAGCCCTGTCCTTCCCATAAAGGAGGAGCCTGCACGCAGACCGCTAAGGCCTCGAAGAGAAACTCTTTCTGAGCGCGGATCGCTTTCAACATCTCTCTTAGAAAGGCTGACTCTTGGTAGTTCCCTCCTGGCCGCAGGGGAGGAAGCGAGGGGCAAAGCCCGGCTTCTTGCACCCGTACGAGACAAGGGATGAGCATCTCCATGAACCGTTTGACTAATTCCGGCTGGCTCCAATCATCCCAACTCCACTGGTCCATCATATTGGGCTTATAGTAAGCGTAGAGATAGCGCACACCGACTTGAGAGTACCTCTCTATAACGCTCTTGAGCGTATCCTGATTGAAGGGCTTGACCTTGGGGGGATGAAGGCCGATAACCGGCTCGATATCGTTGAGTTGAAGCTCCTGGATGAAGAACCGAGGGATAGGGTGAGCGCAATCCGATAGTAAGATAAGCCAACTCACCCCCATCGCTTTCAGTTCCGGAATCCAGAAGTCCAGATCGTCCTCCCCATAGTGACCGGTGTCTCTATAGTAGCGAAAGCCGATGCCGGTATCGTTTTTCGGTCTCGGATACTCCTCTAGTCTCATCGTTACCCTACTTAGAGATCGCCATCTTCAATACGTTCCCTCCCTGGTCGGCGGTGACTCTGAATATCTGTTTCAACGTCCCATCTCCAGGGAGAGAGGCAAGCCGCTCGGAGGTGAAGACCAGATTGGGCGGTGCCTTCTTCACCCCTAAATGTGCCTGGTGCAGAAAGCAACCCCCACCGCAGTTACAATCCTTTGCGCAGAGGCTTTGGGAGGCTACCTTCAGCTCCAACTCGGCCAGGAAGGGGGCCTTTTCGGCGAGATGTTTGCGTACCTTGGCCACCACCTCTTCATCCACCTCTAGGCTTTCCTGGGCTCTCATCCCGCAGACCACGGAAGGACAAGAGATCTCCACCTTTGAGGGCTGCTTTGAACGGGAAGCGACGATGGGGGCTTTTAGGCTCGGATCCCCATAAAGGACGAAGCTCAAAATAGTCTTTTGATCCTCGCCATCAAGGAAACCCTGTCGTTCGGCCATCTCCTCCACCAGGCCTAACTTGGCCCGCAGGAGAGCCTCTCCTATGGTGAAGCCCCGCCTCAGCCCCAGCCAGAGGTTTCGCCCCAAAAGATCGGCCCCGGAGAGGGGAGGTGTAAGCGCCCCGTAAGCCATCCCCGTGGAGCCTATCACCGCCTTGGCTCCTTGAGCCAGGAAAGCGAGGGGGATGGAAGAATCGGTGCCGCCCTCTCGCAGGTGAGCCCCATAACAAGCCTCGCTGTAGACCACTGCTCCGGAGACCTCGGCCCAAGCCAGGTTTAAGGGGGTCAAGGCGATGGGGAAGTTGAGTTCCTGGCCGGAAGATGAATGACCATACCAGTAGGCGGCCTCTTTCACCCCGTGGAGGTTGAAATAGGCGAGGGGAGGAACCTGGGTATGCCGCTCCAGGAACTCCTGGTCAGTGAAGGGAGGGGATATCTCCAACCCCTTGGAGTTGCCGATGGCCTCAAAGACCGCCTGAGAGGCCTCCTGCCAGATCTCTGCCGAGAGGCCAAGGCTAGAGGGGCCTCGCCGCAGCCCTCTCATTAGCCCAGCCACCATTCCGGTTAGCCTCCCTTTTGAGGCCTCTCGATGGCCCTCAAGGGCCACCTCCAAGAGCGAAGGCAAAATATCTCCCTTCTTCCCATCGGGTATCCTCCCCACCGCCCTCTGAGGGAGGAGGAAGTTTTCGTCCCGCGAGGCGTAGGGGTTATCCGTCCATACCTCTAACTCCCCATCGTCAGCCGGATTAGGCAAGCGGCAGAAGGGGATGATATCATCGCCCCCCACAAGGAGCAGGAATTTCGCTTCCTTTCCTTCGGCTTGCAACCTCTCGTCGATCTCATCAATGAGGACTTTGATAGCCCAGGGGTCGGTGGGGTCTACGGGCTCTAAACCATCAAGGGTCCTACCTTCATCCACATAGACCCTCTTGACCTGGGGGCCCTTGGTTGCCCTCTCCAGCTCCGATAACCTCTCTTCGATACGCATAAAGCCATCGGGCCCATACTTCTCCGCCAGTCTGAACTTGCTAGTGACGATGAGTTCCACGGGCCTAAGCGAGAGGGTATCCTTCCTCAAGGAGGGGATCACTATCGTCTCGCTCTCTTCTACGCTCTCTCCTGGAACCTCTTCTAATTCCCCCTCGTCGATAGGCAGTTGGTGGGGCCACTCCTCAGTGGCCAAGAGGTCTACAACTTCTACCGGCTCGCCTTCTTCGTCAAGCGCTTGATCGGGCCACCCCTCAAGAGGCGTCACAGCCGCTTCGGGCTCAGCCTTCTCCCCAACATCAGCCTCTTCTTCAGCCAGGGGGCCGGCCGGAACCTTTTCTCCGCCCTCTTCGACATCTATCTCCTTCTCACGATACCCCACACTTCCCAGAAGAACCTGGAGTTCCTCGGGGCCAGGGGGTAAGCCCCCTGGGAGAGGAATATCAACGTCCATCTCTAGGAAATCCGAGTGGAGGCCCCCAAAGAGCTCTCTTGCCACCCTCATGCTGGGATCCAGTGTCTGGGCCTCATGGAGCAAAGAGGCGCCTTCCACGTCGCTCCCCTCCCGAAAGAGGATATCGGCCAGCATCAATTTGGCCCGGAGGCAGGAGGGGTGGCGTTCCTCTAAACCGGCCAGGATCCGCTTCGCTTCTCTCCAACGCGCACCCCTCCACAAAGCCTCGGCCAGGACCAACGTATGTCTCAGCCCCTCCCCCTCACCGGGAAGAGGGTCGATCTCCATTGCGACTACCTTGGCGCGCATTCGGGATAAGAGCCGCACTCCCTGCAAAGCCTCATAATTTGCCGGATCGACAGCCAGGACGACCTCATATTGTCGGCGTGCCTCCTCCAGTTTCCCCTTCTCGGCCAAAAGGTTGCCCAAGAGGAGCCGTGCTTCCAGATAGTGGGGGAGATGAGCCAGAAGATGGCGTAAGAGCGCGATGGCATACCGACTCTCATCCAGAGTCAGGCTAAGCCTGGCGATATTTATCAGTTCTCTGGCTTTCATAACCCCTCTCTTCATGCGATCTGCAGGGCTCCATTTACCCAGGCCAGAGCGCTGGTGGCCGCCAACTGCTTATAGGCAGCGGCGTTATTAGCCTGGAGCCGTACCGCCTCTCGGAACATCGATACCGCCTCTGGGTACTGCTTCAGTTGCTTGTACAAAAGTCCCGCGTTGTAGAAATACTCTCCGTTTTGAGGATCGGTCTGAGTGGCCCGCAGATATTCCTCTAAAGCCTGGTCATACCCCCCTTGCTCCTCATAGAGCCTACCCAACTCATTGTGGGCCGCACCACTGGTGGGCCGCAACTCGATCATCTTCCTGAAGTGGGCCATGGCCTTTTCCGTATGTCCCAACTCACGGCATAGGTTCCCGATCTTTTGGTGGTAGATCACCTCTTCGGGCGCCGCCTCGATAGCCTGATGATAGGCTCGAAGCGCCTCCTCATACCGGTTCTGCGCCTTATAGATCTCGGCTATGGCCTCATAGGCGGGCGAGAACTCTGGCGAGAGTTCCACCGCCTTCCTAAGTTCCTCTATCGCTTCGTGATACTGCCCCAGTTTTCCTCGAATCACGCCCACCCGATACCGGTAGTTGGCGTTCTGGGGCATGACCTCCGTAGCCCGCTTATAGTTCTCCAGCGCCTCGGTAAACCTACCAGAGTTCTCCTGGAGCCGCCCCAGGTGCTCGTAGGCCGGGGCATAGGCCCCGCCTAATCTCAGAGCCTCCTGGAAACTGGCGATCGCTTCCCGCCTGTGACCCCGCTTCTCCTGAATCGCTCCCAGGTTTATCCAGTGCATAGGTTCCTGAGGGTCCAGTTCCAGAACCCGCCGGTAGGCTTCTTCTGCCTCCTCATACCGTTTTTGGCGCTCATAGGCGTCGCCCACTTCGGCATATAAGCGGCTGTTCCTGGGCTGTAACTGGATAGCCTTCTCCAGGTGCTCCAAGACCTTATCGTACCGCCTCATCTGACGGTAGGCTGAGGCAGCATGGTGATGGTATTCCGCCATCTGGGGGGCCAAGTCCACAGCCTTGAGATAGTGATCTAGAGCCGATTGGAACCTTCCATCGATCTCGTAGAGTTCGCCCAATGCGTCCCGCCATTCCGCCACCAGGGGGGCCATCTCCACCGCCCTCTCCAAAGCGGATATGGCTTGAGGGTAGTTTTGCATCTTCTTATGAGCCACGCCTAGCGCGTAAAGATAGAGGCCCTCCCGAGGAGCCAATTCTGTGGCCTCCTCGAAGGCTGCCAGAGCCCTGTCCCATTGGCCCATCTTCTCATAGGTCTGTCCTAGCTCATATTGGGTACTCGCCTCCTGAGAGGCCAGGGCCTGAGCGGTCTGGAGTTCTCGCAAAGCCTCTTCATCTCTCCCTATCTCCCGATAGGCAACCCCCAGACGGCGACGGTGAGCGGCGCTCCGAGGCTGCAACTCCAACGCCTTCTGGCACTCTTTTACCGCGTTAGCCTGCTCCCCTTTCAGGGCATAGACGATTCCCAACTCACCATGAGCAGCCGCGAAATCAGGCCGGAGAGCCAACGCTTCCTGGAAGGCGAAGGCGGATTTAGCGTACCAACCTAACTTCCGGGCTACGGCTCCCGCCTGGAACCAATGTTCAGGGCTGTGGGTCACTCCCGCCACTTCCTCATATTTCGAGTAGGCATCTTCGAGCCTTCCACCGGCCTCGTATACCTGTCCCAAGTAGAAGGAGAGATCGAGATCCTCGGGGTCGAGGGCCAAAGCCTGCTCTAAAGCGGAAGAGGCCTCATCGGGACGCCCCGCCTCCATAAGTGCCTTTCCTAGGCTCCGTTGATATATCGACTTTTGGGGAGCGATGGTCGCCGCCCTCTGATAGGCCGCCACGGCCTCCTCATAGCACCCCTTCCCCTCCTGCGCCATTCCCAATAGGTACCAGCCTTCAGCCTCCCCAGGGTCGAGCGCGGTCGCCTTCCGGAGAGCCGTCAGGGCCTCATCCCAGCGGCTCAAAGGAACGAGAACGCCAGCCAGGGAACGGTGGTAGGTTGCTTGGTCCGGCTTCAGGGCAGCCGCCTTTTCATAGTGAGCCATTGCCTCTTGATACCGCTTCTGTCCTTCATAGATCTCCCCCAATTGATAGTGGGCCTCCGCTTCTGGGGGGTCGAGAGAAACCGCCTTCTTCAGAGTAGCAAGGGCCTCATCCTCCCGCCCCAACTCCCGGAGGAGAGTAGCCAAGGAAAGGTAGTAGGCAGACCGCTTGGGATCCAAGGTGGCCGCCTTCTGGTAGGGAGTCAACGCCTCCTCCAAGCGGCCTTGTCGCTGATATAGGCTCCCCAAAGTGTGGTGAGCCTGGGCATCCTGGGGGTCGAGGGTTGTCGCTCTCTCTAACGCCTCTTTAGCCTCCTCGTACCTCTCCATCCCTAGAAGGAGGAGCCCCCGCTGGCGGTGACAGTGGGGATCCTGAGGGGCCAAACTCACCGCCTTCTCCACCTCCTCCAGAGCCTCTTGGCTCCTCCCTTCTAGTTCTAGGATCTTAGCTAGGTTAAGATGAGCCTTTGGATCATCAGGGCTCAGAGCCACCGCCTTTTCCAAGGAAACCAAGGCTCGATCTCTCTTGCCCAGTCGGCTCAAAATCTGCCCCAGGCGGCTATAATGTTCTGGCTCGGCCTCGGCCACTCGCTCATGCTGTTCCAAGGCTTCCTCATCCCAACCTCGCGCTTCGAAGAGATGTGCCAACTCCCCGCGTAGCGAGGGGTCATCCGGGGCCACGCTGACCGCCTCTTCTAAGGCGGCGATAGCCTCATCCTGGCGACCTGCCTCCCAGAGCGCCCGTCCCAACCATTGATAGTACCGAGACTCATAGGGAGCCAACTCCACAGCCTCTCTATACTCGGACAACGCTTTCTCCTTCTCCTCCTGCTCTTTGTAGAGGCTCCCCAACTGGTAGTGCAACTCCGCCTCCTGGGGAGCCAAAGCCACGGCCCTCTCCAAGACGGCTCTGGCACCGGCCAGATCGTTCTGATTTCGCAAAACCAAGCCTAGGCTGGAGTGGAAAGTCGCATTCTCCGGGGAGAGGGCTACCGCCTGGCGGTAGAGGCGAACCGCCTCCTCTATATCTCCTCTCGTCTCACATATGACCCCTAGTTGATGATAGGCTACAGCATCGGAGTCCAACGCTTTCTCTAACTCCCGTTGGGCTTCTTCTATCTCCCCCTGGCGGTAGAGGAGGACACCTTTAAGGCGATGATAGCCAGGAACCTCCGGCTCCAAGCGGATGGCAGTCTCGTATTCCTGCCCCGCTTCTTCCAGCCCCCCTTGGAGTTCGTAGATCTGGCCCCTCTCGGCGTGCAGTTCACCGGAGTCATAACCCTGGGCCAAAAGGTCATCCAGTTCCTCCAAGGCTCGCTCATACTCTCCCAACCTCCGGTAGACAGCCGCAGCCCTCACTCGCAACCCCAACTCCTGGGGAGCGAGATCCAAGGCTCGACGGTACTCACTTAACGCCTCGTCATACCGCTCATCGCTCTCGGCCAGGGCTCCCAGCCGGGCGTAGAGGGTAGCATCCGAAGGGTCGAGTTCTGTGGCCCTTAAGATCTCGCTTTTGGCCTCGTTGAGCCGCCCTAACCTTTGGGCCACTACAGCCAGTCGGCGGCGATAATCCGCCTCCTGGGGAGCAAGGCGAATTGCTCTTCGGTACTCCCCTATCGCCTCCTCATACCTGTCTTGCTCTTCAAGCACCCTGGCCAACTGGCCATGAGCCTCCGCCTGCCGGGGCGCGAGGCGGATAGCCTCCTTCAATTCCTGCTCCGCCTCTTGCAGCCGACCGAAGTGGAGGAACAACCTCCCGGCATGGAGCCGATAGGTGGCTTCGCGGGGCGCGAGATCTATCGCCTTTCTGTAAGCGGCCAGGGCTTTCTCCTTCTCTCCCAGGCTCTCATAAGCGGCCCCTAGCCGATTATGAGCCAGATGGGAATGAGAGTTCAGTTGAGTCGCCTCTTGCAACTCCTTGGCACTTCGTTCCTCTTCGCCCAGGCTGTGATAGGTAGCACCCAGCGAGGAGAGGTATTCAACCTCCTGGGGGGCAAGGTTCCGAGCCTTGGTATACTCCTCTAGGGCTTTCTCGTACCTTTTTTGCTCCTCGTAGATACGGCCCCACTCATGGTGCACCGAGGCTCGATCTGGTGCTATAGCCAAAGCCTTCTCTATCTCCCTTGCCGCCTGCTCATACCGCTTTCCTCGCCGATGGATGCGGGCTCCCATCTCCAGATAGTTGGGTTCCTGGGGGGCCAACTCTTGGGCTTTTTGACACTCCGCAAGAGCCTCCTCGTAGTCACCTCGGCGGGAGAGGAGTTCCGCCAACTCGCCATACCACTTCGCTTCCTGGGGAAGGAGTTCAGTCGCCTTCCTAAGGTAAGAGAGAGCCTCATCCCCTCGCCCCAGACGAGTAGCCAGGGACCCCAAAGAGTGATAGTATTCTGCTTGCGGATCGAGTCGAGTCGCCTGGTGGTACTCATCGGCCGCCTCTTCCCACCGCCCCAGACTCTCCAACATACTCCCCAACTGGTGATGCCAATCGGCCCTTTGGGGAGAGATAGCCAAAGCCTCTCTCAGACTCTCCAGCGCCGCTTCCTTCCTCCCCTGGAGAAAGAGGATCCTCCCTTTCCCACAAAGATAGGTCCCCTCCTGGGGATCGAGCCCGGCTCCTTCCTCGTAGGCCGCCAACGCCTCATCCATCCAGCCCTGCTTCTCGTAAACCAAGCCTAACTCATAGAGGGTGGGGGCATGCCTATCATCGAGGAACCTGGCCTGCTCCAGCCTCTCTTGGGCCTCCTCGTATCGCCCTAGATGGCTCAAGACTCTTCCCGCGGCGTAATGGTAGATAGCCACCTCGGGCTCAAGGGCTATGGCCTGGCGGAAGGCACAAAGTGCCTCCTCGTACCTGGCCTGCCCCTCGTAGGCTAACCCCAACTCATGATAGGTGTCCACATAGGTGGCTCCGGCGGCTTCTAGAGCCTCCTCTAACTCCTGGACCGCCTGGTCCAGTTGCTGCATCTCCCGGTAGACCACCCCTTTATTCCGCTTGAGGATCGTCTGCTCTGGCTTAGTACGCTCCTTGGGGCCGTACTTCTCGGCGAACCCCAATAGATCAAATGACCCGTCAAGGGCCCGTTCCAGGCAGAAGGAAGCATCGGTGTACCGCCCCACCTTCTTGAAGGCCAAGCCCAACTGATAAGAGGTCCCTTCATCTACTTCTGGGAGGAGAGATTTGAGGAGCGAGAGGGAGCCGTCTGGGCTCTCGTTACGGGCTAGACAGAGAGCCGCTAAAGAGGAGCCGTTGCCGTGGGGAAGAAGACAGCGCAGATAGTCGAGGCGATCGGGAGCGAAATTATAAGCCTGGACAATGGCTCCCTCCCACTCTGGGGTATCCCCTTTCCAAGCATCCTCTCCCTCGGGATCCCTCTGGGAAGCCAAGGCCCGGGCAGCAAAATACTCCTGCACCAAGGGGTGGAGAAACTGCACCCCTTCGCGGTCAGGGGTACGCACCAAGAGACCGCTAACCATAAGTCTGGCCACCATCGGCTGCCCACTAGAGCCACCCTCAAGGGCTTCTCTATCCACCTTGGACTCTCCCGATTGGAGAGCCTTCATGGCTCCCCGAGAGAGGGTTTCCTCTATCTCCTTGACTTCCTCTCCCTTATATTTGACCAGAAGAGCGCAGACGGCTCTCTCGATGATAGAGGTGGCGTTCCACCAATCCCCCTCGGCTCCCGGATCGGCTAGGAGTTCCCGCAAACCACGCAGGAAGAGGGGGGTATGAACTAGATCCCAAAGTTCCGGCTGTGCGCGGAGCCTCTTCTCCACCTCTAGGATCATGTTCTCGGGCAACTGCAGGAAGAGGTAGCGGCGGATATCCTCATCGGAGAAGCGTTGGATCTTCAGCCTCTTCACCTTCTCCAGCCAACGGGCATAGGCGGGGTAATCCTCCTCCCGACAGGCGAGGATGAAACCCTTCGCCGCACTCAGTAGTCGCTCCAGTTCCTCCAAACAATAGTTATTGGTGACCCGATCTAGGTTATCCAAGAAGAGAAGGCACGGTTCTTCCAAGAGATAGTCCACGATGGAGGAAGAAGCCTCCAAACCGTAGTCGGTTAGAGCCCTGGACACCATCCCTCTCAACCTCTCACCCGGAGCCAAGAGTGAGAGGTCCAAGAAGAAGGGGGTCTCGCCCTGGCGAGCATACTCGTAGGCCAAGTAGGCAAGAAGAGTGCTCTTCCCGGAGCCTGGTGCTCCTAGGATAACCGATCTCTCGCTGGCCTCCAGCGCCTCCGTCCCCCTAGAAGCGATGACCTCCCCCTCGGGAGTCACCTCCACTAGTCGGAGAGGGACGTACCCTTCCCTCACCTCCCCCCATTTGTCTTGGACGGCCTTTCGGTACCGCCTCAAGATAGGGGCAACCTCTTCGACGGCTGTTGCCTCTCTCGGCTCGCCGTCTCGTTTATATTCGGCCACTTGGCCACCTCACAGCCTAGTTGTCATCCAGAAGGCAACGACGCAGATCCCGACCCCCGCTACGCAGAGGAAGGCTCCGATGCCGGCCGCCGTGCGGATCAGTTGACTTATCGCTTCCACCAGCCGGGCAGCGGAGTCGATGACCGGAGCCACAGCGTCCTGAGTCACGGCTCGGCCACTGATCCTGATCGATTGGTTAGAGAGTTGGCGCATGGCGGTATGGTACTCTTTAGCCATGACGATCCAGAGGCCGGAGATACTGGATACCACACCGATGAGGAAGAGGGTCACGGTCATGGCTAGTTTGATCTCTGCAAGGCTCAACATCTTTCTCTCTCCTTTCCTTGGGCCCGCATAGCCTTGCGGACCAGTCTCTTCATATCCTCCATAGCGAAAGGCTTGGTGATATATTCCACACCCATCTCCTTGGCTGCTGCCTCGGCCCCGTCGGAGCCGTAGGCGGTCATGAGAATAGCCTGGGTCGCAGAATTGAGGTCCCGGGCATGCTTCACCAGTCGGAGGCCATCCAGTCCCGGCATCCTCAAGTCGGCGATGACCAGATCGAAGGGGGTCCGAACTATCTTCACCAGAGCCTCCGCCCCAGAATGACTCGTCTCTACGCAGTAGGAAGCGTCATCCGCCTCCAGGCTCTTCTGCAAGAAAAAGGAAAGGGTCCTCTCGTCATCAGCGACTAATATCCGTATCGGCTTAGGGTTCATCCTTCGAGGCCCCTTATTCATGCCTACTGTTCCTTCCACCTATATATTCTTGCAAGAACCGTGCCAGGTTTTAGACGCATTTACGAAAGGACGAAGTAACCGCTGGCTCTCATGGAGAGCGCAGCGGCTAGGAGGTTACACAACATATTGTGGATTAAACGCGAATAGGGCTAAGGTCTAACGTAGAGAAGCGCTGCCGAACTCGTTAAAGTTGAAAGCAGCAAGCGGGGGGACCATCACCAGGCGCAAGAGGCTGAAAACTGCAGGGATAGTTTGGGGGTTTTTACCTAATGGGGAATTTTACACAAATCTCTTGACCGCTGGTGAGGATTTCAAACCGGCACCATCATGTAGCGTCGCAGTTTACCTGCGACGTTCATCAATGCGTGCTCTCGGTTTTGTAGGTCGGGTTTCGATATCCGACAAATAGGGGTAGCGCTAGAGAGGCAGCAGGGCAGGTTTGGAAACCTGCCCTGCTGATTACTTGCCGATTTATTTCCAAGCGGGCACATAGGCGGCCATTCTCATTTCGCCACCTTCATTGGGTATCTCTGCCCTGCCTGTGAAGATATAGTGAGGCTTGAACTGCTTCTGTACCTCCATCGTCCCTACAGGTCCCTCGTAATACCCCAGTGCAACCTCAGTGATGGTGAAAATGCCATACTCAGGAAACGTTGGACCCTCGGTGTCGAAGAAGGCAGGGCCTCTGGTCTGCAATTCTTGCCATGCTTCCTCCACTGTCTTAATAGGCACCAGCGAATCCCTCTCAACTTCACGACGTTTATAACGTAGGCCGATGACGCGCCCCTGGGGATCAAGATCCACGGAGACGCCGCCTCTCCAGACACAGCGGCTCCCCACAGGCAGGCTATCCAGACGGCGGCGGAAGCAAACTTCCCAACCGTATCGTGTGAGTCTGGACTCGGCAGGCCCGGTCTGATACGGCCAGGCCCGAGCATCGTCAGCACAGTCGGCCGGCAGAAGGTCCCGCGCTGTCAGCCAGGCCCGTGCCGCCGCCACTGCTTCCTCTGCCGTCTCCAGGGTGCCAGCACCGGTATGCCCATCCGGGGGCGAGGAACACCCAAAAGCGATGTTCCCGTATACTGTTAATGATTCACCGCTGTACGGCTGTCCCGCCCACGTCCACTCCGGTTGGGCCGCGGCTTCGCTGTAGGCAACGGGCTCGCCCTCAAAACCCAAGGTTGCGGCCAGATGCCGTGCCCATTCGGCCGCCGGCGTTGGGGCCTCGACGACGCGGTAAATGGGGGCCTGATCTGGCAACCCCTGGGGTAACTCCGTGTCCAACCGGTAACCGGCTATATGCGTGGGGGCGAAAAGACCTCCGCCTGCACAAGCGCCCAAGGTAAGAACCACGGCCAGAAGCAAGGTCATGCTTACCGCTGCACATCGCATTTCTCACATCCCCAACAATGCCAGGCCAATGGCCGAGCACTACAAGAGCAGGTTTTGAACCCGCCTTATTTACTTCTACCAACACCCGTAGGAGGTGCCTTAACCCAGGTCATACTTCTGCAAGGAGTATCTTAGAACATCCCGGCTTATCCCCAGGAGCCTGGCGGCCTGGCTCTGATTTCCGCCAGTCTTCCGCAGAGCCTCCTCTATCATCCGCTTCTCAAAATCGGCCACCGTCCTCCTGAGGTCTATCCCTTCCTCATCCAGGGAGACTTCTACGCTGGGAACCAGGCGAGGGGTCCTTTGCCTCTCCACTATCTCCGCCGGCAGGTGTCTGGGCTCTATCTCCTCCCCCTCGCAGAGGATAACCGCTCTCTCTATCACATTTCTCAACTCGCGGGCGTTGCCCGGCCAGCCGTACCTTCGCAAGAGGCGCATAGCCTCCTCAGAGACCCCTCTTACGCCCTTCCCCATGGATTCGGAAAACTCCGCCACAAAGGCGGCCACGAAAAGGTCTATATCTTTCACCCTCTCCCGCAGGGGTGGGACATCGATGACCACCACGCTTAAGCGGTAGAAAAGGTCCTCGCGAAAACCCCCTTCTTCTAGGAGCCCTTTGATATCTCGATTGGTGGCCGCGATTATCCGCAAATCCACTTTGATATCCTTCGTCCCCCCCAGACGCCTCAGGTTCTCCCATTCCAGAACCCGCAGCAGTTTAGCTTGCATCTCCAACCGCATACCCGATATCTCGTCTAAAAAGAGGGTACCCCCATCTGCCATCTCGAAGATCCCCTTCTTCCGGCGCTTGGCGTCGGTGAAGGCTCCCGCTTCATAGCCGAAGAGTTCGCTCTCCAAGAGCGCCTCGGGGATAGCCGCGCAGTTGATGGCTACGAAACGCTTATCTCTTCGGCCGCTCTGGCGGTGGATCGCTCGGGCAACCACCTCCTTGCCCGTCCCACTCTCCCCCTGGATCAGGACCGTAACCTTGCTGGGGGCTATCCTCTCCACCAGCCGGGCGATGCTCTTCATCTCCGGGCTCTGCCCCACTATCCAGGTCAGTTCCTCTTCCTCTTGAGTACGCAGCCTTCGGATCTCCTGCCGCAGAGCCCACGATTCTAAGGCCCGGGCTACGATGAGTTTGAGAGCGGTCAAGTCCGGAGGCTTCTCTATATAGTCATAGGCCCCCGACTTCATCGCTTCCACGGCGCTATCTATCGTCCCATACCCGGTGAGCATCATCACCGGCATCTCCCCGCCAGAGGCTTTTATCTCCTTCAGGACTTCCGACCCTTCGATATCCGGCAATCTTAGGTCCAGAAGGACTAGATCAACCTCCTTCTCATCTAGGAGTTTCAGCCCTTCGCCACCAGTCCGGGCTAGGAGGACCTCATACCCCTCCTGGCGCAAAGATTCCTTCAAAAAATAACTTAAGGTCTCCTCATCATCAATGATCAGTATCACTCCCCCCATCCTCACCCCTCCATC
>DFBK01000102.1 GCA_002366595.1 Anaerolineales bacterium UBA3082 | reverse complement strand
CAGGGGCCGATCTCCGAGAAGATCAAAGCCGCGGACGTCATCATCGATAATTCGGGCTCTCGGGAGGAGACCTGGGAGCAGGTGAAGCGGGAGTGGGATAAGATCTAAGAGAAAGGAGAGGGGGAATGATCGCCTCTTTGAAAGGGTTCGTAACCCGTCATCCTCGCCTATCGGCCTGGATCGTCCTGGCCGTAGGTATGGTGATCATGCTGGTGATAGCCGCCCGAAATGTGGGGCTCTTGCCAGGCCAGTGGGCGGCCCTCATAGTGACCACCATCATCCTGGCTGGCCTCTGCGTCTGGATCATCTATCTGGAGTGACCAGGGGCTCTTAGCCTCCAATAATTGTTTAATCACTTCATCGAGGGGAGCGCTTTGCTCTCCTCGTTTATATTTGCCCCCTATAGAAGTCTAAACTTAAAATTTACACCTCTAATCTCAAGTTATTTAATATAGGCTTGACAAATCTCAAGTTCTGCAATAAAATATTGTATGAGATTTCAGCAAGGAGATTGAAGATAAGCGTAACTGTAGGTACGTATCGGCTGGTGCTTGTCATCCAGTGGGAGCAGTCTGAGGTAGCAAGAACAGGCCCGGTTGGAGAGGGCCTATCGCCATCAACAGCTGGGGGAAGTGCGGGAAGGGGAACGGAGAAGTGGGTGCGGTTTTCGGGTTGCTAGCCCATTCTCTAGTTCAGGGAAGGGAGTGTTTTTATGTATCCTGTGAGGAAGCGGTGTCCGGTCTGCTTCAGCGATCTCGAGGTGACACGCCTCTACTGTCGAAGTTGCGATTCGACCCTAGAGGGGCACTTCGAGTTAGGTCGCTTCTACCGGCTCTCCCCTGAGCAGATGCGGTTCGTGGAGACCTTCATCAAGTGCGAGGGGAAGATCACCAGGGTGGAGGAGGAGTTGGGAATCTCCTATCCTACGGTACGTAGCCGGCTCAACAAGGTGATCCGGGCCCTGGGCTATGAGGTACCGGAGGAGGAAGCGGTGACTCCCGAGAGGCGGAGGGAGATCTTGGAGCGGGTACAAAAGGGAGAGATCAGAGCCAAGAAGGCTGTGGAACTCCTGAGGGGAAAGTAAAGATGAATCGCGCATCGCCCGATGAGGCCAAGTCTGAGGAGTTTATATCCTCTTCTCCCAAGGAGAGGTTCTTGGTAAGTGAGGCTTCGCTGGGAAGGTGGGTTGTTGTCCATGATGGTACCCTTAGAAAGCGATGGTGACCGGGGTTCTGGGTGGGATGGAAAGCGGCTTACGCACCTTTAACCCTATGCAGGATATGTCGCCTGTGGCGGACCTGATAGAGGCGGCTTTCAGCGTTGACCTGGGCCCCGAAGGTCGGGAAGCGGTGTGGGGGATGAGGGCTGCGGCCTATATTAGGCCTCTCTTGTGGATTCTGGGAGATATTTTCTCAGGCTACGTTTGGGTGGAGGGAAAACGGGTGGTGGGGAATGTGACCCTCAGCAGGAGGAGAGGGGGCTACTTCGTAAGCAACTTAGCCGTCCACCCAGATTATCGGAGGAGGGGCATCGCTAGGCGGTTGATGGAAGCGGTTGTAGAGAGGGCCGAAAGGAGGAAAGCCCCTTGGGTGGCCTTGGAGGTGCGCCGAGATAATAGGGCGGCTAAGGGGCTCTATGAGGAACTGGGTTTTATGGAGGTTGATGCCTGGACGGAGATGCGACTCGTTGAAACGGTCGATTTCGTCCTCCGAGAAGGCCCTGCGGTGAGAGAGTTAGCGCCCGCCGAGTGGCGAGAGGGGTATCGGCTATGGAAAGAGGCCTTACCCCAAGAGACGGCGTTCCTGGGCGAAAGGGAAGGCTGGAAGCCGGACCTGGGCCAGGGGCTCCTCGGCTGGCTATGGAGGCTTCTCGGCCGGAGAAGATACCGCTGGGTGACGGGGGGGTCTATGCTCACCCTCCGTCTTTCCTGGGCTGGGCCGCACCGGTTGGGAATGGTGGTTCATCGGGAGGAGCGAGGCCGGGTGGAGGAGGGGCTTTTGGCTAAAGTGTTTTCGATTTTGCGTAGCCGCCCTCCAAGAGGAGCGGTGGCCAGAATATACCCTTCTTACCTGGAGACGGTAAAGGTTCTTGAGAGGTGCGGTTTCATCGAGGAGCGGACGTTAGAGCGGATGATATTAAGAGTGAAAAGGAGATGAGAGGATGGCTACTCACGAGGAGAGGATGCAGATCCTCAAGATGATCGAGGAGGGCCAGATCACCGCTGAGGAGGGGGCGAAACTCCTGGATGCCTTAGAGACAACGGGGGAAGAGCGGGCCGCACCTGCGCGCTGGTTCCAAGTGCGGGTCACAGATATGAAAACAGGGAAGCATAAGGTGAATATCAACCTTCCCCTAGGGCTGTTAAATATCGGGGCCAAGATAGGGGCCAAGTTCTCCGCCCCCCTCGATCTCGACATCGACGAGATAGTGAGAGCCGTGCGCGAGGGCGCTAGGGGGAAGATCGTGGATGTAGAGGATACCGAGGACGGGGAGCGGGTGGAGATATATGTCGAGTAGGGGCCGCCTCTATTTGCTGGATTTGCCACCGAGTGGTAGTATGTAAAGTATCCCGAGGAAAATGAGCCAAAACTATGGGGGTGGTAGATGTATGAACCCGACTATGAGGGGATAGCCAGAAAGGTCGTGTGCTCCTGCTCGGCGGTGGAGGAAGACGAGACGGTGACCGTCCTGAGCAGGGCTGATGCCCTCAGTTCTGGCCTGAGGCATACCCTTTTCATCGGAGAGGAGATCTTATGATACGGCGGGTTCTGCTTCGCTGGCTGATAAACGCCCTGGCCATCTATGTCGCCAGTAGGCTGGTGTCGGGAATAAAAGTGGAAGATGAGTGGGCCATCATAACGGTGGCACTGATTTTGGGGTTGGTGAACGCCTTTATCCGGCCCCTGCTCAAATTCTTCACCTGCCCCTTGATAGTTTTGACTTTGGGTCTTTTCCTCTTCGTCATCAACGCGGCGATGTTGGGTCTCACCGCTTGGGTGGCCGGGCAGTTGGGCATCGGCTTTGGGGTGGCCAACTTCTGGGCTGCTTTCTGGGGGGCGCTGGTGATCAGCCTGGTGAGCCTGGCCCTCACCCTTCTGATCCGAGGGGAGGAGAAGTAAAGGCCACGGCGGTGAGTTAGTGTCTAGCAACAAAAAGGACGACCCCTTGCGGGGTCGCCTTTTTAAGTCCATTTTGTTTTGATCGTTTGAACGTAGGCTCTAGCCTTGCGACCGGGCAGAGCAACCCCATCGTTGCTTCCCCTAACGGCGCCGAGCTGAGCGGCCCGGCGGCTCGGTCGAGTCGAAATCAAATGGGCACGCATCCCCGGTCCGCTGCAGCGAGGGGTTAGGAAGACTATCCGATAGACATGATTCGAGGATTGACTTTATCCCCTAGCTTCGAGATCAACCAAACCCAGAACAGCATAAAGATGCTCTAAGGTTTCAGCCCAAACATTATCGAGATTCGTGAACGAGCCTGCTTCCCTGTCCTTTGCGATATCTGAAAGACGACTGATTAGCAAGCTGTGTGTTCGCTCATGCTCGATGAGCTCTTGGAATTGTGGACCATTTTCAGGACCCTTCGAAAGTCGTTGAGCCATGGTGGGCCACGTCATATTTTCCTTGGGCCAGTTTCTAGCCCGCTCGAAGAGATCTCCTTTCACCCCATCAATCAAATTCCTAATTTCAATTGCGACCGCTGTGCGACGAGTGGTGTCCATTTGATAAGAGGAATAGGAATTGACTGCTCTGTCAAGTCGACTAGTCGTGCCCGGATTTCCAAGTCGCTCGATAAGCCAACGTAATTGCTTTGGCCTTTCGTGAGAATGTTGAAGATCGCGGAATGAGACGGTAAACATATTCGAGTATTCCTTTGCCTCCGGCTCGTCAAGGTCTCCAACTCTTGATGCATATTCGAAAACCGAGGCAGTGCTCGTCGAGGTAAAAGCTGAACCTGAGACGATTTTTTCCCTGTCAAATCTTGGGATCATTGGGAGAGCACCCATGAGGTGTTCATAGTCACTGGCAACGGTCCTTGCAAGGTCAGGCAATGGAATCTCGTACGATGATAAGGGCCTGCTCTCGATAGTGTTAATCTGCCACTCGGTTAGTTCGAGATTTCTCTGAACTTCAGGTGCAATTTCGTGAGTCTCGCGGTGGCGAGCCAACCATTTTTTCAGATAGTCTCGCTTCTCTTTGAGTTTCTCTAGCCATTCGGGGTGCACCTATAGCTACCTCCAATCGCGGTTGGAAGGTCTTACTTCCAGCTAAGTATTTATTCGGCCGAGCCCTTTGGGCCTAATCGCTCGCTTAGCCTTTGAGAACCGGCCGGAACTTGTAACCGTAGACGATGAGCCCCTCTGGGCCGTACTCCCGGAGCCGACGGGTGACCATCTCCACCCGCTGGCCGATTTCTACCCCTTCTCTATCCACATCAGTCAGTTGGGCGGTTATCAAGGGCCCCTCATCTAAGCGGATCAAAGCGACGGTGTAGGGCACGAAACCCTCATAGCCGGCCGGGGGTTGGTAGATAGTAGAGTAGGAGTAGATCTCCCCCCTTCCCGCAAACCTATAGGGTTTAAGGTCTCGGGATCCGCAGTGGGGGCAGATATCCCGGGTAGGGAAGAGTTTCTTGCCGCAGGCGGCGCATTCTCTACCTATCAGTTTATATCGCTCATCCTGTAGGCGCCAATGTCTGGCTAAAGACATACTCTTGACCTTTCTTTTCTTACGGGCCACAGGGCCTCGATCCTAGAACTAGCCTCCCGCTATTCTCTCTCCCTTCCCAGGCTTTTGAATAGTAGGGGGAGAATCCATAGCCATAGGACAAGAGCCACAAGAGCGTAGCCCAGGGTGTCGCCGGGGATAGCCCAACTCCAAAAGGTCTGCTCGGGATCGCCTCGTGGGACGAAGTAAAACTCGATGAGTTGATAGAGCCCCATGGGGAGCAGTACGAGAGAGAGACCGCCATAGACCACGCCGCTCACCATAAGGTAGGCCTTGTTCAGGAAGGAGAAGGGACGCTCCTCTCGGCTCTCCACCCGGTTGCGGAGGATCCAATGCAGAGCGAAGAAAAGAGCCCCTACCCCAAACAAGGTCGCCCCGTTGAGGAGATCCCTTAAGCGCTCTTCCTCACGATACTCTATGTCCTCAAAAGCAGGCGGTTTCGAGACCGGGGTTGGTATGGGCAGTGGCTGTGGGGGCTCTGTCGGAGGTACCGGTTGTACCTCAACTACCTCAACCTCAGTGTAGATGGCCTGCCCCCGGTAACTGAACTGCATGCCCAGAGGGTAGGAGAGGGCAGCCTTCAGGAGAAGCCCCCCTCCTATGAGGAGTATCAAAGATGAGATAAAAAGCATAGCGTAGGCATAGAAACGGGGAAGGAAGCGCTGCTGAAGAGCCTCCGGCTCCTTCTCGCTCCTGAAGTAGACGATGGCGGCCACTAGAAACGAGACAAAGGCCAGAAGGACAACCAAGGGAAAAAGAATCGATTGACCCACGATCATCTCGTTCTCTTTTCTTTGCCTACTGGCATTTCAGTTCGGCCCCTGGAGGATATGGGTTATGGCCGTGGCTCCCGTTCCCCCTATGCTTTGGGCCATCCCCAGGTGGGACTCCACCTGATTGGCACCGGCCTTTCCTCTCAGTTGCTGAACCAGTTCTACGATCTGATAGACACCGGTAGCGCCTACGGGATGGCCTCTTCCTTTCAAGCCTCCCATGGTGGAGATGGGGATCTTGCCTTCGAGGGATATCTCCCCATCTTTGGCCAGTTCGACCCCTCGACCCTTATCCGCGAAACCGCAGGCCTCAAGAGATAGGGCGGCCATGATGGTGAAGGCGTCGTGTAACTCGAAGATCTCTATATCTTCCGGACTCACCCCTGCCTGGAGGTAGGCTTTCTGAGCCGATTCGTGGGCCGCTTGCAGGAAGAGGGGGTCATCTCGGTCGTGGAGGGCGATGGTGTCTGTGGCTGTGGCCGAGGCGATGATGGTAACTGGCGTAGGGCAAAACTTTTTGGCTTTCTCCTCCGGACAGAGAACGACCGTGGCCGCCCCGTCCCCCACAGGGGATGAGTCCAGGAGGTTGATGGGGTCGGAGATCATGCGGGCGCTCCTAAACTCTTCCCAGGTGATGGGTCGGTGAAACATAGCGTAGGGGTTCCGGACCGCGTTGCGGTGGGCGTTGATGGAGAAGCCGGCGAAATCTTCATGGCTCACCCCATACTCGTGCATATACCGCCGCATGAGGAGGGCGTTTAGGGCCACGAAGGAGAGGCCCTGCATCGCTTCGTAGTCTCCGTCCCCAGCCATGGCTAGCGCCTCGGTAACCAGGTCGCTTTCGCAATCGGTCATCTTCTCCACCCCGGTGACGATCACCAGGTCGTGGAGGCCGCTGGCCACAGCCAGATACCCTATCCTCACTGCAGCTCCCCCTGAGCCACAGGCCGCCTCCACCTTGAGGGCCTCTATGCCTTGCAGCCCAGCGAAGTCGGCGATGAGGGTGGCCAGATGCTCCTGCCCAGTCAACTCCCCAGAGAGCATGTTGCCCACATATAAGGCATCGGCTCTATCGACCCCCGCATCGTCTAAGGCCGCGGTGATAGAAGCGACAGCCAATTCCCTCAAGGAGCGCTCCCAATGCTCTCTCACCTCGGTCTGCCCGATGCCGATGATGCTTACGCCTCTCATCTCGCCTCTTTAGTGGTTGTTCAAGTTGTCTCGGTAGCGGCAGTAGGTGCCGTAATCTATCTCTCGCCTTCTGGAAATATAGTCCCTGACCCGAAGGAGGGTATCATCGTTTTTCACTATCTGCTCGGTAGCGGTGAAGGTTAGGGCGTCACTCCCCGCACCCGACCCGAAGGAGACGAGCAAGATCCTATCCCCGGGTTGGGCCTCATCGAGGGCTGCAGCGAAGCCCAACGGGGAAGAGCCGGCATAGGCGTTCCCGATAACCTCCACGAGAAAACCGGGTTTCAGTTGTTCCTCGGTGAAACCTAGCCGCTGGGCCACTCGGCGAGGGAACTTGCTGTTGGGCTGATGGAAAACGACCATGGCGTAATCCCGAGGCGTATAGCCCAACTCCTCCATTAGATGCTGGGCCGCACAGTAGGTATGTTTGAAGTAGGCGGGCTCGCCGGTGAACCGATGGCCATGCTGGGGGTAGTACTGGTGAGGCCGCCGGAAGAAATCGGGCGTATCCGACACGTAAGAGTAGGAACCTTCGAGGTAAGCCAGGCTCTCCTCTTTAGGCCCTATGATGAAGGCTGCCCCGCCAGCGCTGGCGGTGTATTCCAGTTGATCGCCGGGCCTTCCTTGGGCGGTGTCTACGCCGATGGCCAGAGCGTACTTAGCCATCCCCGAGCCCACGAAACCTATGGCTGCTTGCATCGCTTCGGTGCCCGCCTTGCAGGCGAACTCCCAGTCGGCGGCGTTCGTATGGGGGGTAGCGCCCAGCGCCTCGGCCACGATGGTGGCGGTGGGCTTTACGGCGTAGGGCTTCGACTCGCTCCCTACCCAAACGGCTCCGATCTCTTGGGGGTCGATGGCAGCCCGCTTTAAGGCGTTCCTGGCCGCCTCGATAGCCATGGTGATGGTGTCCTCGTCTAGGCCAGGGACTGATTTCTCCTCTAAGTGTATGCTATCTATGCTCTTCCAGACGCGGAGGATCTCATCTGCTCTGATCCTATAGCGGGGGATATAGGCTCCGTAACCTATGATTCCCACTTCTCTATTGGGCTTCATGTTGCACCTACCTTATACTATCCTTTATCATCGGCTAGTTCCTAGTTCTCTGGCTATCTCCTGAGCCCTATCGGGCCTGATCTTCCTCTCTTCCACCATCTGATCCACTACTTGGTCTATGTATTTCTCTGGCATCCCCACGGAGAGGGCTACATTACGAGCGTGAAGGGCCATATGGCCTCGCTGAATCCCCTCTGTGGCCAAGGCCCTGAGCGCGGCCAGGTTCTGGGCCAGGCCTACCGCGGCCATCACTCGGTCCAACTCGCGGGCTGAATTTACGCCCAATATCTTTAGCGCCACTTTCGCCGTGGGGTTGGCCCTTGTGGCCCCGCCCACGATGCCTACGGAGATGGGCAACTCGATGCTGCCCCCAAGGTTGCCTTCCTCGCCCCTATGCCAACTGGTGAGGGGGCTGTATTTGCCGTTTCGGGCGGCGTAGGCGTGGGCACCGGCCTCGATGGCCCGCCAATCGTTCCCGGTGGCCAAAGCCACACCATCGATGCCATTCATGACCCCCTTGTTATGGGTGGCCGCGCGGTAGGGGTCCGCTTGGGCAAAGGCGTGGGCCTCAAGGATGCGCTCCACCACCTCTTTTCCCTCAAAACCGTCAAAGGTCAGGGCCTCCTGGGGAACGGTGGCCTGGGCTCTGGCCAGCCGTCTATCGGCCAGGTTAGAGATGATCCGCAGGTTGACTCGGCCGCCGGTTATCTCCTCCACCAGGGGGGCAAGGGCCTCCAAGGTGGTATTGATAACGTTGGCCCCCATGGCATCGCGAACATCGTAAAGGAGATGGAGGACGAGCATGGGCCCCCTGGGGCTATCTATGACCCGCGGCTCTATATCTTGGGCCCCTCCCCCCAGAGCCACGATGACGGGGTCGACCTTGTTGGCCTCTTCTAAGAGTCTCCCCTTGGCATCCAGGAGCCGTTCCACGGCCTCGTAGGGGTCAGCCAAGTCTAAAACCTGTATCTGGCCTATCATGAGGGGAGGGGTGGCCTCAGTGGTGAAGCCTCCTCCCTCCCTCACCAGTTTGGCCCCGTGGCTGGCTCCGGCCACCACGGAGGACTCCTCGATAGCCATGGGGACCAGGTAGTCTTTGCCGTCAATGAGGAAGTTGGTGGCTATAGCCAGGGGAAGGCTGCAGGTCCCCACCACGTTCTCGCTCATCCGGTCTGCCTGAGCGGGGGTAAGCCCCTTGGCCCCTCTTAGGATATCTATCTCCTCATCGGTCAGGTTTGTCCGCGCCTGGACCTCCTTGACGCGCTCCTCCAGGCTCAGTTTATAGAACGCTGGGATACGGGACAGGTAAAAGCCTCCCTATTTAGTCTCATAAAAAGACCTGCGGGCCGCAGGCGCTTAATCAATACTAAATATATCACACTTGGACTGTCAAAAACTATCAAGTTTGGGGGAGGAGGGCGGTACGAAGGGGCTAGGGGGCAGCTGGTAACAATTAGCTCAGGCGGGCCGCAAGCCGTACTTGATGGCTCTGGTTATGAACGCCTTCTCCCCGCCTTCCATTATTTGCTTAACTTGCTCAATTATATCTGGGTCGTCTACCGAAGCTTGATATGAGGCTTCGCCCTTGTCTTCAGCCGGCGACTCTAGAACGATGATCTGCTCTGCATCACCTGAAACAGGGATGTTGGGGTTGTGGGTGGCGACGATGACTTGCCGGGTCTCCTTCATCTCGCGCAGAATATCAACTACGAGGTCGAAAACCAATTTGTTATCCAGGTTGTCCTCCGGCTGGTCGATAATGAGCGGGGCGTCACTCTCGAGGAGTATGATGGGCATTAGGGCGCTGCAGCGCTGGCCAGGCGACAGTTCTTGGATGGGTCTGCGATTCAGGCGGATCTGTGGAAAGTCGTCGATGCCGAGATGTTCTAGTTCAAGCAGGGCCTGTAGTCGACCGGGATCTGGGAGAGACGAAGTGGGATCACGAGGCAACACGTGATTGATGATGCTAGCGGCCTCCTCCTCGGAGATGAGATGATTTTTGTCTTCCCGGAACGTCAGGTCGGCCGGACGATCAAAGTAGACAGTCCGGACAAACGAAGTTGGAGTGTGGTGAGTTGCAATAGTACCCGCAAGGTTACGATGCAGGTATTGTAGGCCGCAGCCCTTGAGAAGACCCTCCTCCTTCGGCGATCGGGGGCTTCCGAGTCTACGTTCAAGGAGTGTCCGGTCGGCACCGCGCAGAATCGAGAGTTCGACATCTATGTCGGCTTTGAGGTTCTTTAGTCTGTCGTTTATTTGCTCTGCTTTAGCCTCGCGCACGTTGCTTAACTGCTCTCTAGTCTTCTGTAGGTCTGGAATCAGCTGTGACCATCGCTCTTCCAGCAAGTCCGACAAGTGATTCCTTTGCTGGTCGATCTGCCGCATGATTCGCTTCATAGCGTTGACTTGAGTGGCAAGTTCTTGCCGACGGCCTATGGCTTCGCGAAGCTTATCTTCCGTGGCACCTTCCTGAATTTGGTTGAGCTTCTCGATGACCGACTGTCTTTCCATTTCCAGCAAGGCGGACTGGGATTGCACTTTTTCGGTCATGGCACTAAATGCGCCCAGTAGCCTCTGATAATGTCCAGCTGCTTCCTTGCCCCATTTCACTATTGTGTCTTCGAAGTCATCAAACCACGCAGGGACCTCTCCGGACGCTTCGAGGGTCTCGCGCGTTTCCTGCATTTGAGAGACTATGTCCGCCTCGATATCGTACGGTTCCTGCTGCTCGTCTAGAAAATCGTCTCGAGTCTCTGCGATAGCAGCACTTAGCATGTCCAAGGCCGCCGCAGATTGCTCGACGGCGTCGAATTCTCTGTAGATCTCCATCATTTCTGGCGTATCGAGGGCTGCCAACTCTGCTTCCTTCTCGTCGAGTAGCTCGACTTTTGGCAAGAGATCTTGGATCAATCGGACGGTCTCCACTATATCGCGGGTGTTGCTCTCTAGAACACGTGTGGAGGCGTGTATTTTTTCACGAGCCTGCTGGCTTTGAGGGGTGAATCTGTCAAGAAGATCCCGTTGTTGCTCAAGACTGCGAGTTGCGGACTCAATCTCACCCCATCCCCAGAGCTCTATTCTCAGTTTTGGGGACACGCCAGGTGTTTCCGGCCTTACTGACCCATCGATGGCAAAACACCTTGTAGAGCTCTCAGCATCGGGTGAGAAGTATGTCTTGAGTACCAACTCATTATCATCGGGGTCTTTGAGGAGTACATGAATCTCAGAATCCCGTAGTGTCGCTTCTTGCCGATCCTCCACGTCCTTTCGTTGTTTGTCTTCCAGGTGGTCCAGCGGAAGTCTGAATACATAACGCAGTGCATCGATTAGCGCCGACTTGCCCGTACCCCGTCCGCCAATTAAGCACGTAAGATTATCGGAGAAACCCATAGTTTCACCCTGGAAGAAGCATTTGGATCCCGCAAATTTGATTCCCTGAATCCTTGTGTACTTCGATGGTGCTATCTCATCATCGTAGCGGATGCGGGTCTGTGGATCTGCAAAGGCGTCTTTGATGCCTTTAAGGCCTATATCCGTCATTTTGAGATATGTGCAATAACCCGGCAGGCCTATGTCTGCCAGGCAGTGGGCATCGGACGACATCACACAAGGAATTGGCCTGATGCCCAGTTCGGCCGTATGAAGTCCTTCATAGTGTTTCCTCTCTTCTGGCGATGCTATTTCTACCGCATTGACGTTATACTCCGCGATAATCGACAAATAGCGATTCTGGAGTGTGTCCTCGTGCTCTTTCTGCTCTCCCCTCAGCTGCTTGAGGTGTTCTTTTTCTTCGCCGGTGAGGGTATCCTTTGCCTCAAGTTCCCTAATCCTCTTACGTTGTTCTGCAAGGGGCAAACTAACCCCACGTATGTACTCTCGTGCGCCGCTTGCCGAGTTGGCGTGAGCCGCGATGCAGATGCCTCTCAGTTGGTGTACTCCCTCGATGAAATCTGCGATCGGTGTTGTGGAGTATGATTTATTGGTCCTTTTATCATATTCTTCAGGCAACTTGTCGTCTGGATCTAAGACACGGTCCAGTAGCTCGTGCCCAGCATCTTTGTCCCAGATTGCAACCAGATGGATGGTCTCTTCCTGGAATTCGGTGCATTGGATGTTGAGCTCAACACCTGGCAGTACGACTGGGTGTGAGGAAGCCTTCGAAATGATTGATGCCAGTTTGTTTCTATTGTGATCCGTGATTGCTATCAGGCTGAGGTCGGGCTTAGCCTCCTTGGCCGCTTCCAGGAAATAAGGTTGGTATGTTTCCCAATCCCTTTCCTTGTCTTGTTCCGTCAAGGGCGGCGGCTTTGGTCTCTTATCGCTTTGGCGAGGATAGTCTTCCGTTGATTCACGGGTGTGTACGTGCAAATCTACTCTGTGAAACTTTGCGGCCTTCGCTAGATTACTGTATATTTGCTCTCTCAGCTCGCTATACATCTCATTCCTCCCGCTGCATTCTTCTTTTTGTGAATATCTACACCTCTATTCTATGTGCCTACAACGGTGATTACTCCTCAAACCTCACTATCCTGACAAAACTCTCCGCCTTCAAGGAGGCTCCCCCCACCAGCGCTCCGTCGATGTCCGGCTCTCGCATGAGGTCGTCCACATTGCCCGGCTTGACGCTCCCGCCGTAGATGATGCGGGTGGCTTGGGCCGTTTCTGGGCCGTAAAGCCCTTTGAGGATGTCGCGGATGGTCTGGTGCATGGTTTGGGCCTGCTCTGGGGTGGCTGTGCGGCCCGTGCCGATGGCCCAAAGCGGCTCATAGGCGATGACCACCTCTTTCATACCCTCCCCTGTGACCCCGGCCAGGCACTCCCGCACCTGCTTTGCTACTACCGCCACCTCCTGCCCCGCCTCCCGCTGCTCTAGCGTCTCCCCCACGCATAAGATGGGGCGCAAACTGTGCTCTAAGACGAGATCTACCTTCCGGTTGATGAACTCGTCCGCCTCCTTGAAATATCGCCGCCGCTCGGAGTGGCCCAGGATGACATATCGGCAGCCCACATCTAGGAGCATGGTGGGGGAAACCTCCCCCGTGTAGGCTCCTTCCTCCTTCGGGTAGATGTTCTGGCCGCCCAGTTCGATATTGCTCCCTCTTAGGGTCTCAGCCACGGGATAGAGGGTGGTGAAGGGGGGACAAACCAAGATCTCTCGATCGGTTACATCGGCCAGGCTTTCCTTGAGGGCTTGGACCAGGGCGACGGCCTGGCCCACGCCCTTGTGCATCTTCCAGTTTCCAGCCATGAGAGGGACGCGCATAACGGTTCTCCTTCCTAGCCTATTTTGTTAACATTATATCACTCTGCGGTTGGGCTGACAATAAGGAAGGGAGCCTTCTGGGGGCTCCCTTGTTGGGCCGGTGTCGGAGCGGGATTAACCTACTCTATTACGATTCGGGTATCGGTGGATAATAGGTCTTCGATCTCGTACATTTGGCCGATAACTTCCATCAGGGCCGCTTCATCGGGGGCTTCGATGTGGGCCACGGCATCGGTAGGCCCAAAGAGAGCATCAGCCTCCTTCACCCCCGGGATATCGCGGAGGCTACTAACTACCTCAGTAGGATCCCCCTCGACATCGATGAAAACATAGGCACGCATTTGATCTCCCCCCTTTCTCTCGCCAAACACCATCCCTAAGTTCTATTATGCAGATAAGCGTCCTTCTTGTCAATGTTGAAAGGAACTGTCCTATGGCGATGGGGAAGACTGATGCCAGATTCTGGCCGAGTCTTCAGGCTAAATATCCCTGATGATGCGGGTATCGGTGAACTCCACCTCAGCGACGTCTTGGACATCCATAATGACTTGGTCCAGGGCTGCCAGATCCGGGGCCTCGATGAGGGCGATGACCTCGATGGCTCCGAAGAGGCCGTCAGCCCTCTTTACACCACTGAGGTCACGCAAGCTGCGGACCACCTCCGTGGGATCGCCATCACACTCGATGAAAACATAGGCCTCCATAGATATTTTCCTCCTTTCTTAAAAGGCGCTTTTGTATTCGGTACAGCCTTGCCCGCATGATGCGGGATCTTTGATCTCTACTAGCCTCGCCGTGCAGACCGCATAGACCTGGACCCTAGGGAAGAAGTGGAGCCATCGCTGGACGGTGGCTTCTAAGGCCAGGTGGGCACAAGGGTTGCGGGCTAGTATCTGGGGGACAGGACATTTTTTACACAGACCCTCCTTCCAGGAAGCGGAGCGGGGGTTGCGGGCGATGAGACGGCACTCTTTGATGGTCTTACGACGGTAGGTATCTTCGTGATAGAAGCGGCACTTCTTGGGCATCGCCTCACCCCGGGGCTTCTAAACCCTGAAGATGGTCTACACTTCCCACCTCTATCACTCGCGGCTTCCCTCCCTCGAAATGGATGATGTTAAGGGCTCCGTTGTCCTGCCTCGGGGTAAGCCACATCAAGGAGAGGTCATCTTCCATGAAGTGGCACATGAGGCTCTTGACCGGAATGGCGTGGGTGACGATGCATATATTGTGTCCCGCTTCCTCCGCCAAGATCCTCTGCCAGGCGCGGATAATGCGACGCTGTACCTGCTCCACGCTTTCTCCACCAGGCATGCGATGGTGATGGGGTTGGAAGCGCCAGGTGATGAGTAGTTCAGGGTAGACCGCTTCGATCTCCTCCACCGATTTCCCCGTCCACTCGCCACAGTCGATGCCTCGGAGTTCTTTGACCTTTGTCACACCCTGGCGGTGCTTAGCGGCGATGGCCGAGGCGGTTTGGTAGGCCCTTAAGAGGTCACTGGAGTAGAAGGCCCCTATCTTCTCATCCTTTAAGCGCAAGGCGAGACGCTTGGCCTGCTCCCGTCCCAAAGGCGAGAGTTCTGGGTCGAGGTGGCCTTGGAAGATGCGTTCCCTATTGAGGCTCGTCTCACCATGTCGCACAAGATATAGAACCAAAGCCCCTCCCGTATTTACCCATTTTAACACAAAAACACCTCTTGTTAAAGTCTGGTTATTCATCTTGAGGGCGAGCAGGCTTAAGCGATATCTCGCTCGAAGAGAAGCCCGCGCTCCTCGAAGCCTTGGGACCTATAGAGGCTTTGGGCGGGCTCATTATCGAAGCCGGTAGAGACCTCTATCTCCACACAACCCGCTTCATGGGCTCGCTTCAGCGCCTCCTCCAGGAGTTCCCTCCCCATGCCTTGGCCCCTGGCCCCCTCGGCGACGATCAGTTCATCGATGAGGGCACAGAGCCCGGCATGGGAGAGGCAGGGGCGAAGCCACAAGGTGAGATGGCCCAATATCTGGGCTCCCCTCTCGGCGACAATGATGTGACATTTGGGGTCATCGATGCAGAGGGAGAATACCTTGTGGAAATCGGTTTGGAAGGAGGGGGTCTCTATCTCGGCTAACCCTCGCAGTTCCAGGGTTAAAGATTTGAGCGCTGGGACATCTCTCTCTTCGGCGTTGCGCAGGATGAGGTCGCTCATTTTAGCATCTCCTTCATGCGCAAGGCGTCCTCGAACATGCTGATGTTATTGAAGAGACAGTAGGCCTCCTTATACACTTTAGCACAAGAGGGCTCTAGGTGGAAGGGCCAATTCTTATCCATATAGCCTTTTGATGACCCTCAGAGCCAGCAAGGTGACCCAGGGGGAAGGCTCCTTCTTCTGGCCGAACCCCCACTCTCTCCAGGCCATCCAAACTGACGAGGCGGTGAAGCGTCCTCGCTCATCCTGTTGCGCCACGAGGGTCTCGACCATCTCCCGAAGGCGCGGGTCATTTTTCAAGAAGGGAAAGCGGCTTAGAACGTCGGTCACATGCAAGATGTCGTACCAGATGAAGGGGTATTTGAGTTTGCGGAAATCGGTGCCGAGGCCAAAAAGGTAGATTTTGCGTTCCTTCTGGTGTTCCCAGTGGCCAAGAAGCATCTCCGCTCCTAGGTGAGCGGCTTCACTGTCCCGCATCTCCGGTACCTGGGCCAAGGCCTTGAGGGCCAGGAGGTTGGCTAGCGGGCAGGGGTCCTCCTTGCGGCCGGGGCCGCGAAACCCAGTCTGTGAGGCGCAGGGCCAGCCGTTGTCGCGGATGAGGCCAGTCAGGTGGTGAACCGCTCTCCTCACCGCTTCGTTCTCTCCCAGGTCGAAAGCCAGGAGGGCATAAAGGGTGGCAGGGGCGTCACAGAGCATCCAGGTCCATTCGACCTCCCCGGTGCCTCCATAGCGCGGGTCGATCTGGGCCGTGACCTGGAAGGCCCCTTCTGGGGATTGATGGGCCATCACTTTCTTGACGATCCAAGGCATGGCCGGGTCGCTAGCGCCAAACCCGAAGTCGGCTAGGACTGTCAGTTTGTGGAGGGGGTGTTTGGCGTCGTTGTGGCGTTTCAGGGGGTAGCCTGGCCACTGCCTGAGAGCCTCGATGAGGCTCTGGACTTGGGGATGTTCCAGCATCTCCTGGCGTGCTCCCTTGACTTCGGAGTCCTCCTCTGACTTGTCCAGGAGGTCGATCATCGCTCTATAGCGGACCCAGGGCTGGCCCTCGGTCAACAGCCACTCTGTGGGGTCGGCCTTCAGTTGTCTTTTCCATTCATCCACCTATCATCTCCTTCATTCGCAAGGCGTCATCGAACATGTTGATATTATTGAAGAGACAACACCCCTCCTTATACTCCCGACACCAGTGGAGCAATCGGCTTAGGTCTTCATCGGTGTACCGGTATCTGTATCCGCCTATACCATGAAGACGGAAATAGGCTATCTCCCCATAGACAGGTGGGCGTTGGAAGGGGTCAACGGCGTGAATGAGGTCCAACTCTTGGCAAAGCCCCTTTATTTGCTCCTCTTCCCATTCTCCTCGTGGCTCCCAGGCGAAGAGGAGGCCACCTCGCTCTATCGCCTGGAAGAAGGTACGCGTATCGGCGATATGCTCCTTGGTGGGGGTGAAACTGGCTGGGCACTGGAAGAGGACCACGCGCGCCTCCAGGGCCTCTGCTATCTCCCTCGTCCTCTCCCAAGCGGCTAAGACCTCATCGGTGGGCCGAAAGAAGCCATACCTATTCGGTTTTTCTATCTCCATCCTCAGTCGGCGGTAGGTGGGGGAGGTGGGCTTATGAGTGATGAGTTGCCACGCCTTGAGGGTGAACTCGAACCCTGGGGGAGCCTGGGCTCGCCACTTCTCACAAGTTCCCACTCGTGGAGGGTGATAGAAGATCTGCTGCACCTCGACCACACGAAAATGGGTATAATATTCCCTTTTGGCCTTGGGGAATCCGCAACAGCCGATTTTAATCATGCTCATCTACCCTTGCATCCCTCCGTCTCTTTCAACTTTGGGATCCACTCTCTTTTCTCATCAATGATGTGGCGGACTTCCCAGCCCCGCTCTCGGAGGGCCCTTCCAATATGGCGACGGTGGCACCTCCAAGGCAGCCTCTCGCTGCACATAATGGCTACCCTTTTCTTTTGCGCCACTCCTTGCAGCCTTGCTAGCCCGGCTTCGAACTCCTCGCTTTTCATATAGGCTTCATATCCCCCACTTCTGTAGCCTCCCAGTTCCTCCCCCAGATAGAGGTAGGCGACCCCACTCTTTTCCAGGAGAAGAGCCAGGTTTTCTTTTATGAAATGCTCGAAGCGAGAGGTGGGGAAGCGGCGCACATCAACGATAGTCTCGATCTGGTAATGAGCGAGGAGATCCAAAAACTCCTGGGCGGAACGGGTGCTGCTCCCCAGGGTGAAAATCGTTCTACTGGGCTTCTTAGTCATCTTTTCCTTCTTTGCCTTAGTCAGCCTGATGACCTTCACACCACTCGCGCATGGGGCAGTGGGTATGCTTCTCCTTACGACACCATTCCTTCCCTAGGCGGACTAAGGCGGACTCGAAATCGGCAAAGATAAGGGGCTCCGGGCAGGCTTCCCGCAGATCGAAGAGATTTTGGGCCCTCTCCTCGGTAGTTTGGCCCACAAACGGGGTGAGGCCCAGGTTCCTGGCGGCCAAAATCACCAAATCACTAGGCAAAGGATCCGCTTTCTCCCAAACCCCTCGAAGTTCTCTCAGAAAGATGTTAGTGGTGACGGGGCCTATGCCCTTAAACTCCATGAGCCTAGATTCCAGATCCCTTTCGTCTATCGCTTGTTGGTGTAGAAGGTTGAGGTCTCCCGCGTATCTCTCTTGAAGCGTTTCCATGATCTCTAAGAGTTGGGTGGCCGTCTTGAAATCATATCGCACGTAGCCCCCGCTATCGAGTATCTCCACTAGCCCATCCCAGCCGGTATCGAGAACGCTTTGGGGGGTGACGACACCTTCCCTTGCGAATTCCCGGTAGGTATTTGCTGCTATCTTCTCCCCGATCCTGGCTCCGAAGAGTATGGAGGCCAGGAACCACTTGAAGATCTCCCCCGGGTCCCCGCTTGCCAGGTCTATCCCCAGGGGGGTGGAGAACCTCCTACCCAGAGTCTGGAGTAATTTCTTTACAAGTTCTCCTGGATGTCGCCGAGCCAATCTCCTGGCCGATTCTCTTACGTTGTTCATGAAACCTCTCCTAGTCAAAGCCATTATATCATGGAGGATGGCGATGCGCTCACCCTAACTGTTCCGCTTCTGAGTCGTGCGGGCTAGAGATGACACAAGGTTCTCAGGAATAAGACAAGGCAGCGGAAAAAATCCGCTGCCTCAAGGAGTCGCTTCGCTACTCTTTGGGCTGAAACATGTTGCAACTGCCCTTGGCCTCCACCTCGTGGCCAAAGCAATCTCCTATTCCTGGGTTGTCAGGTTTGGGCGTGTAGAATTTGCAGTCGGCACAGGTCTTGCCCGTTTCCCCCTGGGGGGTGTATTTGACTTCCATCTCTTCACCTCCTTTTGATTCTTGTCTGCTTGCAAGGTGTGAGCGTAGCGAATCGCAAGGACACCGTTGCTGATGGGGCATTGCGATTCACAGTTCCTGCAACGATTTTTCGAACTCTTCTACCCGAGGTGGCTTTTTACCCTTGCCCGGTAGGATGGTATGCCCTTCTTCTATCAAACGCGCCGCTTGTGCTTCTGTACCCCCGGGAAATTTTTCGTTTAGGCTACCATCCGTCTTAATCACCCGCCAATATGGGGTTATTCGTTTCTTTCCTTGGGCTAAATCTTCTTCTGCTGCTTCGGATGCAATGCGAAGAAAGATTCCCGCCGTCAGGGGGCAGGTGAAATCGGCATCGAAATCCTTCGCCAGCCGGTCTCTGATCTGGGCTACAGTAGCAAGTTTCCCTTTCTCTATCTTACGCATTAAGGCATCGACATCGAGCGGTTTGGGGATGAGCATCTTTCCCCGTCCCCGTGGGTCATCAACCACCTTAGGCTCTTGCTCTTTTTCTAATTTCTCTCGCGCCGTTTTGCGCCTTTTAGCCATAATGCCTCCTCTTATGCACCGTTATCTCATGCCGCCCGTCATAGTATCGAAAATGCTCTTTGTAGCTCTCCATCATGCGAGATCATCTTATTCCTAAAATACCATATCATTATATCCTTATCTCTGCTTGATAAATCACTATTAGCAATATGCTCATATACATCTTCCCATGTGATTCGTACAAATTTCCTTCTCTGATTCTCATGGATATGCTTTTTGAAAATCGCCTCAATGTCCCTTTCTCGTTCAGACAATACCAGGTTGACAAGGTAAAAATCTAGATCTTGTTGTTTCGCTATCCATGTTCCAAGCAGCCAAAACCTTAGCAATTCATATTTCTTATCTGTGATTGCGATTGTTTGATAGTCAGACTTGAAAACTACATCATACCAGTTATTCCCACCCGTTAAATATCTTTTTAGCTCCTTTGGGTTGCTGGGAGTAGTTTCATTTGTCGCTGTTAATTTCGCTTCTATAAAAAACAGGGCATCATCACTGTTAACAATTAGATCAGGCTCCGAACCTCTTTGCGGGATTTCTCCAAATTCTGCTCTTGCCTTTTTCAGTTCATTCCATACACCTTGTTGAGATTGAGAATATGACCAGTAGATTATTTCGGGATTTGCTACTGGTGCATTGCGCAACTTTGACAAGAATTCAGATAGCAACTCGCTTCTTTCCAAGAATCTAAAAACATTCCAAGTAACGGCATCTTCACTGTTATCATGGTGTAGTTGCGCTTTAACTCTCTTATGTTCAATTATCTTACCGAGAAGGTCTTTGTCCTCCGCATCGTACCATAATAAATTATCTTTCAAATCCTCATAGATAAAAGTGGTCGGTGTGATGTAGATTTTGTGCTCCTTGCAAAGATATTGCTCAAAGCCCTCTTTTGCGCCTTCTCTTTTTTCAAGATAAGCATCCGATGATTTTAGGACGCGTCTTGTCATCTTTTTGACTTGGTTTTCACATCCGATAACAGGACATATAATCATATCCCCTTTTACATCAATCTTCTTTTTCAACTCCTCTAACCCGAACATTTTTAAGCCTCCTTAATGAGGGGTCATTTCACAGGACTATGCATAACCGAAGTTCATTTATCCTATAAGAATAGTGGCTTTCACCTACGCTTGGCGAGAAGATGCTTAATGATAGAGTCTTAGATACCAAGCCACGATCTGAGGGCCATAGATAAGAGCCACCAGCCCTCCTATCACTAGAAAGGGGCCGTAAGGGATGTAACTCTTCAAACCCTTGACCCGAGTGAGTACCAGGACGAGAGCCGTGGCCCCGCCTGCCAGGATGGCGATGAGGAGGGCTACGAATACCGACGGGAACCCCGTGGCCAGGCCGATGAAGGCCGCCAGTTTCACATCTCCAGCCCCCATCCCTCCCTTTCGCGCCAGGGCGATGAGGTAGAAGGAGGCGAAGCCGATGAGCCCCCCCGCCAGGGCGCGCAGAGGGCCTGGGTCTGGGGATAGTGAACTCCCTATCCCCGCCATAAGGATGGCAGGGAGGATCACCACATTCAAGATGAGCCGATGTTCCAAGTCGATGACCAGGACCAAGAAGAGGATGCAGATATAGAAAGTGAAGAGAAGGAGTAGAGGGGTTGGGCCGTACCGCTGCCAGAGGAAGGCGAAGGCGAGCATGGTTCCCAGTTCCAAGAGGGGCCGACGAAGAGAGAGGGGGGCCTGGCAATGTTGGCACCGTCCTCTCAGGAGAAGGAAACTGAAAACGGCGATCCACTCTGGAGGTAGGTGGTTCTGACCGCAGTAGGGGCAACGGGGTGAGCCGAGGGGACGACGCTGAGGCAGTTCGTCAGCGGCGAGGTTAAGAAAAGCGCCCGTGAGCAAACCGAGTAAGGAGTAGAGGATGATCATGCCGATTCTCCGTGCAAAACATTATATCAATACCATTTGACAAGGACAAATGAGGACTCTAAAATGGTAAGAGTAGCGGCATCTGCATTGTGCGCGTTGAGGGGGGTAAGTGGAAGAGGTCTATTATCAGAAAACGGGCACCCTGGTGAGCCTGCTCCTTTTTGGGTTGGCCCTCTCCTGCTTCATAAGGCTGCCCACGAATATCGTCTCCTTTGTGGCCTTCGGCTCCCCCACCACCCTCTACATATCGACCCCTTGGATCATGGGGGGGATGCTCCTTCTTCTAACCATCGCTGGCGTCTATTCTCTAGTTCACTCCCAGGAAGAGAAGAGTTCCCCCCTCTATAGTCTCGCCTTTGCCGGCCTGCCTAGTGTAGCGATTTCAATAGCCCTTTTCTTCTTGCATCTTCTAGCGGATAGGCTATTTTTCGTCTTGGGTCTCGCCTCGGCAGGCCTACTCTTAGCCTTGATCCTCGTGGGTCAATATCATACTATGGGGGAAAGGAACTCTCTCTGGGCACGATGGGGTCTCGATGTAGTGGTTTATGGAGCGGCCGTTTTCTTTTACGCCCTCATCTACGGCCTGAGGGCTCGTAGCCTTCTTTCAGCCACCGGGGTATCGCTGGTCAGCGGGGCCTTGGCTTTGGAACTCCTGCGGGGCGAGAGGGGTGCGAGGCGTACCTGGCTCTACGCCCTGGTTGCGGGGCTCATCATGGGGGAGGTCGTCTGGGTTCTGAACTCCTGGGGCATAAGCGCCTTGGCGGGCGGGAGCCTCTTAATCTTAGCCTTCTATCTCTTCACTGGATTGACTAGGCAATATCTTGAAGGCGTCATCGGTAGGCGTGTGGTGGTCGAGTTCGCCCTCATCGCAGCCTTGGGGGTCGCTTTCCTCATCATCTCTTTCCCCTGGTCATGGTAAAGGCTCTCCAGTTTGCGTGGGGTGTGAAATATGGGTAAAGCGAGAGATCCGAATGCCGGAGGAGCGGCAAAAGGGCTAGAGAGAGGAAAGGTTTTGCCCTCTCCTATAGTTTCAACTCCTGGACCCGGGGTAGACCGGTCTTGGAGATGCCCGGCGCACGGACGAGGAGAATCGGCTTGTTGGTGCCGCGCAGCACCTTCTCCGCGACACTACCGAATATCCAACGGCCTATGCCGCCCTGCCCATGACTGGACATGGCTATGAGATCGATGTCGTTCACCTCTGCATAGTCCGTGATCTCGGCGGCGTCCTCGCCGTGACGTATGGTAAAACGGGCGTTGACCCCTTGCTGCTGAAGGCGCTTTTCGACAGAGGATAGATAGTTACGAGCCTCCATCATTTCCCTCTCCGCTGCAGAGGGCAGAACACCCGTGGCCGGCAACACTCCCAGGAGTATCACCTCCGCCTGGTGAGTCACGGCTATATCCTTCACATGGGGTAGGATGCTCTCGGCGATCTCAGAACCATCCAGGGGTACTAGTATTTTCCTATACACAACCCCTCCTTCATTCTAATGCGAAGTCTCTAGTTCAAGAGGAGCGGATTTGCAGTTGTAAAAACTCTAGAGTCTAATACTATTATAACATTGATAAGAGGGGACATGCCAGATGGCCAAGACCAAGTTTCTCTTCTCCACTGACTTTCATGGTTCTGAGACGGTGTGGCGCAAATTCCTCAATGCGGCCCGTATCTTCGAACTTGATGCCTTGGTGCTCAGCGGCGATATGACGGGCAAATTGATGGTTCCCATAATCAAGCGTCCCGATGGCCTATACGATGCCACGCTTTTGGGTGAGAAGCACCTCCTCTCAGAAAAGGAAGTTCCCGATTTCGAGAAGAGATGCCGTATGATCACCTATATCCCCTATGTGACCACCCCACAGGAGGCAGAGGAAATCGCCACCAACGAGCAGAGGCGTGAGGATCTCTTTGAGCGGATGGAGGGGGAGATCGTAAAGACTTGGCTCTCTCTCATCCCTGATCGGGTACCTCCCCGCTGCAAAGTGATCATCAGCCCCGGAAACGATGATAAACTATCTATCGATGAGATCATAAGGTCCGATCACAACCCCCAGGTGATCTTCGGAGAGGAAGAGGTTGTCGCTCTGGACGACGAGCACGAGGTCCTCTGTTTTGGCTGGTCTAACCCCACCCCCTTCAACTCCCCTAGGGAATGCTCGGAGGAGGAGTTGGAGGAACGTCTAGAAGCGGTAGTGGCTCAGGTTAAGAGCTTGGAGACGGCGATCTTCTGCATTCACGTGCCCCCCTACAAGAGCCTCATCGACGAGGCTCCTGAGGTGGACGAGAATCTGACTCCCATGGTCAAGGCGGGACGCCCGCGCATGGTGCCTGTGGGCTCCAAGGCGGTGCGGAAGATCATAGAGAAGTATCAGCCCCTTTTGGCACTGCACGGCCACATCCACGAGAGTCCCGGCTTTGCGAAGATCGGACGCACCAAGTGCCTAAACCCGGGGAGCGAGTACGCGGAGGGTATCTTAAAGGGGTTCCTGGTGGAGTTAGACGGGCCCAGGATCACCCAGTTGAGTCGCTTCGAGGCCTAGCGGTAGTCGCTCTGATCACCTTGAGGGCCCGACGCCCGAGCAGCGGGCCCTCTTTTTGACCCCGATCTAGGCCTCAGCCTCACCCTCCGCTGTGGAGATGGATGATATCCTCTGGGAGATTGTACCAGCGGACCCTTTCCCCTATCCTGGCCCTCATTCTCCACTTCATCGATTTTGGCGCTTCCTCGATGATCTGATGCAGCCTCCGCAGCCGGCTAGTGACCCGTTCCCTCTCCTTCCCTTCCAGATAATCGTCGGCTAAAGCGATTACCTGCTCTATATTCATGGTTACTGTCTTGTGCCAGCCCCAGTCGTCCCCGCAGACGCAAGCGATGCGCCGGGAGTTGATCATTTCTCGATCATCGGTTTCACCTATCTCATGGTCCTCGACGAGGGCATAGGTGTCTTTGATATCTTTCTCGTTCAACTGTATAACTTGCAATTTAGAGAGCAGGAGGTCAGCGACAGGCACGGTGTACTCATCGAGTTCCAAGCGATGGAGGAAATTGAGTTCGTGGCACATGGGGAAGACGTCTAGAAAGACATCGACATCGAACCCCAACTGGGGGTTCTCGAAGAGGAGCCGTCGATGGCCTTGGAGAGCGTTGAAGCGGCGGTTGGGCTCATATCCTAGGTCCTGTAGGAGGCGGCTTATCTTCTCTCGCTGACTCCGGTAACCCACACAATCCAGGTCGCCATAGGTGCGGGAGAGTTCCCGATGCTCTGCGCTGGGGCAATGCAATTTCACCGCCAGGCCGCCGATCAGCCTGAGGTGTACCCCGCGCCCGCGAGCAGTATTGATGACACGCTTGGCTTCTTCTGCCATCATGGCCATCTCTTCATCTCCTCAGGGACAGCGCCGCTAAGTCTCTACCACTCTCTCTTGCCCCTTAACGAACTCCATGGCCTGAAAGCGAAGTTCCGAGGGGTTCAATTTCAGGCTGCTGACGGGAATTTGTAAGAAATCGCCCCCATCTTTGTAGAGCCTGACGGCGAACTCTCCGTGTCCCAGGTGGATCAGGGAAACCCGCGAATAATCTCGCCAGCAGGCCGATAGCCGGCTACCACCCTGCTGGATCGCGAAGCCGTCTTGATCGTAGGAGAAAGCGGTGTGATAATTCCTCTTATATAGCCGCCATCCCAGGGCAACGGAAAGCAGCAAGTTAAAGACCAGTAATAGCCAATGGAGGTACACCTCCCGCAATATCAGATAGTTGATCAGCGCCCAGAGGATAAGGAGGCCAAAGAAGAGGAAAGTGATGGTCTTTAATAGGTTACCTATCTGCAGAGGGGCGGTAGTCTTCATTTGAAGCGCTTGGCTATGTGGGCCATCCTTCGGCCGATGTACGATTTGCTTGCTGTGATCTCCTGAGAGGCCAGGTCTACCAGAGTGATCCCAATCTCCTTGGTATCGTCCCTCTCCACCAATGCTTGGGCTCGTTTGGAAAAAGGCCCTTCGTTGACTATAACCAGCCAGGCCCAGGCCATCTCCTCCTTCTCCCTATATTCAGCGATGGCTTTCAATGAAGGAGAGAGACGCTTTAGTTCTGGATCGTCTGAGTAGGCGAAGCAGGCCACGCGGTAGTTGGGGAGGGCTATCCAGGCGAAGAAGCGGGACAAGAGGAACCCTCTGGGACGTGTATTGCCCAGAATGACCATATCGAAGACATCATCTCCGACGAGAAGTTCCCAGAAGGACTCAGTGAAATCGGCCGCCCAGCGGCCGCTGCCCGTCATAAGGTCATCTTCCAGTCTGAGCAGGTATTCCCTGATCTTCACGCCTCTGTTTCCCTCTGTGAACCTATCTTCTGGTTCTATTCTAGCACGCTATTCATCAAGGAGCAAGAGAGGAAAATCCCCCCGAGACCCACAGGGCTGGTCTCGGGGGGATAGTGTGGGTCACTGTGGGTTAGCCTATTCGGGCGGTATCTCAGCGAAGATGGTGGAGTAGTCCGCTCCCGTGACTGCGGCTCTGCTCCTGTAATAGTAGTAGAAGCCGATGCCGACCCCCAGGATGATGAGTGTGGCCAGCCAAACCGCGAACCCACTGAAGGTGAACTCTCGAAGTAGCCCTGGCAGGTAATAGCCCCCCCGAGGGGTAAAGACGAAGCTGTAGATGAAGAAGAGTTGCGCCAGAGAAGCCAGAGCCCCGATCACCATAACCGTTGTCTTGCCGTGCTTGAAGGGGGCCCTCTCGAAGATGCCTGGCCGACGGAGGGGGAAGAAGATGCAGGCTATGGCGAAGGAGGCGAAGAAGAAGGCGTCCCAGAGGTTGGTGCCAGCCATGCCGAAGCCATCGATGAAAGCCTTAAAGGCGTCGCCCAGATAGATTCCGGCCTTGCTGAAGAGTCCGGACTCAGCGGCCGCACCGAGAAGGGCTACAACCGAGGTGGCGATGATGGCGTTGATGGGCGAGTGCCACCGCTCGTTGACATCGGCCAGCCTCTCGGGCAGGACGCGGTCAAAGGCCATGGCGAAGAGCATCCGCGAGGTGATCAAGATGAAGGGCGGGATGTCATTGGCGGCCCAAAGGACGGCGAAGAAGAGGGTCGCCCAGCCGGTGAGGGCCTCGATACCCATCGCCACGCCCTGGATATGGGCGAAGACGGGCATCCAAGGGCCGATGGCGGTTAGGTCGCCAAAGGAACCCTCGCCGAAGTTCATCCAAGCGGTAGCACCCACGAGGTCGAAGTCTTGCACCACCCCGGCGATGCCCCCTACCCTCACCAGTAGCCAGGACTGGATTATGTAGATAGCGGTGATGGCGCCGGTGGCGATGAACATGGCTTTAGGCAGGTTGCGAGTGGCCTCTTTCATCTCGCCAGCGATGAAGTTGGTGACGGCGTAGCCGATGAAAGCCCAATAGGTGACTAGGATGCAGCCGAACACCGCTGGCCAGTAGCCTCCTGCCGCCTCAGCCAGGCCGGTATCTAGCGCCTGCTGGATGTAGGCGGTGGGCGAGGCCCCGAACTGTGCCTGCACCCCGGCGGCCATAGTGCTGGGGCTGGCTATCAGGAAGAGGACGAGGACGAGGGCCAGGATCGCCGCTGGTATCCAGAAGATCACCTGTAGCAACAGACCGGTCATCCTGGCTCCCAACGCTGCGATGGCGCTGAAGAAAGCGATGACGAAGAGGGAGAAGACGAACAGACCTACCGGGGTGCCGAAGAAGCCTACCTGCACGATCCCCACGAAGCCGCCGAAGATCAAGACCGCCTCCATGACGAAGACAGCGATCTGTCCGTAGGCTGTAGAGACGGCCACCCACTCGAATAGGGTGGCCAGCATACCCCACAGGGGGCTGAGAACCCTGGAGATGGCTAAGTAGCCTCCCCCTGCCCGGGGCATGGCGGCGGTGAGGACGGCGAAAGCGTAGATGGAGAGCAGGCACCCTATACCCGTGATGAGGAAGGCCATAGTGACAGGGGGGATGCCCAGGACAAACTGGCTCCTCGGTACAGGATAAAAGCCCATGCCTTGGAAGACCCGCAACTGCCAGCCGACGCCGATAGCATTGGCCATAGGTACGATTATGGCCACAGTTAAGCCGATCTCCCGCACAAGTCCCGTGGCCTTACGAGCGAATAATGTTCTTTCAGACATTTCTAAACCTCCTAGGATTCCTAGATATCTAGGTAGTGCTGAGAATCTCCCTTTCTATCCGCATCACCTCCTCTAAACAAAATGAGCCCCACACACCGGTGAGGCCTCCTCAAAAGTTCACTCTACCACCTCCTTTCCTTAACGCGTCCCTAGCACGGGATCTGGCTGCGTTGATGTATAAGTGAAAGAGCATTGCAGATACGAATATACAAGATCAGCAAGGGCATTGATGGTAATTGTCATAAATTTTTGTACCTTGCCCCAAATTTCAATAGCATGGGTCTATTTAATCCTCAATAACACAGAAGGAGGGTAAAAGATACGGGACCCCTTTCTGATAGGTTCGTTGCTCTCCTGGCGTAATATGGTATAATAAGGGTGAGATGCAAAGGGAACTCCGCAAACTCCCCAGCGTTGACGCTCTACTCCAGGAGAGGGCCATCAAGCGCCTTCTGGCCCAGAGTGGCCGGGAGGTAGTGGTGGCTTCTATTCGGACCGTTCTGGGGGAAGCGCGCCTGACCATCGGGAGTGGCCAACCCTGTCCCGATACCTCTACCCTTTTAGGGCGGGTGGTCGCCTCGGTATCGGAGGCCTTGCGTCCTACTCTGAGACCGGTCATCAACGCCACCGGGGTGATCGTGCATACCAATCTGGGGCGGGCTCCCCTCAGCGTTGAGGCTCGTCTGGCGATGGAGAGGGCGGCCAGGGGGTATAGCAACCTAGAGTATGACTTAGAGGCGGGAAGGAGAGGTTCCCGTTATCTTCACGCCGAGGATCTCCTCTCTCGCCTGACGGGGGCGGAGGCTGGTCTGGTGGTGAATAACAACGCTGCCGCCCTCCTCCTGATCCCTGCCGCTTTGGCCAGAGGTAAGGAGGTGATCATCTCCCGTAGCCAGTTGGTGGAGATCGGCGGTGGCTTCCGGATCCCGGAGGTGATGGCCCAAAGCGGGGCCAAACTGGTAGAGGTGGGGACCACCAATCGCACCTACAAAAGAGACTATGCCCAAGCGATAGGCGAGGAGACGGCGGCTCTTCTGCAGGTCCATCACAGCAACTTCAGGATCGTGGGCTTCACCCATGAGGTACACCTGGAGGAGTTGGTGGAATTAGCAGGGGAGTATAACCTTTTGGTATTCGACGATCTGGGGAGTGGAGCCCTCTTGGATACGGTAGCCTTCGGTTTGGCTCATGAACCTATGGCCCAGGAAAGTATCGCCGGGGGGGCGGACTTGGTCTGCTTCAGCGGCGATAAACTTCTGGGGGGGCCGCAAGGGGGCCTCATCATAGGTCGTAGGGAACTGATCGCTTCTCTGCGGGAGCACCCCCTCACCCGGGCAGTGCGGGTGGACAAGACTACCTTGGCCGGGTTACAAGCCACGCTCCTCCACTACCTCAAAGGGGAAGCGGTAGAGAAAGTCCCCGTTTGGCGGATGATCGCTACCCCCTTGGAGGAGATCGAGGAGCGGGCCGAGGGTTGGGCGAGAAGGCTCAAAGGCGAGGTGATCCCCGGCCGCTCGGCGGTGGGAGGAGGTTCGTTGCCGGGGCAAACCTTGCCTACCTACCTTTTGGCCCTCACCGTACCCTCCCCCCAGGAACTGGCGAGGCGGCTGAGGATGGGTGAACCCGCTGTAGTGGGGCGGATAGAGGGAGGGAGATACCTCTTAGATCCCCGTACAGTGCTCCCAGAGGAGGACGAGGGCCTCCTGAAGGCCCTAGAAGGGAGCCTCACCGGCTAGGGGGCCGCGCTTGGCTTGATGGTCATTCGCGGCAACTTCTCTTCGGTCGGTTCCTGTGGAGGTAAGGGCTATTTTTCTCAGTGTTGAGCAAAGCCCGGCCACCGGGCATTAGGCAAATCTATTGAGATGATATCTCAGTGACAACGCCCTCTGCTTCAGTTCTTGCTGCCAGGGGGTCTGTCACTAGACACGAGATTCTGGAATCTTGGGTCGGTTCTAAGCTGATCGAAGAGTGGGTCGATAGCAGCGCGGGCGCGGTATTTTGGATCCCGCTCGATTGCAATCGGTAGTGCTTGCAAGGCTTGAGCCGCATCTTTTAGTTGACTGTAGGCTAGTGCAAGGCAATAGAAGTCGTCTGCATCCTGCGGGTGCAAAGATGAACAATGTGCCAGTTCATCCTCAGCTGCTTCAGCTTGCCCAAGCAGATGTAAAACTACCGCCTTGGTAGCATGGCCACATAAGTAAAGGGGCTTCATTTCGAGGGCAGAGTCAACATCTTGCAGAGCATTGGCAAAGCTCCCAAGATAGAGCCAAACGAGAGACCGCCATCGAAGCGTGTCTGGTTGATCCGGCCTCTCCTTGAGGCTCTCTTCGAAATCATCAAGGGCACGGCCATACTGGCCCAGCATGGCATAAGCGACTCCTCGATTATGAAGCTTCGAAGCTGGATTTATTTGAGTGAGTTTAAGCGCTCGCGTCAAAGCTGGTATTGCTTCGTTGTATTCTCCTAGCCTTATTAACGTCCTTCCCAACAGAGCCCAGGCCCCCACCCTTTCTGAGTCAAGCTCTACTGCACGTCGCAGGAGTTTTTCGGCTTTGGCGTAATTGGTGGCGTTCCAGGCTTCCCGCGCCGCTCGCTCAAAAACCCTGGCGTTCGCCATCTTCTCGTCTTCAGTAGGGTGCCAGAGCATAGTGATCACGGTCACTAGCAAAGCTATGGCCGCTATGCCCATTGTCCATCTTATTCGTTCGTGAGGCCCAACGTTTGCCAATACTGACCAAGTGAGAAAGTCTGCAATACCAAAAATGGTGGCTAAGACCACCCAGAGGGTCACCGGCAAACGACGGAAGCGACCAAGAAATAGCCGAATTCTTCTGCTAACAGGGAGCTTCGTTTCCAAGTCCATGCCCAACGAAGTGACCTCCTAGGCCGTGAACCTCAGAAGCGCTCCGATATTTCCCATCTCCGCCAGGGCTTCCTTGTTCTCTCCGGCGATGAACTTTATCTCCGTATTCCCCAAGAAGGCCCGTTTTATCAGTTCCTCCACTACATCCCGGAGGGGCTCCAACCTCTGGCCACAATAAGGGCAGGACCCTTCTCGAACGGTGAGGGAGCCGCATCGGGAGCAGTGCCTCCCGGGAGCGTGGAAATCTTCGTTGATCAGCAAGGTGAGCACCTGGCCCGCCTGCCAGGTGTGAAGAGTATCCTCCAGCCCGATGACCCCCAGGTTCCCTGAAAGCGCCTCTCCCTTGAGTTTTTGGATTAGATCTGCCTCTTCTCGCTCATTCAGATCCTCCGCGACCGCCAACGCTTGCTCCTGCACCTCCTTGGGTGAGGCGGCCATCTCCAGGGGTAAGGTGGCTACTAGACACTTCTTGAGATAGGGGTGTAGGTAGTCGGTAAACTGGCTGACAAGTTCCTCTGTTCCGGCTACTAAGAGGCGCTGAAGGCCCTCTTCATGGCGAAGGCGGAGCAGTTCATCAGCGGTGTGTTTCAAATGATGCATCACGCGATCGTCATGGTGGCGTTGATACCGAGCCTGGGCCCAGCCTCCCTGATCGTGCCGGCCGGGGACGGCGCCGTAGATATCGTACCGTTCCTCCACACCGCCTAAATCGAGGAAGAATATCCGGGTCCGACTCTTATCTATCAGCACCGTACAGTATCTCTCTAGTTGGCCCGCGAGGGCGATGAAAGGAACCACTCGAGGGGCGTGATCGATGGCCAGACTCTTCTCCACTCTCACTGGAGGCCGGAAGACCTCCCAAAGGCCAAGGGGCGAGGAGGCAAAAGCAACGATGCTTTTGCTCCCTAGAACCCTCTCCTCTGCCACCAGCCTTTCGATTCGGGCCAGGTCTTCCTCCACGGAATGAATCTGCTCAGGAGTCCAACTTTCCTTGGCCTCTAGGGCTTCGTTTATCAGGTTCTTCAATCGAATGGGGAGTTTCGCCTCTCCCAGTTCTCCTTTCTCCAGAGGGAGGTAGAGGCTGACTAGGAGGTGCTTTTCAGAGTGGAGGCTTACTAGGTACTTCAGCCTTTCTCTATCCATATCTCCTTCCTGGAATCAGTTGAGGGTGAAGGCCAGTTCCTTTCCACAGGAGGGACAAGCCCGCCCTTTCAGTTCCGAATGGGTATGGTATCCCAGTCGGCGGATGACCACCTGGCCACAGTAAGGACAGTAACTATTTTCGTGGGGGTCACCGGGGACGTTTCCGGCGTAGATGTAGCGTAACCCCTCCTCCTGACCGATCTCGGCGGCACGATGGAGCGTCTCCACGGGGGTGAAGGGGATATTTCTCATCTTGTAATGGGGGACAAAGCGAGAGATATGCCAGGGCATGTTCACGTCTATGCCGGCGATGAAGCGTGCGATCTCTCTCAGTTCCTCCTCCCCATCGTTTTGGCCGGGGATGATGAGGGTGGTCACCTCTACCCAGATCCCCATTTCGTGCATCCTCTCGATATTTTCCAATACCGGCTCTAGTCTAGCCCCTACGATGCGGCGGTAGAATTGGGGGTTGAAACTCTTGAGATCCACGTTGGCCGCGTCCAAGTAGGGCTCTATAGCCTCCAACGCTTCTTCGGTCATGTAGCCGTTAGTGACGAAAATATTCTTGATCCCCTGCTGGTGGGCTAGGAGGGCTGTGTCGTAGGCGTACTCGAAGAAGACTGTGGGCTCGGTGTAGGTGTAGGCTATGCTGGCACACTTGTACCGTTTGGCTCCGGCCACCACCTCCTCAGGGGGAAAATCCCGCACGGGATACCCCCACCCCCCGCCCTTGGAGGCCTGGGAGATGTCGGCGTTCTGGCAGAAGAGGCAGCGAAAGTTGCAGCCTATGGTGGCTATGGAAAAGGAGGCGCTCCCGGGGAGGAAATGGTATAGGGGCTTCTTCTCGATGGGGTCCACATGCACAGCCACCGCCTTTGCGTAGACCAAAGTGTATAGGGTACCCTCCTCGTTTCTCCTCACCCCACAGATGCCTGCCCTGTCTGGCTTGATAGTACACCTGTGGGCGCAAAGTTGGCAGCGTACTAGATCGTCCTTCAGTTTCGTGTAGAGCATGGCCTCTTTCATCATACCTTCTCCTCAAGGGGCACCATCTCTTCTGTTAGATGGCGCAACTCTTTGGCGTTCTCCACAGCGTGGGCGAAGGCGTCGTTGTTGAAATAGACATAGACGTCATGCCCTTCCGACAAGAGAGGAACGACATACCTGGCCCACCCCTCCAGTTCCCTCTGGGTGTACCTGCTGGCGTAGAGCGAGCGGGAACCGTGCAGGCGAATATAGACCGTCTGAGCAGTGACTCGCTTGGGGCAATCGAAATCGGGAAGGCTCATGATGCAGAAACCCAAGTCGTTCTTCTCCAAGAGGTCGAAGACCGGCTGACATAACCAGCGGGGATCCCTGAACTCGAAGATATGAATGAGATCCTGGGGGAGGGCCTCGACGAACCCTTTCAAGCGGTCCAGGTCGGGCCGCCAGCGGGGTGGCAACTGGTAAAGGATAGGGCCCAAGGTCTCCCCCAGAAGCCGCACCCGGCTTATGAACTTCTCCAGGGCTAGTTGGGGGTCGCGTAGCCTTTTGATGTGGGTGATGTATCGGCTAGCCTTCACGGCGTAGATGAACCCCCCTGGCGCTTGCTTGCGCCAATCTCTAAAGGTCTTCTCGGCCGGCAAATGGTAGAAGGTGTTATTGATCTCTACGGTGTTGAAGTGTTCTTTGTAGTAGGAGAACCATTCTCTGGGGGGCAGACCCTGCGGATAGAAGAGCCCTTGCCAGTGCTTGTAACTCCAACCGGAGGTGCCGATAAGAAGTTGCGCCATCTCTCTTTCGGGTGAGCCTTCTCTAAAATAAGTATACCATAAAAAGGGCTATGGTTAAAGGCGGGCATCTCTTCCCACCGCGCGGAGGGAGAGACGAACTCAGGGATGGCAAAACAAAAGTAAGTGAAGCCTAAGGGAGGAGGCCGAAGGGGTTTCGCTTGGTGCCGTACTGGCGGATCTCGAAGTGGAGATGGCAGCCTGTGGAATGACCGGTGGTGCCCACTCGTCCGATCAGTGCTCCTCTTTGGACGGAGGTTCCAGGACGCACCAGGATCTGGCTGAAGTGAGCGTACAAACTCTCCCACCCGTTTCCGTGGCTGAGAAGGATGCGGTTGCCATAGCCTCCTAGCCATCCTACGGTGGTCACATAGCCCGAATCGGAGGCATAGATCGGGGTGCCACAGGGAGCCCCGATATCTATCGCCCGGTGACCACCCCAGTAGCCCTGGGTTATCACCCCACTGACAGGCCACATGAAGTTGCCGCTTCCCTGGGCTGCTCCCGGCGGTGGTGCCCCAGCATAGACTACCTGGGCCACATAGGGCTTGCTCCCTCCGGGGACGATCAGCATCTGCCCTACAGCCAAGGCCTCTGGATCGACGATGTCGTTGTACTCCGATTCCAGAATAGCCGACGGCTCCACCTCGTATTCCTCGGCGATCGATTCTAGGGTATCGCCCGTCTCTACTTTATGATAGACCCCATTGAGGGGCAGGATGAAGAGTTCCTCCCCTATATATAAGAGGTCTGGGTAGGGGTAGAGTTGAGAGTTGGACCACTGAATGGTCTCCGGTCGTAAGCCGAATTTCTGGGCGATGCTAGTGACTACGTCTCCCGGTTGCACCACATAGGTGATCACCTCCCGTCGAGGTCTCTGGGGGATGATGGTGAAAGGCAAAGCCTCCTTGGTCAAGTAGCCGGTCTCCGAGGATAGACTCATCCTCCGCGGGAGGAAAGTAGAGCCAGGGTTCTCGGCAGGTGGAGGCTCCCCCACTGGACGCAACGCCTGGGGGTTGAAGTTCCCCAGGGAGGTGAGGAGAAGAAAGAGAGTCAAGAGGGATAGGTGGGAGGTGTAACGGATGAGATGGCGGGACAACCGATCTCTCCAGAGGCTGGTAGTGGCCTCGATGAGCCTTTGGATGGGGCGGTGGTTAGATGGCATCCTTGTTCAAGGTGTCGAGAAATTGGCGGTTATCTTTTGTCTTGGCTAAGCGGGTAAGGAGGGGCGGTAACGCTTCGACACCCCCTATCGCGTCTATCATGCGACGTAGAGTCCAGATCCTAGAGAGGGTCTCCTGATCGAGGAGCAGTTCCTCGCGCCGAGTGCTTGAGCGCTCGATATCGAAGGCGGGAAAGATATACTTTTCAGCCAGCCTTCGGCTAAGGTGCAGTTCCATATTCCCGGTGCCCTTGAACTCCTCGTAGATGACCTCATCCATCCGGCTGCCGGTCTCTACCAGACAGGTAGCGATGATGGTAAGACTTCCTCCATCCTCGACGTTGCGAGCGGCGCCGAAGAACCGCTTTGGGGGGTAGAGGGCTCCGGGGTCGATTCCGCCGGAGAGGGTGCGGCCGCTGGGAGGCACGGTGAGGTTGTAGGCTCTGGTCAAACGGGTGATCCCGTCTAAGAGAATGACCACGTCCAAGCCACTTTCCACTAGCCGCTTAGCCCGCTCCAGGGCCATTTCGGCTACGCGAACCTGGCTCTGGACCGGGTCGTCGAAGGTGGCGGCTACCACCTCGGCTTCTACGGAGCGGTCCATGTCGGTTACTTCCTCGGGCCGCTCGCCGATGAGAACAACCATGAGATGGACATCGTTGTAGTTGGTAGTTATACCGTTAGCGATCTGCTTGAGGGCCACAGTCTTTCCCGCCTTGGGGGGGGAGACGATGAGCCCCCTTTGACCTCGACCGATGGGGGCTATCATATCTATGAGCCTGGTGGCCAGGATATGGGGCTTGGTCTCCAGTGTGAGCATCTCCTGGGGGAAGATGGGGGTGAGGGAGTTGAAGTGGGGGCGGCGCTTTGCCGTTTCCGGGTCCAAGCCGTTCACCGCCTCCACTCGGAGGAGACCATAGTATTTCTCCGTATCCTTGGGAGGTCGGACCTGGCCGATTACCAGGTCTCCAGTGCGCAGCCCGAAGCGGCGGATCTGGGATTGGGAGACATAGACATCTTCCGGCCCAGGGAGGAGGTGATCGGAGCGCAAGAAACCGATCCCCTCTTGGACTATCTCCAGGACCCCTCCGCCGAAGATGTACCCCATCTGCTCCGCCTTAGCGCGCAACAAGCGGATGATAAGGTCCTGTTTCTTGAGGCGGCTATAACCGGAGATCTCCTGTTCCTTAGCCATCTCCCGCAGTTCAGTTAGGGTCATAGCCTCCAATTCGACGATATTTAAGGCGTTGGCATAGCCGGCCTGTTCAGCGGGCTCCAAAGTTTTGGTATCCATGCTTACACCCCTCTCGCTGTTTTTGAGCGTTGGTATAAAGTCAGAAAGCCACCTTCATCACATGAGCATCAAGGCTTTTGTATGAAAGATCCGGGGAAAAGATAGGAGCGCAGATTGGTGGAATTCCTTACAATAGTATCGGATAAAGAAGGGAACTGATTCCTAAGTGTTTCTTATTATAGCACCTTTTGCCCGCCTCGTCAACTGGGCGGTATCTCTCCTCTTGGTTTGCACAGGAGGCCCTCGTGGGAGGAAAGGGACTTTGTTACTTAGGTAAGAACAATGAACGGAAACCGCATCTCTATTCTATCGAAGGCCTTTCGATGATCCACAGTTGGTCGTGTGTGGCGATGGCAAGCCTGCCCCCATCAGGCGACCAAGCTGTCTCTTTTATGTCTAGGTCCTCGGTCAACCTTTGCTGATTGGTCCCGTCCCACCTCATGATCCGCAGGTCGTCTTCTTCTCCCCAGTAGACAAGTTGCTTCCCATCAGGCGACCAGACGGGTCTTCTTTGGTCGAACCAGTGCCAGATGCCGAAAGGATAGTCATAGAAGTCTGTAATTTCTCCCAAGGGGACAAGCGCAAGGATCTCTTCTGTCTGGATATCGAGTACCACAAGAAATAAGGGGAAGGGCGTCCCGGGCACAAGGTCGCTACCGATTATCCTTTGGCCTTCATATCGCGGATTGCCCAGCAAAAAGAAGGCCAGATGCTCCCCGTCCGGCGACCAGGCTCCCTCATAGCCTCCCTCGGGGCCTGTCCACTTAATCTCCTCCTGTATGATATCCCAGATGCGGAGGGTCGGCACTTGACCAATCAAGGGGGACGGATCGCCCTGTCCTAGCTCCCATTGCCAGTGGCTGAAAAGGAAAGCCTTGCCGTCCGACGACCAGGCGTGGAACTCACTAGGGGTGGGCATAAGTAACTTATGGCAATTTGTGAGGTCGAACACTCGAAGCAACATTATCTGGGGAATACCCCCACCTGTTGTGACCACAACATTGCGTAAGGATGGCGCCCAATCATAGGCCGCGCCGAAGACAGGCGGGGAAACCTCTGATTGTGTACTACAGACCCCCTCCACCTCACCGGTTGCCACATCCATCGTTACCAAGGTCCTACATGCCGTGCCACAGGCGTCCATGAAAACAAGAGTCCGGTCGTCAAACCAGGGCCCAAGGGATTTCCCTGAACTCACCGAGCGGATGGCTTTTTCTCCGGGTAGGAGATCCCGAAGACTGGAGCCATCAGCCTGCACCACCCAGATAGTGTCGGCATGCATCTCGGGCTCGCGGCTGGCTACGAAGGCTATCTGCTCCCCATCAGGCGACCAGACAGGCTGTCTCCCCATCTCCTCGGCCAAGCGCTGAGGAGTGAAGGTTGGAGCCCTTGCGATCCACAGTGCGCCCTCTGGGGAAAAGAAGGCGATAGTCTGGCCATCAGGAGACCAACTGAACGTACGTTCCCGGAACCAAGGAAATATATCTAGGGCAGCGAAGACTCGAACCCAGGGTGCGACCCCCACTTCTGGGCCGGGTGTGAAGGTTGCGGTAGGCATGGGGGAAGGAGGTGGTGTGCTTGTTGGCACGAGGGTCGAGGTGGCAATAGTTGTGCTGGTGGGGGTAGTGTAAGGTGTCATCGCTGCTGGCGACGCCGGTGTGCAAGCCACCGAGGTAATCATAACCACTAGTAAGATTATCCTTGTTGTCTTCGCCATAGATTCTCCCTGCCGTTGACCGTCAGGAGGTAACTCCTGACGGCACTCAAAGAACTGGGCTTCTAAGGTAGCTTATGGGCGAAGAAGAGGGCGATGTCCTGGGTGGCGTAGTAATGATCGTTGAAGCCACAGAAGATGAAGCCGTGTTTCTGGTAGAAGCAGATGGCAGGGTAGTTCTTGGTCTGGGTCTCTAGCATTATCGTTCTCAGGTTCCGTTCTTCAGCCCAGCGAAGAGCGGCCTTCATCAGGGCTGTCCCTATGCCCTGGCGACGATACTCCTTGGCCACCACCAGGTTGTTAATCCAGCCCGTTTGGTGCCAGGCCTGGACCATCATGTCCAGATAGCCCCGTATCACCCCTCCCTCATCGGCCACCAGAAAACATTCGCCTCGTTGCCAATTCTCCAAGAGGTAGTCGGTATCTCTAGGATAGTTGACCGGCATCGGTCGGGGGAGTTTAACGGTACGGAAGGTTATGGTGGTCCCCCTTTCTCCCCGTTCTAGGTACATCTGCCAGACGTATTCGGTTATATAGGAGGGGTCGATGAGCATACACTGGTTTAGATCGGCCAGTTCGGCGCTTTTTATGATCATCTCTGGCCCTCATAGATCTTCTGGCTCAAGGCTTCCTCTAGGGGTTGATCCCTTTTCACTAGGTAGGTGGGGAAACCGCGAGCGGCTAGAAGAGTGATGATGCCCAGGGAAGTGGGAGCCTCGGTGAAGGTGCTAGGCTCGATATGTATCACCACCGCGCTTATCCCTCGTCGCCGAAGTTCCCGCAGGGCGGCGACCCAGCCTTCCTCGGTGGAGGGGGTGATGACGATAGCCATGGCTCCTCGCTCCATGCCACCCCCCTCGGCCGCGATTACCTCAACCAGAGGGACCTGGCCCTGGGCCCGAATGACCGCCAGAGCCTCCAAGATTTTGGACAACTGGCGTTCGCCCCTATCGACCTGTACCATCTCGCGGCGCTGGCCGTAGGTTACCATCCCTAGGGCCTTCTTCTGAGCCAAAAAATATTTGGCCAAAGAGGCGGCGATGGTCACTCCATACTCCTCGGTGGTGGGGTCCACCCGCCAGGGGCGCGGAGCCCTCAAGAGAGGGAACTCTTCGACGACTGGAGCCTCCTCCGGGACACTGAATTGAACTCGGGCTTCCATGTCCAAAAGCAACCAGATGTCGGCGGTGGGGTCCAGTTCGAACTCCTTGGAGATCAGCCGCCCCGTGCGGGCTATGGAGGGCCAGTGGAGACGGTTGAAACTATCGCCAGGCAGGTAGTCCCTTACACTAGCCACATTGGTGGTGATCTCCTGCGTCCGACGCCGAATGGCCTCTCCCCCGGAGAGTTGTCCCCCAGGAGGAATGAAGCCGGGTAGGGGGACAGTCATAGGATAGACGATGAGGCTGGAAACGCCCGGGAGGGGACGACTCATCTGGAAGAGTCCTAGAGGGTCACTGGCTACCAGTGTGATGGGCCCCAGGGCGAATTCTCCTCGACAGTGGCAGAGGGTCTTCACCGTCCAACTCAACTCTCTACCCGCGGGCATGGAGGGGATGAGGCGCCCTACTCGGTGTTCTGGCAAGATCGAGTGGTCACGAATCTCGATCCAGAATTTGGGGCATCTTCCGGGGTTGCGGGCCACTATCCTTTCCACCGC
>DFBK01000027.1 GCA_002366595.1 Anaerolineales bacterium UBA3082 | reverse complement strand
GACATGAGGCTGTTGAAAACACCTCCTCGTTTAGCAGAGTGGGAAAGAAGTTGATGCGCAGTGTGTCTTCCTGCCTTGTGTCCCTACAATCGTTCAAATTCTAACCGTCCGTGGGAGAAATTGTCGATTGCCAAAGGATCTATCCCACTTTTTCAACAGTCTCGATACCCCTCTCTTGAGAATACCATCTAACTATGGTAAAATAAGTTAAGGGCGACAGTTCGCCCCTTTCGGCGTGTCCGTAAAGGATCCCTGTGGGAAAGAAGGAGCCTGGGGATGCATGAATCGGAGAAATGGGTCATCGACGAGATCGAACGGATGCACTCCGAGATCAACCACATGATCCGGGAGATCGTCTCTCCCGAGCAGTGGGCCTCTATGCAGCAATACAAGGGGTTCCGACCTCCCACCGATGTTTACGAGACGGGCGCTCATGCTGTAGTTCGGGTGGAGATCGCCGGCGTGAAGACAAGTGACTTAGATATCTCTTTCGCCAATCGAGTTCTAACCCTTGTGGGGCGGAGACGCGATCCCGCGGAGAAACTGGCTTACCAGCAGATGGAGATCCGTTACGGTGACTTCCGAGCCGATGTGCTCATACCCTGGCCAGTGAACGAGGAGGAGATAGAGGCTACCTATGAGGACGGTTTCTTGGTCATCCTCCTGCCGAAGAAAAAAGAGACACATAAGGTGCCCATCTCCACAGAGATGGAGGAGGCTTGATGGTTTTGGGGAGAAGTGAAAGGGAGAAGAGGTCGCCAGGGCCTGTCCTCTGGCCCAAGTCGCCTGCCCTGGTACGTAGGTACGTAGCAGACCAGGGTAACAGGCCAGGAGAGCCGGACGAGAAGGGACCGGTCATCCCTTCAAAGGTAATCGCTCCCACCCTGAAGATGCCATCTCCAGATCAAAATAGGGAACTAGCCGCTCTCCCCGCTGAGTTGCCCATTTTGGCCTTGCGGAAGACGGTGGTGTACCCCTTGACCTGGACCCCCCTTAGCGTGGAGCGGCCGGAGTCGATTCAGTTGGTGGATCAAGCGGCCCTAGGCGATCGGATCATCGGCCTGGTGACTATGAGGGTGGAGAAGCCCGACAAAGCCCTCCCGGAAGATCTCTATACCGTAGGCACAGCGGCGATGATCCATCGCCTCATCAAGACCCCCACGGGGGGCGTGGGACTCATCGTCCAAGGGATAGAGCGGGTCAGGATCAAGGAGTTCACCCAGAGAGAGCCTTATCTCAAGGCTCTGGTGGAGGCAGCCCCCGATCGAGAGGAAGAATCGCTAGAGGTGGAGGCGCTATCCCGCAACACGCTGGAACTCTTCCGCCGCCTCGTATCCCTCGTCTCCTACCTCCCTGAAGAACTGACTGTGGCCATCATCAACGCTGAGGCTCCTCGGCAACTGGTCTATCTAGTGGCTAACGGGGTACGGATAGAGACGGAGGCTGCCCAACAGATCCTGGAGATCGACGACGTGGTTGAAAAACTGCGGAAATTGAACTCCATCTTGAGCCGCGAATTGGAGGTCTTGGAACTGGGAAAGAAGATCCAAACTGAGGCCCAGGAGGAGATAGAGAAGACGCAGCGGGAATATTTCTTGCGGCAGCAACTAAGGGCTATCCAGAAGGAACTGGGCGAGGTCGATGAGCAGACCAAGGGAATCAACGAACTCCGAGAGAAGATCGAGGCCGCGGGGATGAGCGAGGAGGCGAAAAAAGAGGCCACGAGAGAGCTGGATAGGCTCTCTACTATGCCCCCTGCGGCAGCGGAGTATTCGGTTATCAAGACCTACCTCGATTGGCTGACTAGGCTGCCTTGGAAGAAGACCACCGAGGATAATCTAGATATCGAGCGCGCCCACCAGATCCTGGACGAGGACCACTACGATCTAGAGGAGATAAAGGAGCGCATCCTAGAGTATCTGGCTGTGCGCAAGTTGCATCTGGAGAGGGCCAAGGAGGGGGAGAAAGAAGCCTTCAAGGGAGCGATCCTCAACTTCGTGGGGCCTCCGGGGACAGGGAAGACCTCTCTAGGCAAATCGATCGCTCGTGCCTTGGGAAGGAAGTTCGTGCGGATGTCCCTGGGAGGGATGCGAGATGAGGCGGAGATCCGGGGCCATCGGCGTACCTACGTCGGAGCCCTCCCCGGGCGGATCATACAATCTATTAGGAGGGCTGAGTCGAAGAACCCGGTCTTCATGCTCGACGAGGTGGACAAGATAGGGATGGACTTCCGGGGAGACCCAGCCTCGGCGCTCTTGGAGGTCCTCGATCCAGAGCAGAACTACACCTTCCGGGACCATTATCTGGATGTGGATTTCGACCTCTCCCAGGTAATGTTCATCACCACGGCCAACGTTCTGGATACGATCCCCCCTTCCCTCCTAGATCGCATGGAGACCCTTCGCTTGGACGGTTACACTGAAGAGGAGAAGGTCAAGATCGCCCAGCAATACCTCATCCCCCGCCAGAGGGAAGAGAACTCCCTCCGGGAAGAGGAGATAGAGTTTCAAGAAGACGCGCTTCATGCCATCATTCGCGACTACACTCGCGAGGCAGGGCTACGCAACCTGGAACGAGAGATCGGAACTATATGCCGCAAGGTAGCCACCAAGATAGCCAGCGGCGAAGAAGGGAAAGTAGTAGTTGCCAAGGAGAAGATCTCCGAATTCCTGGGGAAGCCAAAGTTCTACAATGAGCCCGCGGAACGGACGGGGATCCCCGGAGTGGCCACCGGTATCGCCTGGACCCCTAGCGGGGGCGATATCATGTTCATCGAGGCCACCAAGATGAAGGGGAAGGGCAACCTCATCTTAACTGGCAAGTTGGGAGAGGTGATGAAGGAGTCAGCCCAGGCGGCCCTCTCCTATGTGCGGAGTAAGGCTAAGGAACTGGGTATCGATGAGGAGATCTTCTCCCAGAACGATATCCATATCCATTTCCCGGCGGGAGCCATCCCCAAGGATGGCCCCTCTGCCGGGGTCACTACAGCCACGGCTCTCGTCTCCCTCTTCACTAACAGGCCGGTGAGATCCAACATCACCATGACCGGGGAGATAACCCTCCGCGGACGGGTTCTCCCTGTAGGGGGGATAAAACAGAAGGTCCTGGCTGCCAGCCGAGCAGGACTGAACAGGGTGATCCTCCCTCACCGCAACGAAGCCGATCTAGCGGAGTTGCCTCCCGAGGTAAAAAGGGGTATCGATTTCGTCCTGGTGGAGACCGTCGACGAGATGCTTGAAAACGCCCTAGAAGATAAGGTTGTAGAGAAGGTAAAGAGTGGGAGGAAATAGATGACCATCCGAGTGGGTGTTCTAACCATAAGCGACTGGGGAGCCCAGGGGCGGCGGGAAGATGTGAGCGGGGTGACCATCAAAGAGATGGTCACCGAGAGGCTCGGAGCCGCGGTGACCGAATATGAAATCGTGCCCGACGAGCGGGATGTTATCGAGACCATGCTCGTGGAGTGGGCCGATGTCTCAGGGGTAGACCTCATCCTCACCACCGGGGGCACCGGCTTCTCCCCTCGCGATGTTACCCCCGAGGCCACCCAGGCGGTCATCGAGCGGCAAGCCCCAGGCTTAACAGAAGCGACGCGCAGCCAAGGTTTGAAGAAGACGCCCCACGCCATGCTCTCCCGAGCCGTAGCCGGTATCAGGGGTAGCACCCTCATCGTGAACCTGCCAGGCAGCCCCAAGGCGGTACGGGAGAGCCTAGAAGTTATCCTCCCCGCCATACCCCACGCCATCGAAATCCTCAGAGGCACGGCCGGAGCCTCCGAGCGCCATGAATATAAAACCTAAGTAGGGCAGGTATCGAAACCTGCCCTACTTACCAGTACAACCACACCAGGTGGCTCAGGGAGTGGTGGGAGAGGAAGAAGGATAGCAGAAGAGTAGACCTTTATGCCAACCTAGAGGTAAGGGCTGAGAGGATGCCAGAAGTTCGCTCACGCCGACACATCGCCTCCGGCCGGTTTCCCTCTTGACTCCCTCTGCCCAGAGGCCGGGAGATAAGAGAAGACGTTAAGAAACTACCAGGTTTCTAGAAGAGAAGCTGGAAGAAGCTAAAAGAGGAGAGAAACAAGAAAATAGCAAAGAACACCTTAGTTTAATTAATTAAAGTGAAGGTTCTTATGAAATTTCAACAAAGAAAGGGGCAAGATTTAAAAGTTCTTTCTCTTGGAGGCTGGAGTGGTGTCCATCAAAATATGTTTGTTTATGAAAGTGATAATGATATTCTAGTTATTGATTGTGGTATCGACTTTCCCGGCGAAACTATGCCTGGGGTAGAGGTGATTGTTCCCGATGTCAGCTATCTTAGAGATAAGGTGGATAAAATTCGAGGAGTTATTATTACCCATGGCCATGTCGATCATTTCGGGGCCCTGCCTTTCGTGTTGCCCAGAATTGGCAATCCTCCCGTTTTTGCCACCAGACTAGTTAGAGGATTTATCCGACCCAAGCTAGCCGAGTTTGCCGTTTCTCCTCCGAAACTTCGCCTCATTCACCCCGATGATAACTCTTTCAATTTGGGTCCTTTTGAAATTCTACCTTTCCGGGTTAATCACTCAGTCCCTGACAGCATCGGTCTTTGTCTAAACACCCCCGCGGGCAAGATTTTCCATGTCGCTGATTTCAAATTTGACTTAACTCCGGTTGACGGCCGGGTTTTTCAAATAGCCAAGACAGCCAGACTGGCTTACCCAGGGGTTTTGGCTCTGGTTTCAGATTGCTTGGGAGCTACCACACCAGGTTTTACCGGTTCCGAACGAGAGATTGAGAGAATTCTTAGTCAGATTATTCGTGAGGCAGAGGGACAGGTTTTTGTTACCACGGTTTCCTCTAACATCTCACGCTTTCAACAGGCTATTAGGGTTTCTTTGCAACACAACCGGAAGATCGTGATTCTAGGTCGTTCAGTAAAAGAGAAAATCGAGATTTCGCGAAAGTTGGGTTATCTAAAGCTTAGTCGAAAAAACGTTGTTTCTCCTCAAAAGGCCAGGAATCTCTCCCAGGATAAACTTACTTATCTGGTTGCCGGTAGCTACGGCCAGCCAAACTCTGCTCTTACTCGCTTGGCGGAGGGTACTTATCGCGATGCGAAGATTGAGAAGGGAGCGGTAGTAATTTTTTCTGCCGATCCTTCCCCTCCTGGTTCTAGAGAAGCGATGGACTTGGTGGTTGACAAGCTAACTCTGAAAGGAGCAAAGGTCCATTACTATGAAATCCAGGAAAATCTCCAC
>DFBK01000096.1:8862-35544 GCA_002366595.1 Anaerolineales bacterium UBA3082 | reverse complement strand
TAGTACCCACCACCTTCCGCCCTCAGGATGTCCACTCCAGCGTAGTCGGCCTCGAGGACGGCGGAGGCCCTCAGGCTCAGCTCCCTCAGCTCCTCGCTCAGCTCCAGGGGCTCCACGCTCGCCCCCCTGGCCACGTTCGTCTTCCAGCCATCTGCCTTGCGTAACATAGCGGCGACCATCTCATCCCTGATGACGAAAGCCCTGATGTCCCAGTTAGCATGGAGGATGAACTCTTGGAGATAAAAAACGTAGCGGCCCAGTTCCAGGGCCCTGAAGACCCTGTAGGCTGCGTCTTCGTCGCAAACCCTCACCATCCCCCGCCCCTCGGAGCCGAAGAGGGGCTTCACCACCACGTCGCCGCCCAGCTTACGGAAGGCCTCCATCGCCTCTTCGAAGCGCTCCGTCACCACCGTGCGGGGGGTGGGGATGCCCGCATCCTCCAGGAGGGCCGATGTGTAATACTTGTCAACCGTCCTCTCGATTGTCCTGGCGGAGTTCACAACCCTGACGCCCAGGTCCTCCAGGCGGTGCAGCACGTCGACCCTAAAGATAATCTGCTCCAGCGAGCCGCCGGGGATGCTCCTCACGATGATGGCGTCGTATCCCTCCAGCACGCGCTCCCCCACACGGACCCTGGGTTCGTCGGCGATCCTGGCCACCAGACAGGTGACGGGAAACCGATTAGCCGGGATGCCTCTCTCCTCAAGGGCCCTCATCAAGGCCTCTATATGCCAGCTCCCCCTCGAGCCCAGTATCCCAATCCTCACTCCAAAACCCCTCGCAGCACCTCCACGTTCGGCCCACCGGCGTGGTAGGTCCTCCTGCTCCCCAAGTTGTTGATGAAGACCTCCGCCGGGCTAAAGAGGAGGGGATTCATTCGATGACCCGTTCGATCTCGGCATCCTCGGCGACAGAGGCGATAGGACAGGTTCCATAGCCGCTCGTGACGCACTTGATGTCGAAGCCCAGTTCTCTCACCTTGTGCATCCCCCTCTCCACCACCCTGGCCGAAATCTGCACCGAGCCGACCACGCTGGCCGTGCGGGCGATGAGCATGTAGAGTCTTTCGAGCGATGTACTCCTCTTTGATTTCCAGGCGCTATCTGCGCAGCGTCCTCAGGTAGACCTTGAGGAAAGTACGATTGTCTGCGCAGTCCTAGCGGAAGGTAGGCAAGAGTTGTAGAGCCTCAATGCGATCCTCCTGGAAGGCGATAACGGTGCCCCTCCTCATCTCCGCCCCCAGCCAATCGGACGCGTTGGCCTCGACGACGATCTCCCCGCTGCTCATCGTAGCGCCAAGGTGCATCCCCACATCATCCTCGATGGCAATCCTCCCTCTGGTCATCCCGTAGCCAATCTTCTTCACGTGGGAGAGGTCCCCTACGATGTGGATTAGGCCCGATTTCTCCCCCTGTACCTCGAGCAATGCGCTAAGCCTCCTCTCAGTGTCGCCGTGGTAGAGAGGCAGGGCCTCGACTTCCCGCCGGCTCTTATCGGCGAGAACATCGGGGCGGATGATGTCGGCCTATGTAGCTTCCTCTTCAAAGGATTTGTGACGGCTTCAGGCCCGTCGCTTCAGAAACCGCTCTTCTGCTTCCCTCTATCGCCTCCTTCCCATCTTCTCAGCTCTTGGGCGCTAGAGAGCGCCTTACTTCTCACCTTTTATCTCCTCCCTCACGGCATCTGCCTCCGCCAGAAGGCAATGCCAGCATTCGTCGCGGCTCTCGCCCTGGGCCAGCACGGTGCAGATAGGGCGCCCCACTTCGATCCGCTCCCTTGGAAAAGGGACATCCTTTCTCCCCTTTGCCCTCCACCCCGCCGTCTCAGGCATCACCAGATCACTCTTGGCATAGACGATCCCCTTGCCATAGAATCGGGACTGTCGGCTTTGCTCCCGCAGCGAGAAAGAAGGTAACTCCCCCTTGAAGGATCGGACGTGCAAATCGAAGATGTTCAGGCCATAGGCCCACTCCATAAGCTCCATCGAGCCGGTGTAGCGGGGGTTGACCTCTACCAAGTACGGGGTAAAGTACCCCTCTCGTCTGGCAAGCACGAAGTCGAAACCGTTGGCCCCTCGAAGGCCAAAGCGACGGGTGAGTTTGAAAGCTATTTCCCCCACCGCATCGAGGAACGAATCAATCCCCCGAGGCGACGGGGCGAGGGGAAGGATGTTGCCGCACCAGGTAAAGTCTCTGGCTCCCAGCTCCTTACGCCCTATGAGCTGCTCCGTCACACCGATGAGCACACAATCTCCCCCATCGGCCACGAAAGCCGCCGAGCAATGCCGGCCATCAATGTACTCTTGTAAAAGGTGCCCTTCGCCTAGGGGTTTCCCCTGCCAGAACGACATGCCGTGTCCGCCGCCGCTCCTCACCGGCTTACGCAGCCAGCCATCCTCTCCCGTAGGCTGATCCTCATCGGCGAAGATGGTGGGGGGAAAAGCGATCCCCTCTTCGCGGCAGAAGGAGCGCAATGTCGGCCAGTGACGTACCTCTCTCAGAATCTGAGGAGAGTTCCCGACCAAGGTATGGCCATGAGCCAGCTCCTCCACTACGTCAGGGTAGTTCTCTAGGTTGGAGATGTAGACCACAGCCTCAAAATCGAGCTGGCGGCTGGCAGTCAAGAGATCTTCAGCGCTGAAGCCCAGGTGGAAATCCCGCATCAGCGAGTAGTTCTCCACCAACTCCTTCTGGTCGCGGTCGCCGAAGTAATCGAGGGTGATAACGTCGTAGCCACCCCGGACGGCCGATTCAGCGATGGCCCTCGTGCTGAGGCCGAGCATCAAAATTCTCACTTGGCTATAGGTCAGCGTCCTATCAACTCCCTGGCGAATTCGAAAGCGTTTGTGTAATCGAGGAACGCTCCCTCGGATTCCATCGCCGTTTTCAGCATCCTCGCCTCTATTTTGTTCCTCAGATGACCGATCGCGAGCACCCCTATAGTCAGTATTCCCTCCACCTCCTTTTTGGTCATATTTCCACTTTTCTCGCCTATCCCGTCGGCGGGAAAGCGTTCATGTCTACTGCGACCATGCACTTCTCCAATTTGGGAAGGATTCCCCCCAGGAGGGATCTCAACCCCCGCAGGGCCTGTTGAGATTATTACTTCGCAGTCTTCGGCAACTGCGGCGGCTTCTTCTGGAGAGGCCACTTTGGCTCCTTTTACCTTCCCTGCGAACTTTCTCAGAAACCTTTTAAGCGATTTCATCGGCCCTTTTGGCAGATCGTGATGCGATAATAACCTCCACGGTTTCCCTGGGGTAATATTCTAGCCGCTATTCTGTCTACGGGCCAAATTCACGCTAGCACCACCGCCTTTTTGCCCTCAAGCTTTCGTGCTTAGGGCCTCCATTACTTTTGCGGCAAAGGCTGAGGAGGTCGTGTGGGCCCCCTTCGGGTGGCGCTTTCCTTTTCTAGAGCAATTTCTCAGTGAAATCCTCTGGCTTTTTCTTTTGTGGTTTGGCCTTCTCGAAGCTGACATGCTTCTTGCTTTCTGGAAAAGGCATTTCCACCTGGCGACCCGCTAATAGCTCTTGTATCGTAAGAATTTGAATCTTCGGGTATTTTTTCTGGAAACCAGGGCGTTCATAATAGCCCTGTGCAAGAGCTTGTCGCCTCATCGGGCCGGTCGGGTCTTCTAACGTTATGAAAACGCCCAATGCAGCGTTTCTATCGTTGACAGTTGTGCACAGTTCGCGAAGTTGCTGAACGCCGACGTGACCACTTTTCACTTGGATTACGACTTCTTTGGGCTTACCGTTTTCCTCGTCTATAAAATAGATGACGCCATCTACGCCCTTATCAGCACCCTTTTTCCTTGTGCTCCCAACCGGCCGTCCTTTGACCAGACTAAGAGCCCACCATTGAAATTGCCAAGGGTCCTCTTCTGCAAGAGCCCTCGCACTAGGGAGATCAACGGGCTCCCCGATTACATCGTAATCAATATCCCCGAACATATCATTGAGACGGTATTTCATTAATGAAACAGCCAAATGAGTGATGTCTATACCTATCCAATGTCGGCCCAGCTCGTGTGCTGCAATAATGGTGGTGCCGCAGCCGCAGAAAGGATCAAGTACCCAATCGCCTTCGTTGGAACTGGCCTTAATGATTCGCCGCAACAAATCCAGCGGTTTTTGGGTTTGATAGCCTAGTTTTTCCTTCGAGAAACTCATGATGTACGGTGAATAAATATCCGCCCAAACGTCATCTATGGCTACCCCTTTGGGCTGCTCTCCTCCCCCGCGCCGCTCATAATCTTTTGGGTGCGGCATATACAGCTTGTTGAAGGTGAAGTAGTCGGATTTCGTGAAGTACAACAGTACATCATGATTTCTAACCCAGTTCTTCGCCCGTGACTTGAAGCCTGAGACCCCACCAGTTCTCCATATTACTTCTCTCCGAAAGTGGCGAGCATCAAAAATCTGATCCATCACGATCTTGAGGTAATGACTGGCGGTCGGGTCACAATGCAGATAGATACTTCCCGTCTTCTTCAGGACCCGATGAAACTCTAAGAGTCGGATGGTCATCATGACCACATAGGCTGTAACATCATTACGACCAAGGAAATCAACAAACGCCTTAATAAGGCGCACCACATTTGCAGGGGCAGAATCAGCTATCTCCCTATATGTTTCTTCCGTTGCCCGATCCCACCGCCAGAAATCATCGAAGGCCTTGATTTGCGCTGGGGATTCATTACCAGTGCGTTCTTTGAAGATGATGTTATAGCTACGTTGACTGTTAAACGGTGGATCAAGGTAAATGAGATCAATCGATTCATCCTCAACATAGTTGCGAAGGATTGGTAAGTTGTCACCGTAGAACAAGGTATTTTTTTCTATCTTCATGGCCCCTCCGCAAATACCCTATCATAGGGTATCAACCTTGTCAACTTGACATAGTATTACGCAACAGGCTAATGAGAGATACCGTGGGGTTGACATTCGGAGTTTTATGTGATATAATAATATAAAGAGGGAAGGGGAAACCGCCAAATAAGGTCTTTGCGTGGCTTTTCGTCTGCGAGAGAGTGGTTTTGTTGATTGGAGACGCGAAGAGGAGGGAAATGGCTCGCTCTTTCTAATTCTTGGCTAGAGGAAGGAGTGGGCCTTTTTGCGTTTTCGTGGAAGGAGGTGATGGTATGAAACCTGACCGGTAGGGGGGAAGGCATCCCCTTACCAAGCGTGGCAATGTTCGCTTCAAGAGATTCGGAGCCGATTAACAGAGTAGTCAAAGGAGAGGAACTAAGAATGGCAGATAAAGCGATCTATGAGAAGATGATCAACGAAGCCGTTGGTGCGGCTAAGTCGGTCCTCGGCGTGATCAAGGAGAAGCGCGGGGGCAAGTTCCTGCTCACCGACTGCAAGCCCTACGTAGATGCCGCCAATAAGATGAAGCCGGGCGCAGGCCAGTCGAAAGAGGTCTTCGATCTCCATGTGCAGTCGGTGAACGCCCACTACAATATCCTGGTTGGGCTCACCAAGACCATCCGCCCCGAGGATGACCCCTTCGTGGAGCACTATCAGACGCCGCCCATCCTGGAGATCCTCTACGATGAGGACCCAGCGTTCAAGAAGTCCATGTGGAAGTTCATTGACGCCATCGGCGCGAATAAGGCCCTCATCGGCCGTGAGGCGGCACGGCGCTACGGCGGGATGTATGGCATGACCTGCGTTGTGGACTTCGCCATGTCCGTCGGCTCGACGTCTAACCTAGTCAACCGCATCCTGACCGGGTTGGACATCCCCGACGATCATAAGAAGACCATCCTGTCCTCCAAGTCCTGGGGCATGAACACCTCCTATGGCATCGGGGGCGCCTTCCGGGCGGCGGTTGAGGGGGGCAAGACCCTCGCCGAGGCGGAGCAGGCCGAGGTGGATATGTTGCAGTTTATCTACCGCGAGCCGGTGGCTGCGCAGAATAAGCTGATGGCCACCCACAACCTGGGCGGGCATGGCCCCCACAGCTCCTTCGACACAGCCAAGTACATGGCTCAGTACAAGGCGAAGATGAAGCCCTTCGTGCTGGCTGCGCTGAAGGCGGGGGTGCACGAGGCCAACATCGTGACTGTGCCGGCCTACTGCGTGGGTGACGTCGGCCACCACATCGCCCAGTCCGCTTTCAACATGTTCAAGGACGACATGGTCTTCGCCATCTACGAGGCGGTGACTGCGTCTCTTGAGAACACGCTGAAGCAGGGCCTGAAGCAGGACGCTTACAAGAGCCCCTATGACGTGTTAGCGGTGGCCACTGGAGCGCCGGCCTGCGCGACGGCCTATATCCTGTGGCTGGATTCCTTCACCGTGCCCATGGTCGTGGACCTCTTGAACAAGCGCTTCTACAACTACGCGGCCATGAACCCCGGGCGCGGCGAGGCGGATGAACTGCACAATGTTGACTTCCTCGACATCGTGAGCAGAGGGGAGAAGATCCTGGACATCAAGCCCATCGGCGGCGGGGGGAAGATCAAGGGCATCAAGGTAGACCTCAGCCCCATTGACAACAATGAGGTCATCACGAACCCGCAGCGCTACACCTACCCGGCCTGCGGTATCACCCAGCGCTTCGCGGCCCTGATGAGCATGGCTGATTTCCCCTGCTTCCTGACCCCCGAGGTCGTCACGGCCACGTTGATGACAAACTGCATCGCGCTGGCGCCAGACGTGCCGGGCTCGCCGGTTAGGGGTTGCAAGCACTGCGCCGTCACCGCCCTGATCAAGAGGAACGTCCCCTTCGTGAAGGGCATCGGAGTGGGCAAGAAGGGCTACTGCCAGTGGGATAAGGCGGTCTAACCTATCCAGGCCCTGGTGAATGATGCGCTTCGTTAGGCAGGGGCGAGAGTTCTTGACATCTTGCCCCTGCACCATCGAAATTTTTGGGCAATGTCAAGCAAAACTGGGCCGACACTATGTCGGCCCAGTTTCCAGCGGTTATACATAGATATTTTCCATCAGGGGGCTGTTGACAGAGTGGTAGGTAATAGCTCCCTTATAATCTTGGCCGAAACTAGTCCTGAGGGGGGTGTTGCCAATCTGGAAGGACGAAGTCGAGCTACGTCGGCAAGGGAAGAGGGCAGAAGTCATCGACACTGGATGGGCGATGCTACAGAGCTACGGTTGATCTAAGAGGGAAAAGATGGACAAGGTTGGGTTCACGGCCTTGTTCGTAGAACCAGAGGATCTTATGCCCCATCCTTATAAGGGAGAAAAGGGACAAGCGATGAAGAAACTGCTACTCCAATTGGACAGCGACAAATTCGCCAGCGTCTTCGACGCCATCACCGCGTACGACGCGGGGGTTGACCAGGTGCTCAGTTACGGTGGGGTCACCCTAGAGGACGTACGCAACTTAGTCTATGGCGCCATGTTCACCCGCGGTGGAGATGAGCTGAAAAATACGGCCATTTTCGTTGGTGGCTCCTCTGTGCCCAAGGGGGAAGCCATGCTGAAAGCCGTCTTGGAGACCTTCTTTGGTCCGGTGCGAGTTTCGGTGATGGCAGACCCTAACGGTTCCAACACCACGGCCGCAGCAGCCGTCCTCAAGATCACCCGGACCGTGACAGTCCAAGGCAAGCAGGCTGTCATCTTCGCTGGCACTGGCCCTGTGGGGGTGCGAGCCGCTGCGCTGCTAGCCCGGGAGGGCTGCCGGGTAGCCATCACCTCCCGTTCAAGGGAACGGGCCCAGAAGGTAGGAAAGGGGATCAAAGAACGCTTCGGACTAGAGGTGACAGCCTTGGAGGTGCGGGATGACCAAGCTGCTGAGAGGGCCCTGGAGGGGGCTCAAGTCGTCCTGACCACTGGCGCGGCAGGTGTTGCTCTGCTGAAGAAGGACCTATGGGCCAAAAACCCGACCGTCGAGGCGCTGGCTGATGTCAACGCCGTGCCACCCTTGGGCATCGAGGGCATCAAAGCGAACGATGATGGTAAGGAACGGGAGGGTAAACTGACCTTCGGGGCGCTAGGCATCGGCGGCCTAAAGATGAAGATCCACAAGGCTTGCCTGGTTAGGGCCTTTGAGGCCAACAACCTAGTTCTAGACATAGAAGAGACCTACGAGATCGCGAAAGCGATCTGAAGACCTCTTCAAATCGGTGAGAAGGTATCGCTTAGTAGTTCTCTTTTGGGCTCCAGGGGGATCCCATAGCATTAAGCGACAGGTTTTTCCTGTTCTAGGAAGGGGTGTCTTAAGCGGTTCTTGATTTTGGGGGCGACTTGGAGTCTAATCTGGGTGAGTCCCTGGAGAGCGAGGAAAAAAGGAGTGGCACCAATGGTTAGGGCCATTGGCATTGACCCGGGAACGGTGAGTTTCGACGTGTGTGGACTGGAAGACGGGCAGGTTTTCCTGGACACCACCGTGCCCTCGGTGGAGTTCGCCGCCAATCCCCAGGCCTTGATCGACCTCCTCCAATCGGCCAGGCCTATGGACCTTATCGCTGGCCCCTCGGGCTACGGCCTCCCCTTGGTGAGGATCGAGGAGTTCGGCGCCCAGGAGCGCTTCTTATTCACCTTAGTGGATGAGAGGGAACGGGAACGAATACCGGTCTTAGGGGGGATGGGCAAGATGATCCCTCTTATGAAGAAGAGCGGGCTGCCCATGCTCTTCATTCCAGGGGTTATCCACCTACTCACAGTGCCGGAGCACCGCAAGGCCAACAAGATCGACATGGGCACGGCCGACAAGCTCTGCTGCACGGCCCTGGGTATCTACGACCAGGCCCGTCATTACGGTATCCGCTACGAAGAGACCTCCTTCATCCTTGCTGAGGTAGGGGGAGCCTACACGGCGGTCATGGCCGTGGAGGGCGGCAAGGTGGTGGACGGGCTGGGCGGAACCGTTGGTGGCCCTGGCTACTACTCCCTCGGGGCTATGGATGGGGAACTGGCCTATCTCCTGGGGGGGTTCCACAAGGAGCTTCTCTTCTCCGGTGGGGTGGCCTACATGGCTGGCCGGCCAGAGCTATCGCCGGAGGCCTTCGCTGAGCAGGCCGAGACCGATGAGTGCGGCCGTATGGCCTGGGAAGCCCTCGTCGAGGGCGTGGTCAAGGGCGTAGCCGCCGAGATGACGGTGGTGCCGGCACCGCGGGAGATCCTGCTCTCCGGTCGGCTCTGCCGCACCGAGAAGATACGTCAAGGACTGATCGACCGGCTTTCCAAATTGGCCCCGGTGCGCCGGGTGGGTGGCTTCGCTCAGGTGGCTAAGGAGGCGGCTCAGGGTGCCGCCCTCATCGCCGACGGCCTGGCGGGGGGGCGATACGATAAGCTGGCAGAGGTCATGGAGATCCGAGGGGCTCAGGGAACCGTTTTGGACCACCTCCATATTCGAGGTGGCGAAGCTCTCAAGCAAAAGTATCTAGGTTGATCTCCAGAAACCTTGAGCATGGAGGCGGGCGAGGTATCGCCTTCTCTTTAGATGGGGACTCCCCAGAGGAGGGCTTTCTCCTCCAAGAGTATGTAGAGGGGCTGCCCTATTCGGTCTCCTTTGTCGCCCATGGGCCGGAGTGCGTGGCGCTGGGTCTGATAGAGCAACTCATCGGGTAGGAGGAGTTTGGCGTAGAGGGTCCGTTACTGTGGCAACCTCCTGCCAATCGCCATGAGTTCCTCGAAGCAGGCAGCGGTCTTGAAGCAGGTCTTTTATATCATCTAGAAGATCACTCGGGAGTTCGGGCTGGTGGATGTTAACGGTATGGCCTTCGTCTTGAGGGAGAGTCAAGTGTACCCTCTGGAGATTAACCCGCGCTACTGCGCCTCCATGGAACTCATCGAGCAGGCCTGTGGCTTGAGCATCTTTGACCTGCACGTCCAGACCGTCACTGAAGGGAATCTGCCGGATTTCGACCTCATGGCCAGGCTGGGGAGTGGTTCGTTCCACGGGAAGGGCATCCTCTACGCTGAGAGGGACTGCTTGGCGCCCGATACGCACCCCTGGCTCCAATGGGGGATCAAGGATGTCCCTTTCCCCGGGGAGATACTAACCAAGGGCAAACCCGTGTGCACTGTACTTGCCCATGGAGCGACCCGGGAGACATGCTATACTCGCCTAGTCGCCCAAACCGACGCCCTGAAAAGAGAGCGCTATGCCTGAGGGGAAATTGATCCTCATTACCGGCCGCAGCACTAAGCAGGGGACCGGGTTAAACAAGGGCAAGGATTCGCGGGACTACCAAGAGGCGGTGAGGACCCTGGAGATGAACCGAGAGGACATGGCCAGGTTCGGGCTGCGCGACGGGGATCTAGTGAAGATCAAGACTCTATACGGAGAAGCCACATTCACCTGCCGCCAGGAGAAGCTGCCGAAGGGGATGGCCTTTGTGGCTTATGGTTCCCTATCTAGTCGTCTGGTTGGCGGGGAGACCCATGCCTCGGGTATGCCCGATAGCAAAGGCTTCGAGGTCGAGGTGGTGCATCTCCCCAGAGGGGACTAGCAGTGGGTGGAGACGCCGTCCCTAGGAGGGCTAAATCTAATGGAGATCGATAACGTCGTCTGCGCCTTCTGTGGTTGCGTTTGCGATGACATCACCGTCACCGTGGAAGAGGGTCGCATTAGTGAGGTCAAGAACGCCTGTACCCTAGGGCGAGCCTGGTTTTTGGGCCACAGCAGCAATGCCCATCGGCCATCTGGCACCGTGAATGGCCGTCCGGTCAGCACCGAGGAAGCGGTAGAAGAGGCCGCCCGCATCCTCGCTCAGGCCAGGTACCCCTTGATCTTTGGGCTCACCAGCACCTATTGCGAGGCCCAAAAGGAAGCCATTGCCCTAGCCGAGGTCCTAGGCGCCTGCATCGACTGCTGCACCTCGGTGTGCCACGGGCCGTCGGGGATAGCCCTCCAAGGGGTCGGGGAACCCACTTGCACTCTGGGCGAGGTGAAGAACCGAGCAGATCTGATCATCTACTGGGGCTCCAATCCCGCCGAATCCCACCCTCGGCACCTGACGCGCTACGCCGTCACCCCCAAGGGTCTCTTCACCCCTCGCGGTAGGAAGGATAGGAGAGTCGTCCTAGTTGATGTGCGTCCTACGCCCAGCGCGCGAGCCGCCGACATCTTCCTGCAGGTCAAGCCGGGCAAGGACTTCGAGTGCTTGTGGGCTCTCCGTGCGCTCATCAAAGGCATCGATCTGGAGGAGGACGCTGTCGCCGATACAGGCGTCACGCTGGCGCAGCTCAAGGATCTGGCGGACCGCATGCAGTCTTGCCGATTCGGCATGCTGTGCGTGGGTCAGGGACTCACCCAGAGCCGAGGAAAGCAGATGAATACCACGGCTGTCTTTCTCCTGGTTCGGGAGCTGAACGGCTTCACCAAGTTCGCTGCTATGCCTATGCGAGGCCATGGCAACGTTACCGGCATCGACAATGTGCTAGCCTGGCAGACGGGCTACCCTTTCGGTGTGAACTTCAGCCGTGGCTATCCTCGATTCAATCCAGGGGAGTTCACGGCGGTGGACGTCTTGACCCGTCAGGAGGCCGATGCCGCACTGATTATAGCCTCAGACCCAGTAGCGAATCTGCCCCGCCCGGCCAGCGGTCGTCTGTCGCAGATCCCGACCGTGGCGTTGGAGACCCGCGAAAGCGAGACGACCAAGATCGCCAAGGTCGTCATCACCACCGCTCCGGCCGGCATCAGCGCCGAGGGCACCGTCTATCGGATGGACAACGTGCCGCTGCGATTGCGCAAGGTCTTGCCCTCGCCCTTCCCCAGCGACGAGGAGGTCCTTAGTCGGCTCTTGGAGAGGGTAAAGGAGCTGAAACATGCTTAAGATCGTCCAAGGGGAGGTGTATGATCCCATTAACGGGATCGACGGGGAGAAGAGGGATATCTGTATAGAGGGTGGTAAGATCGTCGCCGAGGTTGAAGGCGCACCGACCATCGACGCCTCCGGCATGGTGGTGATGCCGGGCGGGGTGGATATCCATAGTCACATCGCCGGCTCCAAGGTGAACACCGGGCGCAAGATGAGACCCGAGGACCATAGGGGTGATGTCGTCCCCAGGACAAATGTCACCAGGTCGGGTGTGGGCTACACCGTCCCCTCCACCTTTACTACCGGTTATCGGTATGCGGCATTGGGTTATACCACGGTGATGGAGGCGGCGGTGCCTCCCCTGACAGCCAAGCACGCTCATGAGGAGCTGAACGATATCCCCCTACTCGATAAAGCCTCCTTCCCCCTGATGGGGAACAACTACTTCGTGCTCAAGTACATCGCCACCGGAGAGTTCCAAAAGGTCAAAGCGTTTGTTGCCTGGCTGCTGCAAGCAACGAAGGGCTATGCCATCAAGATCGTCAACCCGGGAGGTGTAGATACATGGAAATGGGGCAAGAACATCGAAAGCCTGGATGAAAAAGCCAATACCTTCGACGTGACGCCACGTCAGATCCTCACTACCCTAGCCCGGGTGCAAGAGGATCTGGGGTTACCCCATCCCATCCACGTCCATTGCAACAATTTGGGTGTGCCTGGCAATTATGAGACCACCCTCAAGACCATGGAGGCGGTAGAGGGACGGAGGATCCACATCACCCACGCCCAGTTCAACAGCTATGGGGGAGAAAGTTGGGCGAGATTTCGCTCCAAGGCGCCTGAGATCGCAACTTATGTCAACGATCACCCTAACGTAACCATCGATGTAGGCCAGGTGATCTTCGGCGAGGCCACGACGATGACCGCTGATGGCCCTTGGCAGTATCGCCTGCACCAGCTCACAGGTCACAAATGGGTAAACTCCGACGTGGAGATGGAGACCGGCGCAGGAATCGTTCCCTATAGGTTTAGCAAGCGCAACTCGGTCAATGCAATTCAGTGGGCCATCGGCCTAGAACTCCTCTTGTTGATCGAAGACCCTTGGCGGGTCTTCCTGACCACCGATCACCCTAACGGTGGACCCTTCTATTTCTATCCCCAGATCATCAAGCTGCTGATGAGCCAGGATGCCCGGCTAGAGATGTTGGAGTCGGTCCACAAATGGGCCCGCACCCGGACGAGTCTCAAGGAACTAGGCCGGGAGTATTCGCTGTACGAAATCGCTATCATCACGCGGGCCGGTACAGCCAAGGCTCTGGGCTTGAAGGAGAAGGGGCACCTGGGGGTGGGCGCCGATGCTGACATCGCCATCTATCCCAAGCTCGACGACCCCGAGGCCATGTTCTCCAGGCCTCGGTATGTGATTAAGGGGGGCGAGGTCATCGTCGAAGATGGCAAGGTCGTTAAGGACGGCTTGGGGAAGACCTTCTTCGTTGAACCCGCTTATGACGAGGCCATTGAGGGCGAGATCCGGGAGGATTTCGAGAAGTACTACACCGTCACCTTCGAGAACTATCCGGTGCAGCTTGAGCATTACTTGCCCAGGCACGAAGTGATCCCTTGTGGCTGAAGAACAAGGTCGCGATTGTGACGGAGGTGAGCGGAGACGGTCAAATCGGACAGGCTGTAGCCCAGGCCTTTGCCAGAGAAGGGGCAAAGTTGGTGTTGATGGCCGGAAGCGAGGACAGGCTGAAAGCGCGGGTGGAGGAGGTCAAAGAGTTGGGCGCTGAAGTTCGAGCCATCCCAGCGGATCTGACCAAAGAGGACGAAGTTGATAAAGTCGTGCAACAGACCCTGGACAAGTATGGCAAAATTGACATCCTGGTCAACCTGGCTGGTGGGATCACTCGATACAAAGCTGCCACGGAGCACAGGATGGAGAACTGGAATGCCGAGGTCGGCAACAACCTGGTGTCGGCCTTCCTCCGCTCCAAGGCCGTCTTCGGTCCCCTGAAGGAGAAAGGGGCGGAAAGATCATCAACTTCGCTTGGGCCGGGGGCCCTCACGCCAAGATGGTGGCCTATAACTGCACCAAGGCCGGCATCGTGGCCCTCACCCGAACATTCGCGCTGGAAGGCCAGAAGCACAACATCAACGGTAACGCCGTGGCTCCTGGGCTTGTGGACACCAGATCCAACGTGAAGGCCATGCAGCCTAAGCCGGAAGATCTGGCCAAGTGGGTCAAGCGCGACGAGATCGCCGCCACAGTCGTGTTCGTGGCCTCGGACGAGGCCAGCGGGATCACAGGCCAGGTGATCGAGGTGCCAGGCAAGCTCCTCTGATTGTCTGGCCCCTAACTGGTAAGAACCAAAAAGTGGAGTCTGCTATGCAAATCAACGGCGTCGAGATCGAGGATACCTTTGCCGAAGCGTTTAAGATGTGGGGGACGCGGCTCATTATTACAGCCAGAAATGCCAAGTGGGCCATGGAGGCAGCCACTAAAATGACGGGCTTTGCCACTTCGGTCATAGGCTGTAAATGCGAGGCCGGGATCGAAGGGGAGATCGAGGAGACCCCTGACGGCCAGCCAGGTGTCAGTGTGCTCTTCTTCACTCCCTCCAAGAAGGACTTGGCCAAGCGGCTAGTGGAGCGGGTGGGCCAGTGCGTGATGACTTGCCCTACTACCGCTTGCTTCAATGGTCTGGGCAGTCCTGAGCAGGTAGCCGTGGGGGGGCAATTACGCTACTTTGGCGACGGGTTCCAGATCAGCAAGTTGTGGGATGGCCGCCGCTTTTGGCGCATCCCGGTGATGGAAGGCGAGTTCCTGGTCGAGGAGCGGTTCGGCATCCAGCGCTCCGTGGGGGGAGGCAACTTCCTGATCCTGGGGGAGGGTGCCGATGTGACTCTGGAGGCGGCAGAGCGGGCAGTAGAGGTTATGGAACAGGTGCCGGGTATCATCCTTCCCTTCCCAGGGGGTGTTGTCCGGAGTGGTAGCAAGACCAGCTCCAAATACAAGTTCCTCCATGCCTCCACCAACGACGCTTTCTGTCCTACCCTACGGGGATTGGTGGAGACAGACCTGCCCCCGGAGGTCAACTGTGTGCTTGAGATCGTCATCGACGGCCTAGACGTGGCGGCGGTGGAGGAGGCAACTCGCGTCGGTATCCGGGCCGCATCTATCCTGGGAATTCAACGAATCTCGGCTGGCAACTACGGCGGCACCTTGGGACAATATCAAATTCACCTACATCGAGTGTTGGAGGGGTAGGAAAGGTGGAGAAGGTCACTCTGCGCCTAAAGGAACCCGTGACCGTGCCCCTGGAGGCTGAGGTCATCTCCCCCGACACCTTTCAAGGCAAGACCCGGGCCGAAATCGAGGGTTTACCGGTCTACTGTGGCAACGAGGAGGGCAGGCTAGGGGACTTCTTCGCTGTCCAGGGCGCGGAGGCCAGAGAGATCGTCCTGGAAGGCGATCTCTCTCGGGTGAAGCAGATCGGTGCCGGTATGACCCGGGGCCGGATCTCCATCTATGGAGATGCCGGCATGCACCTGGGTGCCACTATGCGGGGCGGCGAGATCATAGTTCATGGCAACGCCTCGGATTGGGCCGGAGCGGAGATGGCCGGAGGGATGATCTACATCCAGGGCAATGCCGGCCACGGCTTAGGTGGGGCCTATCGAGGGAGTGCACGGGGGATGAACCGAGGCCTCATCATCGTATGGGGTGACGCCGGAAATGAGGTGGGCAACGCGATGCGGAGGGGTGTTATCGTGGTCCAAGGTAACACGGGTGATTTCACTGGTGCCTTTATGATCGCGGGTACCATCATCGTCTTAGGCCGGTTGGGTGACCGGGCGGGGGCTGGCATGAAGCGGGGCACAATTGTGGCTTTCCACCGGCTTCAACTCTTGCCGACCTTCAGATATGATTGTACTTACAGGCCGACCTTCCTACGCTTGCTCTTGATAGGGTTACGAGCCCGGGGCGTCGACATAGGAGATACTTACCTGGAAGGTCACTACCTAAGGTATAGCGGCGACCTCACTACTTTGGGAAAGGGAGAGATATTGATTTGGGAGGGCGCATGATCAGCGTCAATCAGCAAGCGACCAAAATCGTGGAGCAGATGGTAGCCCAAGCAGAAGCACTGGGGGTTGGCGTATCGACCCTGGCCAGGGGAACTAGGGTCATCGACGCTGGGGTTCAGGCCAGAGGTGGGTTGCAGGCTGGCAAATATCTGGCCGAGGCTTGCTTAGGGGGCTTGGGAGAGGTGAACTTTTTGCCTCTAGACTTCGATGATTTCTGGCTACCTGGCGTCAGTGTGGCCGTGAGCCAGCCTGCCGTGGGCTGTATGGCTTCCCAGTACGCCGGATGGGCCATCAAGCGAGAGGCTTTCTTTGCCATGGGTTCAGGTCCAGCACGAGCTCTCTCCAGGGTAGAAGAGCTATTCGATAAGTTGGACTACAAGGACGAGGCGGATGTAGCCGTCATCGTGCTAGAGGGGAGGACCCTCCCAAACGACGATGTGGCCAGTTACATCGCGGGCAAGTGTGATGTGAGTCCAGCGGCCCTCTCTATCCTGATCGCTCCCACTGCTTGTGTGGCTGGCTCCGTCCAAATCTCGGCTCGAGTGGTGGAGACGGGATTGCACAAGATGGTGGAGTTGGGGTTTGATATTCGCCAAGTCACAAGCGGGTATGGTACCTGTCCCCTCGCCCCCGTAGCCAAAGACGACCTCCATGCCATCGGGAGAACCAACGATTGTGTCCTCTACGGAGGCCGAGTTTACTATGCGGTGCAGGCAGAGGACGCCGAGATCGAGTCCCTCATCGAGCGACTCCCCTCTTCCTCCTCCAGAGACTACGGTACCCCCTTCTATGAGCTCTTCAAAGAGTATGGCGATTTCTACCAGATCGACCCTCTGCTCTTTAGCCCAGCCCAGGCGCTCATCAACAACGTGGCTAGCGGCAAGAGTTATCAGGCTGGGCAGATCAACACTACTATACTGAAGACATCCCTAATAGAGGGGAAGACGTAAGAGTGAAGATCGGCATCCTCACCCATAAGAGGGCCATCCCTCGACGATTGTGCGCCCTTCTGGTGCGTAGCACCCCTACGGGCCCTCAGGAGTAGGTCATCTTCCGTGTCGATACTCTGCATCGGCTGGGAAATATGGGGGTCAAGGTCATGAACTGGCCGGGCACTATCGAAAAGACGGTGGACAAGCACTACACCTCAAACCATCTCGAAGATGCGGAATTGCCCACTCCCCGCACCGTGGTCACGGAGAGCTTTGCGGAGGCAAAGGTAAGCTTTCCTGGACCTAGGAAGCGATGTAATGGTGAAGCCTCTCTTCAGGTCTGTATGTACAGGAATACATCCCCTCATAACAACTGGGACATCCGGGCCCTGGTGGTGGGCGACGAGGTGGTCGCAGCCATGGTCCGGCGGGGTACGGGCTGCAAGACTAATATTGCCCAGGGCGCACGAGGAGAGCCCTTGAACCTAACTCCTGTCTTGGAGGAACTCAGTCTGAAGGCTGCTCCCGGGGTGGATGCGGATTATGTCGGAGGATATCCTGTCTTCTGTGGAGAGGCAGCCTTAGGTAGTTTATGGCAACGGCATCCCGGTTGGCGTGCTCTACAGAAGACCACCGATATCGACATCGCTGATAGAATCGTCAAGCACGTGCTTGGGACATCGTAAGGATGGCTGAGTCAACGGCAGAGATCCTATCCGACGAAGAGTTGGGCGATGCGGCCCAACTAGCCTGCCTCTTGGAGGCAAGCGCGTCCAAGCCTGGCAACGTCAGCCGCTATCGTGATTTCAATAACACGTCATTCGAGGATTTCCTGATCAGTGCGATAGCCATCGGCCGTGCCATCCGCCGAGCGCAATGGGTATCAGTGGGAGAAACCATCTGGAAAGCCATCTACGATACCCAGCGATTGGTGGGTTCCAATACCAACCTAGGCATCGTGTTGCTCTTGGCTCCTCTAGCCAAGGCCTATGGTCACGGGGTATGGCGGAAGAGGCTGGCAAAGGTGTTGGCTGAGTTGACGATCGATGATGCTCGCCAAGTCTATCAAGCCATCCGACTGGCTGCTCCCGGGGGGCTAGGGCAAGTAGAAGAGGGTGATGTGGCGGAGGAGCCCCAGATCACGCTAGGGGAAGCCATGGCCTTAGCTAGGGACCGAGACACCATCGCCCGGGAGTATGCTACTGATTTTACTGTAACCTTTGAACTAGCCTGCCCAACCTTGCGCCAGTATTGGAAGGACAAGGTTGACTTCTCAAAGGTCATCGTGCAAACGTATCTTACCATCTTGGCCGAGATACCAGACACCCTCATCGTTCGCAAGAACAGCCCTGCTGTGGCCGAGGAGGTCTCGCAGAGAGCCAGAGAAGCGATCTTGGCAGGTGGCGTCTTCTCCTCCAAGGGGCGACGGCAAATCGAGGAATTGGATCGTTTCCTACGCGACGAGACCCACCATCTAAACCCCGGCACGACGGCAGATTTGGTCACCGCCGCCTTATTCGTGATGATCGCCGAGGGAGGCCTGGATCTACGTTCCTCGGAGGCTCGCTTAGAGAGGCCCTATAGGGAGGAGCAGCTATCAGGATGGTGACGGAACCTGAGGGTTTAGGAAGTGAGTGAGAGACATCAGATATACCTCGGCCTAGGCTCCAACCTAGGAGACCGCCAGAGCAACATCCTCCAAGCATTGCAGAAATTGAGAGACCAGCTAACCATCGAAGCGGTCTCATCCTGCTACGAAACCGAACCCGTGGGTTACCTAGATCAGCCCCCATTTCTCAACGTCGTTTGCGGGGGTATGACGAGCCTCGCTCCCTACGACCTGTTTCTATTCATCAAGGCGATCGAGAGAAAGATGGGGCGGCAGCGGACGCAGCGCTACGGTCCTCGTCCCATCGATATCGACATCTTGTTCTTCGATGATCTGGTCTTGGATCTCCCCGATCTGGTCATCCCCCATCCACGTTTGGCTGAGCGGGCCTTTCTCCTCGTTCCTCTGGTGGAGATCGCACCGGATAAGGTTCACCCTATCCTGAAGAGAACGGCCGCTGAGCTGCTTCAACAGGTGGGGCAAGAGGGGGTGAGGAAGGTCGAACGGGGCTTAAAAATGCGCTTCGGCCGTGACATCCAAGAGGAAAGACCACTGATTCCTGCGAGTCTAAGCCGGGTAGGCATCACAGGGGTGGAACGAATCATCCGGATCGCTAAAGGCGGCAAGGATAACCTATTCTGGGCCACGATTGATCTCTTCGCTGATCTAAACCCCAGACAAACTGGGGTGCATATGTCCCGTTTCAGCGATACCTTGGACGAAGTGGTAGATGAGATTGTCAGTCAGCGGTCACCGAACATCGAATCCCTGGCTGTGCAGCTGGCTCAGGCGATTATGCAGAGTCAACAGGCTATCCGCTCGGAGGTGCGCATTAGCATCAAATATCCTATGGAAAAATGGACTCCTGTCTCAGCCAAGAAGACTCAAGAGCTCTATACCCTGATCAGCATCGCCGTGTGTACCACAGAACGGGTTAAGCGTGTTGTGGGAGTGGAAGCTGAAGGCATGACCGCCTGCCCTTGCGCTCAAGAGATGGTTCGAACTTACTCTCAAGAGAGGTTACAAGAAGAAGGCTTCTCTGCAGAACAAGCTAGCAAAGTATTGGAGATCCTCCCCATCGCCACCCACAACCAGCGAGGAAAAGGCACACTTCTCATTGGCGCGGAGCAGGAGATTAGGGCTGAGGACCTGGTAGAGATCGTGGAGGCCTCCATGAGCGCCGAGACCTATGACCTGCTCAAGAGAGCGGATGAGCTCTTCGTGGTGACCAAGGCCCATGACAATCCTCGGTTTGTAGAAGATGTCGTGCGGGAGATGCTCCAGAGGGTCGTGGATACGTACCCAGATTTGCCAGATGAGGCTTTTGTCCTAGCCAAACAAGTGAACTTCGAAGGGATCCATAAGTATAATGCCCTTGCGGAGAGATATGGCACTCTGGCGGAAATCCGGCGTGAGGTTCTCACGGGTGAATATATCAAGAAGCACACGACTTTGGGGGAGTGGCTGGAGAGCTGACATGGGTCACAAGATTGTCGTGGAGGGAGGCTATCTTCGTTTCAGTGCCGCTCACTTCATCATCTTTGGCGGCAAGTGCGAGCGCCTACACGGTCACAACTACACCATATCAGTGGAGTTAGAGGGCAACCTCACCGGCGATGCCTATCTCTTCGACTTTGTGGCCCTTAAGAATATCACTCGCCACATCTGTGAAGCCCTCGATCACCGCATTCTGCTTCCCTCGCACAACAAGCATTTGACGCTGCGGGCAAGGGAGAATGAGTGGGAGGTACTTTTTCAAGAGCAACGGTATCTCTTCCCGGCCCGCGATGTCTTGGTCTTGCCCGTGGATAACATCACGGCTGAGCGACTGGCCGAGTACATCTGTGGGCAGATCAAGGAGGAATTGACCGGACAGGTTACTGGCCATATTGAGACCATCGTGGCTGGAGTGGAGGAGTCGCCGGGACAAACGGCCTTCTACAGGGAGAGATTTACTCAAGGGAGTGGCGCAACTCTCGAGGGGTGATCTCGCCTCGGTGGAGGGCAGTGGCCAGCAGGCAGCAGAGTGCATCGATGCCGAGGCCCCGCAAGGCGCTCAGTTCCGCCAGATTGCAGATGCCCCCGCCAGCGATGAGGGTCAGGCCTGGGTATCGCCGATGGGCCAGAGCGAGAAGCTGCATGTCTACGCCTCGCGTTATGCCAACGCGGGCTAGGTCTAAGAGGATCGCCTGATATAGACCTTTCCTCTCCAACATCCCTAAGATGTTAAGCGGGTTCAAGTTGGGTAACTGGCGGCTGCGAGAGATGATTTGACCTTTTCGCGTGTCGACGCTGAAGATGAGACGGTGTCTGGGCATGGCCTGGAGAACTTCCTTCAGGGCTTCCCAAGCAAGGAGGATCTCCGTGCGTAGGATGATCTGGGTCACACCCAGGGGCAGCGGACTCTGGGCCTCATCAGCGCTGGTTGTGCCGGAGTGGCGAACATCGTGAGCGGCTGGAGAAGCTCATAAAGGTCTGAAGGCACTGTACGCCTATCGGGTCAAGTATACAGGGGTAGTAGCCTTTGGGGACCTCGTTCGCAATGAGAGGCATAAGGTTATACAAGGCAAGTGCGGCGACCGTGACTATTTCATCCGGTTCATCAAAGGGCCCGAGGAGATCGCTGAAAGATATAGTGACAAGAGTATAGGCCAGTAGGCTGTGCCAAAATCAAGGCCATGGTGGTCAATGACGAGGAAGCGATTTTCACACCTTGCACCTACAGCGCTAATGATGTATCCCACATAAGAGGACGAGGAGTGAACCGCTTGACAGAGATCGTATCCTACAGAGGTAGATTCTGCGAACAGGCAAGGCGAGGCTCTCATTGCTTCTGGAAAATTGGAAGCCGTAAGCACCAGAGGTGGTGGAACCTATCATCGGTTGGTGGTCGGAGGTCACCCTCGAGATTATCTCTTAGTCGAGGCGGCAAGATGAAAAGGATCGCCTGGGCGATCACTGGCGCAGGACATTTTCTCGCTGAGTGTATCGATATGATGAAAGGCTGCGGAAAAGTGGATCTGTTCTTGTCTGAGGCAGCAGGAGAGGTCCTCAGGATGTACGGGGTGGAGAGCGAGATCAAGAAGATCGGCGCGAGAGTGTATCAGGATACGCAGAGCCTAGCCAGCGCTCCCATAGTGGCTCGCTTCTCCTTAGGAGTGTACAGTGTATTGCTGGTGGCTCCAGCCACCAGCAATACCGTGGCCAAATTCGTCTGTGGCATCTCTGATAACCTCATCAGTAACTTGTTCGCTCAAGCCGGCAAGTCCCGAGTGCCGATTATCGTTCTGCCCACCGATGTGGCGGAGAATACCACCTCTCCAGGGCCCAAGGGGGGTCAAGTAAGGGTCTATCCCCGAGTGATAGATCTGGAGAATGTAGAGAAGTTAAGGGGATTCCAAGGCGTCACCGTGGTGAAGGACACGCAGGAGCTGAAAGAATCTCTGGAGATCTGTTTATCGCGGCAGGCTGCCGGCAAAGGCTCCGAAGGATACCCTAAAGAGCGCATGCCTCTAGCTACTAGGGCGCCCTCAATGAGAACAACTGAAGTGTATTTGAGAGCCAACAATTCTCTATGCACCGGCTGTCGGGCTTGTCTTCTGGCTTGCTCTCTCCATCTCTTTCGGGAGAATAACCCCAAGAAAGCCGCCCTGACCATCGTTTCCCACTTTCCAGAACCAGGCTATTTTGAGGTCAGAACTTGCACCCAGTGCGGCGAGTGCGCAGTTGTCTGCCCGGTTGACTCCATCCCTCTGAACGATAGGGGCGCCTACTATATCGACATGAAGCGGTGCATCGCTTGTCTAGCCTGCGTCGACGCCTGCCCCGAAGGGGTGATCTTCACTCATCCTGATTTGGCCGAACCCTTTGAGTGCGATCTGTGTGGTGAGTGTGTAGAGTATTGTGGTACAGGAGCCTTGTGGATCGGGTAGTGGCCTTTCGTCCCCGAGAACAAGAGGGTAGAGTGAGGTGTGAACGGGTACGCTGGTCAAATATTGCGCGTTGATCTGAGGGAGGGCGCCATCGAGAAGGAGCCCTTGGATCCCAAGTTGGCTGCAGACTACTTGGGAGGGCGGGGCTTCGGCGCCTACATACTCTACGCCGAGGTCCCCCAAGGCGCCAACCCCCTAGGTCCGAAGAATAAATTGATCCTCTCGTCCGGGCCGCTGTCAGGCCTGCTGGTGCCCGGTGCGGGCAAGATGGACTTCACTACTAAATCACCCGCTACAGGTGGCTACGCGAGCGCCAGCATGGGTGGCCTCCTCAGCGCCGAGCTGAAGTACGCAGGGTATGATGTCATCATCTTGGAAGGGACCTCCCCCCAGCCCGTTTACCTCTTCATCGACAACGAAGGGGTAGAATTGCGAGAGGCCCACCACTACTGGGGGCAGGGTGCCATTACGGTGGAAAAAGCGTTGAAGCATGATCTAGGCCAGGAATTTCAAATTGCAGCCATCGGGCCAGCAGCGGAAAACCTAGTTAGGTTTGCCTGCATCAATCATGACTTCGGCCGCCAGGCGGGAAGGGGCGGGATTGGTACGATAATGGGTGCGAAGAAGCTAAAAGCCATAGCCGTGCGTGGTACAAAGAGCGTGCCCATCGCCGATGTAGGTAGATACCAATCCCTGTCCCAAGAGATCTTCAAGGCTTGTCGAAATAGCGAAGGTCTAGAAGTTTGGCAGAGATATGGCACAGCGGGCATCACCACCTGGTCAAACGAAGTGGGTGCCTTCCCCACCCGCAATTTCCAATCTGGAGCGATGGACGGATACGAGATGATAAGCGGGGAGACGATGCGTAGCAAATTAGTGGTCGCTGATAAAGCCTGCTTCGCCTGTCCTACCCCCTGTGGCAAATACTCCTATAGCCGGAACTATGAGGCATATGTGGAGGGCCCAGAATATGAGACGACGGCCCTTCTGGGTGGCAACTGTGGTCTCGAGAGGATCGACGAGATCGCTTATGCTAATTACTTGTGCGACGAATATGGCTTGGATACGATCTCGGCAGGCAACGTCATCGGATTCGCCATGGAGTGCTTTGAGAGGGGCATCATCGATACGGCAGATACGGATGGGGTGCGGCTTCGCTTTGGTGAGGCTCAAGGAATTTTCACCCTGCTCAAGAGAATCGCCCTGCGGGAGGGGATTGGAGATATCTTGGCCGAAGGGGTCAAACGTGCAGCGGAGATCTTCGGTCGGGATAGCGTCGATTTCGCCATGCAAGTGAAAGGGCTAGAGATGAGCGGTTACGAATCCCGCAACGCCCCAGCGATGTTACTCTCCTACATGACCTGTGATGTGGGCGCTCACCACAATCGGTCTTCGGCCATCACTTATGATATCGAGGTGGGCAGAGATAGGATCACCCCGGATAAGGTCGCAAAGGTCATCGAGCTACAACATATACGCCCCCTCTTCGATTGCCTTGGTGCTTGTCGCTTCCAGTGGGTAGAACTGGGCCTCGATTTGGGCTTCTACGCCCCCATCCTTGGCGCGATAACGGGCATTGACCGAGCCTGGCAAGATCTCCTAAAGGTATCGGAGCGAGTGTGGAACCTGACTCGTGCTTTTTGGGTAAGGGAGGTGGATGGTTTTGGCCGAGAGTGGGACTACCCTCCGCCGCGAATTTGGAAGGAGCCAGTCACCAGCGGCCCAACCAAGGGAAAGTCGATCCCTAAGGATGATATTGAGAAACTGTTGACTATGTATTATGAACAACGGGGCTGGACTAAGAATGGCATCCCTACACCGGAAAAATTGGAGGAACTGGGCCTTCAAGGGTTAGTAAAAGGGTAATCCAGGGAGGGGGTTCCTTGCCGGCGACGTCTCTGAGGGGCAAGTATGGACGTTCGATGAACCTGAAACATCCCAGGATAGCCGGATCTCAGAGGTTGCATTGAGCATAGATACCAGCGGATGGGGAATGGTCAGTTACGAGTAAGCCCTTGTGGGAGTGGTTTAAGAGATGAAGAAGTTTCTCTTTGTGACGGGAAAGCTGGCGGCCGAGGCCTTGGAAAGGACTCTGCAAGAGATGAACCCCGATTTTGCCTACGAGATGGCTGTCATGAAGATAAGTGTCGCCGCTTTGATGCCTATACCTTGGATAGCCAAGCATTTGGAACCTCCGCGGGACTGCGATGTGATCTATATCCCCGGGTTGTGCGAAGGCGAGTTGGCTCCCCTGGAAGAGGCCACCGGCATTCCAGTCGTTCGCGGCCCCAAGGACCTTAAGGATATCCCCTTCTTCTTCGGCCTCCAGCAAAGTCGGGAGGGCTATGGCGAATACCAAGCCAAGATCTTCGCCGAGATTGTGGACGCCTATCGCCTCAGCATAGACGAGATTCTGGCCAGGGCCGAATACTATGCGGCCAGCGGAGCAGATGTCATCGATTTGGGCTGGCCAGCTCAGGGAAATTTCCCGGAAGTGGAGCGCGTCGTCGCCGCGTTAAAAGAGCGGGATTTCGCCACAAGTCTGGATACCTTTCACCGGGAGGATATCCTGGAGGCCAATCGCGTGGGCTTCGATTACCTTCTCAGTGTCAATGGATCCAACCTAGACCTGGCCCGCCAATTGTCCTGCCAAGTGGTGGTCATCCCCGACTTCGGTGGGGGATTGGATTCCTTAGAGCGCAATATCGCCCAACTCGAAGTGTGGGGGGTGCCCTACATTATCGACCCCATTTTGAACCCCATCAACTTCGGCTTCACAGAGTCCCTCTACCGGTTCTACGAGATGCGCAGGCGACACCCCAAAGCCAAAATGCTCATGGGAGTAGGCAACATCACCGAGTTGATCGATGCTGACAGCACAGGGATCAATGCCTTGCTGATGGGGATTATCACGGAGTTGGAGATCGACTACATCCTAACGACCGAGGTGATCAGCTGGGCGCGAGGTTCGGTGCGAGAAGTCGACATAGCCCGCAAATTGATGTTCTATGCCCACCAAAACCACATTCTGCCTAAGCATCTCGACGATCGCCTGATCACCGTGAAAGACCCTCCTCACAAACACTACAGTGAGGAGGAACTCTGTCAGATGCACCAGCGACTGCAAGATCGAAATTTTCGCATCTTCAACGACGAGGAGCATATCTACGTATTCAACAACCAACTCTTCATCAAGGGTAGAGATGTCGAAGAGATCTTCCCCCAATTGGGGGTGGAGGAGGCCTCTCATGCCTTCTATTTGGGCCGAGAGCTAACGAAGGCCGCCCTGGCTCTCCGATTAGGCAAGAAATATATCCAAGATGAGGAGCTTCGTTGGGGCTACCTGGATGAGGAAGGTGCGGCAAAGTGACCCCTCCTCCCAAGATTCCAGGGGTGAAGCGTAGATGGGAAAACCAGAGGAACGCAAGGCCAAAGATCGGGATTTCACCCGGACGGTGAAGGGGATGCTTTTCTGTGCGGTGGGCTACCTGCACCCGCCTGACAAATATACAGCCTATTTGAAATATATCCCCGCTCCCCAAGGGAGATGGCATAAGGACCAAGGGCGCTACGATAGGATCCTGACTAGGTACAATCTTAGCAGCGTTCGGGACACTGTAGGATACTTGGAAGAGAACTATCCTCACTATAATTCACTATTGTCCAGTCCAAGAGATGAGGTTCTCCATGGTCCCCCGCGAGCAGGTGGAAGAATATTATCTTCCTGAAGAGAGGTTGCTGGAAATCCTGACCGCTCGCCGGGATCCCTTGGAGGAAGCGGCAGCGGAATTGGCCCTCAAAGTCGCCAGGAGAGCTCAAACCAGAGTGGAGGATCAGGAGCTTACAGGCTCTCTATCTTTGGCTTGAAAAACGCTTTGCGAGTCAAAGGGTTTCTATCTTCATTTGAGGCCCTTCAAAGCCAGGGAGGGTGACTCCGGTGCCTATGGCTCAGAATTGCCTTCCGCCATGACGGGCCAGGCTCAAATTAGGGGCCTTAATCAAAAGGAGATGGAGAGTTTAGGCAGAGAGATCATGGCTACTCACCCCTTTCTCTCTCCACGAGAGGCACGCTACTTCGTCCATAGAAGGTAGAATTATCTACGCTTTGGGGGCAGATACTTCTCCATCCATCCCACCTGCAGGGATGGCGAGATAATCGAGGCGTATGGTGACCACATTTATGGCGACAAGGGCACGGTGCGCGTCAGGGCTTTACTCACCAATGTTTCAGAAGCCCTTTTTTCACCTCTGTCAGGTCAAGGATGTGGAGGTGATAGAGGGGCGGCCGGTGGATATCCAAGAAATAGTCTCCTACGAAGGGCTATACGCTGAGGTTGTCGATGTCAACGAGAGGGTAGAGGCGCAAGGCAAAGTGGAAAGC
>DFBK01000096.1:0-8818 GCA_002366595.1 Anaerolineales bacterium UBA3082 | reverse complement strand
CCTGGTGACCGACCTTTTTTGCAAAGTCTCTTGAGGTAAGCGGCGGTGATCATCGAATCTATCGTCTCAACGGTTGACCGGGAGAAGAAAGTCAACTTGGCACCGATGGGTGTTCTCTGGGGTGAGGAGGTATTGGTTATTAAACCCTACAAGGATACAACCACCTACCGGAACCTAATTGCTACCAAGGAAGGAGTTGTTAACGTCACGGACAACGTTTTGATCTTCGCCAAGAGCGCCTTATCCGATGTCCAATTCCCGCATTTCCCTGCTTCTCATGTAGAAGGTGTGGTCCTGGAGGATGCGTGCTATTACTATGAGGTGGTCGCATCCAAGATAGACGTCGGAGAAGAACGGGCCAAAATCTCTTGTGAAGTGGTAGGACGAGGATGGCTGCGGGATTTTTTGGGCTTCAATCGGGGCAAGAATGCGGTAATAGAGGCAGCTATCTTAGCCACCCGGCTGCGATTCTATGAGCGGCAGGAAGTCTTGGCCAAATTCCAATGCTATGAGGAGATAGTCGCCAAGACGGGTGGGAAACAAGAGAAGGAGGCGATGCGATACTTGATGGATTATTTGAAAGGGTGGCCCCTTGACGATAAGAATTGAAGCAAGAGCCCGGCTACACCTAGGCATGATAGACTTGCATGGAGGTTTGGGCCGGAAGTTCGGTAGCATCGGGGTAGCTCTACAGCATCCCAAGGTGTTGGTAGAGGCTTCCCCCTCATCTAAACTCGTAATCGATGGCCAAGATCAGAAGAGGGCAGAGGCTTTTGCTAGGCGCCTCTTTGAGCGTTATACCCTTGCCGGCGGTGCTCATCTGCGGATAGAGGAGACGATACCAGCGCACGTGGGTTTAGGCTCAGGGACACAGCTGGCTCTGGCAGTGGGCACAGCCGTGGCCAAACTGCATAACCTGGATGTCGGCATCGCCGAATTGGCAGCGCTGCTGGGCCGGGGCAAGCGGTCTGGCATCGGCATCGGGGCCTTCAAATATGGTGGCTTCTTGGTGGACGGAGGGTGCCTGATTGAGAGCATGCGAGAGAAGAGGCTATCCTCTCTGCCTCCCATCATTTTCCGCTGCCCTTTCCCTGAGGCCTGGACTTTCGTCATCGCCATACCGGAGGTCAAGGTAGGCTTAAGTGGAAAGTCAGAAGAGGAAGCTTTTGACTCCCTGTCTCCTCTCCCCCCCGAGTATGTGGGCAAGATCTGCCGGCTTTTAGTCATGAAGATATTGCCTTCTCTAATGGAAAGAGACATAACCGGCTTTGGTGAGAGCTTGAGCGAGATTCAAGGCTTGGTCGGCGATAGTTTTGCAGCCGCCCAAGGAGGGAGATACGCCAGCAAGATCTCGGCAGAGATTATCACCTGCATGCTCCAATGCGGGGCCAAGGGAGCAGGGCAGAGTTCATGGGGACCTACCATCTACGGGCTGGTGGAGAGCGAAGCGCAGGCTTTAACTCTAGAGAGAAGAGTGATAGAGTTCATCAAAGAGCGGGGCAAGGCAAGGGTCTTTCGGGCCCGCGCCAGCAACAGGGAACGCGAAAAGTGGCGTTGGTGAAAGATCACAGAAAAAGAAGAGTGGCGGATGATGACCGTATCGCCACCTACTGTGCTCTTCGTTCAGCGAAGGACTTGATCCCCGCTCTAGGCTACCGTTCACTCCTCGGGCAAGTGTCGAACAGGGGGCTAATTCCGCTGAGCTGCAAGTCGCAGTGCCAAGTAATTGAGTTGTCCAATTCAGAGCGCCCACTCGTATATGACTCAAATGGCTTTCCCATCTTGGCGTCCGTTCCCCTTGGGAGAAGGTCAAGCCTTACAAAGTCCGCAGGACCTTTTGGGAGAATAGGAAAGACTCTCCCGCCATGGGAGAGCCCGGCATCCCTAGATGTAGGACAGATTCAGCGATTGACTACAACATATTGTGCTTTATCAGGCGGGGTTCGAACCCACACGGATTATTGACCCAGCGGATTCTTGATCATCTGAGGTATTCTTCAAGGCTTGCCGCAACATGTAGGCATCTGACCAGCATTGACTACGACATGTGGTATGCCCTTGATTGCCCCCGGATACCGTTTTTCACGAGTCCTCTGAGGTTTGAGTCCGCACTTTCGCGAGTTCCATCAGTTGATATCAAGTTTGTGGCGCCAGAATAACGGCAAACGCTGTAGTAGTAAAGAACCCCGCGGCAAGCTGCGGGGCTTTGGGCCTACTCCCACAGCTTTAGTTGACCAGCTTGGTCTCTTTGATAGTTGATGTATCGTCTGATTATGTCAGCTGTCACCTGGTCTCCCACAGATCGAACAAAATACCCGTCTCCCCACAGCTCCCCTCCCCATAGCTGCTGCCTCTCCCACAGGGATCCTGTAAGGAAACCAGGGGAACCGATGGAAGATCTCTCGCCCTGAGATGCTTTTCAGAATCTGTGCCACCCGCACCGGAGAGTACTTTGGCAATGCTTCGAGGAATATGTGCACATAGTCTTCCTCCACATCCATCGTGTCGATGACCAAGCCATATTCCTCGCCAATCCGCCGAAATACCTCCTTGGTATACTCGGCCACTTCTCCCACGAGTATTTGCTTGCGATACTTGGGAATCCAGACGAAGTGGTACTTGATGTCATAGACGGTATGGCTGCTTCTTCTTAACGCGCACATGTCTTACTTCTACAGTACTTTGCTTGAAAGTGCAACCGGGTTCTCGCCTCCGGCGAGCCCGCTTCCTCCCCCCAGCTTGCTGGGGGGGTATCCAGCGGGAGGCTTTCATGAAACCAGCGGACGTGATGGCCGCGATACGCTTCGGAGGGTGTCTATTCTCAGTACCCTGAAATCATTCCCGTTGTGAAATCAAACACACCAGCATCTACTGAGGCTTGGAAATCCACAATGAGGCCGATGGCAACGACGACACGACCCCTCTCAAGGGCGATCTTGAATCGCAGAGCACTTAGAACTGCCACTCGAAAATCAAGAAGCGATCGAACAACCCCGTCACTCGGTATCGGTGATCCATCAGGATCAGGGCGGGTTTCTCACACCGTTGTTCTAGCAGCCCAAACTCCGTCAATGGGCGCAGGAATGTAGTTTCAACCGCCCACTCCAGGTCCAGGTACGGTTCAGGGCCCTCTTCTCCCTCCATGAGCAGCCCCTTAACGTAGATCTCCTCGGTGATCCGCTTTGGCGATTGCCACTGCTGGCAGAGCTGGCCAAGCCGATAGAGGCCAAAATTGGCAAAGGCCTGAATCTCAGGGTACTCTCTCCCTCCCCACCGATAGGCGATGTTGTACCGGTAAAAGTAGGTGTAAAAGAGATGGCGGTACAAAGCCTCTGAGGGACCAGCCAACAACCCTTTGGCTTTCTTTGTGAGCCGAAACCTCCCTTTCCGCTTGGACAGTAATCCCCCTACTTCACAGACCACACGGGCCTCATGTAGGGGCCATAAATCACCCTCGTTGATCACCTTGTATTGCTCAATGAATTGCCGCTTCCACTCCTCCATCTCTAAACGAGGGAAGATCGCTGCCACGAACTTTCGTCGTAGGTTGCCCGCTTGGGTAGCCTTTACCCCCCCTATCTCGTCCACAGTGGTGAGGAAGAGCCGAGCATTGCGAAAGAAACGGCTGGAAAGCACCTCTTCTTCGCTGAGGTCATCGGCAAACTGCAGCAGGCAGGCTGGATCATCGACCTCTGTGTACATCAATTGGTGGGCCTGCAGCGGCGTCAATCCACCCAGTTCATCCAGGGGTGTATTGTTATACCCACGAACCCACTTTAGTGCTAGATGGCTTAGGAGCTCAGCCAGCAGTTCATCGTCACTCCGCTCTCCATTGCCACCTGAACTCACATCGGGCACAAAAGGCCACGATATCTCCTTGCTCATGACATTTATCCCCTCCCAGTTATGCACCCAGATGATGCTGCTCTACGCAGATCATGAGTCCGGACAAGGCTACCTAATGTCATGCAGGGTTCCCGGCCATACCGCGTCTCTTCTCTTAGATTTGCCCTCCGGAAACCTCGCCCACTTACCCGCTGCGAGGCCATCAAATCGGCTGCTCTCCCCGCGACCATTCTAAGCCTGCCTTCTGGGGGTGTCAACGCTAATCCGTAGGTGAGCCAAGACATCGTGACCACTTCTTCAGGGTTTTGAAGGAGGGGCATCCAAAAGACAAAGCGAGGGGGCTTGATAGTCCCCTCGCACATACAATCTAGGTGCGCCAAGTGAACTCCACAGTATAGGTGGAAAGGTCTACAACCGCTCTAGGGGCACCAGTTGCACGGGAGCCTAACGAGAGCGCGTATTGTCTAGTTAGGCTTCTTCCTTTCCCTCGGGATCCTGTAAGGATTTCTCCTCTTCGCTCTTCTTCTCTTCGTCCAGCCCCTCCGAGGACTGGCGGAACTCCCTAATGGCCTTGCCCAAGGCCCCGCCCACCTCAGGGAGCCTCCCCACACCGAAGATTATGATAACGATTATCAGGATGATAATCAGTTCTGGGGGGCCTAAGTTTGGCATGGTATCTCCTCCACTCTATTCATTGTCATCTGCTGCTTGATCGTAGCAAAGGAGCAAGAACACTCTATAATCAAGTATAGCACAAGTGGGTCGCTTGCACAAGCAAATGGGGGTTCTCTGCCATTATGGAGAATGCGGTTCCCATCCCTGTCAATGGTAAATCTTAAATTAGCCCAGATAGTCCTTTTGGGTCATTGACTGCCACTTTCGGTTATGTTACTTTAATAATGTATCTTAACGCTTCATGGGGTTATGTAGGGAAAAGAGATGAGTTCGCAAGAGCCGAGATTCGCCAACGAGGGGGCCATCGGCAAGCGAATCCTGATCGTCGATGATGAAGAGAGGTTGGTCTACTTCCTGCGGGTGAGCCTGGAGAACCTGGGCTTGGGTTATCAGGTGGTGACCGCTGGATGTGGGGAGGAGGCGCTTGAGGCGATGGACCGCTCTCGCTTCGACCTCCTCATAACCGGCTTCAAGATACCGGGGATCGATGGGCTGGAGTTGATTCGGAGAGTGAGGGGGAGAAGCCCCGACACCTTATCCATCCTCATGACCGCCAACGGCTTCCCCGAACTCGAGGCTCGCGCCCATCTTCTTCAGGTCTACGAATACCTCACCAAACCTTTCCCCGTCGACCGGCTCATAGAGAGGGTGCAAATAGCCCTGGGAGATGGGGTCTTTCCAGAGGAGACCATGGAGAGAGACCAGAGGACCTTCGAGTCCCCGGCGGAGGAGAGATTTGACTTCTCCTGCGTTCGGCATCCTGAGGATGCCTCAGCATCCGAAGGAAAGGAGGCCACTGCTTTTTGGGAGCCCGAACCCCATGAAGAGGTGACGCCCCCCGTCTCGGAGGAACCGGAGCAAGCGATCCTGGCCAGTACCCTTGAGGTAAGGAAACCACCGCTCTCCGAGGAAGTTAAGGAGAGGGAGCAATCGGTTTCTGAGACCGTGGAGACGACGCCTGGGGCAAGAGGGAAGGTAATCTCTACCCTCTCTCCTCACCGTTTCGAGGCCATCTACAACTGCCTCTCTGACCTGCGTTTCGAGGTGGGTGCTCAATGCGTCCTTTTGGCTAATATCTTCGGTGAACTTGTGGCCGAAGTAGGGGTGACGACGGGGTTAGATACCGCTACCCTCGTTTCCCTCCTGGCTGGGGGCTACGCCACCACCTTCGAGATGGCTCGGCAACTGGGAGAAAGCCACTCTTTCAACCTCAACTTCCACGAAGGGGAACGGTACGATACATACTCCTCCAACGTGGGGGGCAATTTCTTTTTAGTCATCCTCTGCGATAGGCAAGTCGGCTCCAGTAGGGTAGGCATGGTGTGGCTATACGCCAAACGGGCCATTAAGAAACTGTTGGGCATCATGGCCCAGGAGGAGATCGAGGCCAGAGAGGCGCTGGGAGAGGGGGTTGGCACCTCCCTGAGAAGCGAATTGGATAACACATTCGGGGAGGCGTCGGGCGACCAGCCGCTTCCTTCAGAGGAAGGAGATCTTCCCCTTAGTTTTGAGGAGGCTAAAGCGAGGGGGCTGGTGAGCGATAATATCTTCCTGCCTTCTAGCGATAATTCTGAGGAAGAGAAAGATGCCACTGTAGGGGAGTAACCAACTGGATCAGGCCTTTGAAGCCTGGGACTAGCCTGTCTATCAACTGGAAGTCACAGGACCTCAACCTGAAGATCGTATATTATCGTCCGCCTCTCAGCGGTAAGACCACCGACCTAGAATATATCCATTCCAGGGTCGATCCTCGCTTGAGAGGCGAATTAGTCTCTTTGAAGACCAAGGAGGACCGAACCATTCACCTCGATTTCATGGAGATGGGGCAGATAAAAGGTTTCAAGCCCAAATTCAACCTCCATACCATGCCCAGCCAAGGGATCTATGTCGCCAGCCGCAAGTTGGTCCTACAGGGCGTCGATGGGGTGATCTATGTAGCCGATTCCCAAGCTGGCAAGTTGAGGGCTAACATAGAGACGATGTGAAACCTGGAGGAAAATCTGCGAGAATTAGGGTATAATCCTTTTGACATCCCTTTGGTCCTCCAGTTCAACAAACGGGATCTGGCGGACGTTATTCCAGTTGAGGTCCTGCGCTCCTATCTAGCCAGGGACGGAGGCTCTCAGTTCGAAGCGGTTGCCATCTGCGGCCAAGGGGCGATTGACATCTTGAAGGCGGCCATCAACCTGGTGGTGGCCCAGATCTAAGTTGGAGGGAGAGGCGTGGAGAAGGAGCAGCCCCAAACAGTTTTTGAGGAGGTTCTGCATCGGATGAACGAGGCTGGGGGTTTCGAAGCCTCGGTCCTGGCTAGTGGTGACGGCTTACCTATCGCTAGCATCCCCTCCGATTATGATTTCCAGACCATTGCGGCTATGGTAGCGGTCTTGGCCAGCGTGGCGGGAGAGACCCAGTCCAGGGTTGGCCTAGGTCAGTTAGATGAGGTCTCCGTCCTGGCCGATGACCGCATCCGCTTGGTATGTCGCTATTTCACCACCAGCGGGGAAGAGTTCGTATTGGGTGTGGTTGTTCCCCGTAACGGCTATTACCGCCGGGCTACCAATAGCGCCATTCGAGAGATCAGCCAGGCTTGGCATAGTTAGTCAATTGGGCCACAGGGTAAAGATCCCGACCGCTAGTCGGAATCTTTACTTGCGCCGCCTTTACCTGGTATAATAGGCCAGAAATGAAACGCCTGCTTCTTTTGGCCACCCTTTTGGTCCTAGCGGTATCTTGCCAAGGCTCTTCCACCCCAGAGGCTACTCCCAACCCCACGCCTCTCAAGCCCTCCTCCCTCCCCGTCGCCGAGGCGTTCCTTGCCGCCTGGGAGGAAAGGGCCTACACCTCCATGTACGGCTTTCTCTCCTCGCCTTCAAAGGCGACCGTCAGCGAGGAGAAGTTCATAGAGCGGTACCAGAGGGTCACAGAAGAGAGCACAGTCACTTCCCTCTCCGTCGAAGTCACGGGGGTCGAAGAGAAGGGCGAGAAGGCGGAGGCTAGGTTCATAGTAACGCTGCGCACGGTTCTCTTGGGCGAGTTTCTGGTGGAGAACACCTTGCCTCTCGTTTGGGAAGAGGGGTGGAAAGTGGTGTGGTCGCCGTCTCTTATCTTCCCTAATCTGAGCGATGAGAATTTGGTCTATCTAGAAAGGGAAGTCCCCGCCAGGGCCAACATCTATGCCCGGAACGGAGAGCCGTTGGCCATCGAAGGGGCTCTAGTAATGGTGGGGGTAATACCAGGCCAAATCCAAGATGAGCCCCGGCTCCTTTCGGAGTTGAGTCGCATCCTGGGGATGAGCCAGGGGGAGATAAGCGAAAAGTATCACACTGTGGGCATACAGCCCCACTGGTGGGTACCCATCGGGGAGATCACCTTCGAGGAGAGTATAGAGCATAGGGAAACCCTCTCTTCCTTGGCTGGGGTATCTCTGCGAGAGAAGCCGATAAGGACCTATCCCCAGGGGACCGTGGCTTCCCATATCGTGGGGTATGTGGGGGAGATCGATCAAGAGGAGTTGGCCTCGCTCTCCGATGAAGGGTATCGGGATGGCGACAGGGTGGGCAAGGCCGGCCTGGAGCAGTGGGGAGAGGGATACCTGGCTGGCCGGATGGGAGGGGTTCTCTCCGTCGTCACCCCTCAAGGGGAGGTGGTAGAGGTGATCAGGGAATACCTCGCCCGTCCCAGCCGCAGCATCCACACCACGATAGATCTAGATCTGCAGAGGGTGGCGGAGGAAGTATTAGGCGATAAAACCGGGGCTATCGTGGCTTTGGACCCCCATAGCGGGGAGATTCTGGCCCTGGTAAGCCATCCCACCTTCGACCTCAACCCCCTGGTTCAGGGGTTGGAAGCCAGCGAATGGCAGGCTCTCCTAGGGGACCCCGGACGACCTTTGCTCAACAGGGCCACCCAGGGAGCCTATCCCACGGGCTCCGTCTTCAAGATAGTGACCGCCACGGCGGCTCTGGAGGGAGCGGGCTTCGACCCTTCAACCACCATCCATTGCACCGGCGTCTGGCAGGGCCCCAACTTGAGGAAGACCGATTGGGCCTCTCATGGGGATATGGATTTTCGCTGGGCTATCATCCGCTCCTGCGATGTCTTCTTCTTCGAGATGGGGTTCCGCCTAAATAATATAGACCCTTGGTTACTTCCCAATTTCGGACACAAATTGGGCTTTGGCGAACTGACGGGCATAGAGGTGGACGAGGCAGAGGGGCTCGTCCCCGATCCGGCATGGAAGGAAGTGGGGTTCACCGGCGTGGGGAACCCCTTCTGGGTGCCAGGCGACGCGGTGAAC
>DFBK01000079.1 GCA_002366595.1 Anaerolineales bacterium UBA3082 | reverse complement strand
GAATGTCTTTTTCGGTGAGAAACCTCTGTTGTGCCCCTTTGGCGATCAACCCATCGATCGCCAACTCTTGTGGAGAGGGCTTAGACATACCGCTCTACTCCGCCTAATGCTAAGGCTATGCCTCCACCAACCACGAACCTTCCCAAGGCCGTTCCCTTCTGCTGCGTCGCAGAAGGCTCTTCTCATACCTCGCCTTTTTGACTCTCGCCACTTCATCCTTTCGTTGACTCGTCACCCGAGCCAACCGCATGAGCGTCTCCCTATCTTCCTCCTCCTCGGCATCCCTTTCCAGAAAATGCAGCGTTTCCATCTCCCGTTGTAATCTATGCTCTCGCAACCTCAGCGCACAAAGGACCGCTTCCCAGTCATCATCCCTCTCTGCAAGAACGGACATCCGGCTTCTCAGATCGAGGAGATGGACGAACCTCTCCTGCAACATGGCATCCAGATTGGCCTCGAAACGCTCTAGATCCCATGGCTCTTCCATGCTCCCTTCTTCTCTTTCCAGGAGCCTCTTGGACAACCACCCTCGCAGAGCAGAGAATATCTCACGGTTTTCGATGTCTTCGAAATCCTCGGGGGCCAAAGGCTCAGAGCCAACCTCCTCCAGTTCTTCGCCTACCCTCTTCATCCGCCCAGGTTCTTCCAAGAAGAGCAGAAGCAACCGCTTTTCCACACCCAAGAGAAAACCAGGGAAACCGGATATGAGACCGCCCCTCTGCTCCTGTGGCTCCAGAAACCTCTTGGGCTCGGTCTCCAATAAGAGCCTCTTCTCGTCTACTTTAATCAAGCGGGCTAATTTTTGCAAGTAATGGCTCTTCTCCACCTCGTCGCCCAACTCCTCTATGATGGGTAAGAGTTCTTTCGCTGCCGCTGACTTCCCCTTGGCAGAACTCAGATCCAAGCGAGAGGGGAGCAAAGAGAAGTAGTAGTCCACCACCGGAAGAGCCCCCTCCACCAACTTAGCCCAAAGCCCCGCCTCCTCCCTCAAGACATCGTCAGGGTCCCTTCCCTCCGGAAGGATAGCGATGCGGATATCGGCATCCAGCCGGGCTTCGTATCTGATGAGGTTGCGCCCTAAAGGGACGGGGACTACGCTGTCTCGAAAGACCTCTGTAGCCACCTCTAAGCCCCTCCGAGTGGCCGCATCGCCGGCCTTGTCGGCGTCTAACGCCAGGACGAACCGCTTGGTGAGCCGCTTCAGTTCCCGCACTTGATGCTCCGTTAAGGCCGTGCCCATGGAGGCTACAACATTTCTGAAGCCTCTCTGGTGCGCGCTTATCACGTCGGTATACCCCTCAACTATGATGACTTGATCCTTCTCTCGAACGGCTCGCTTGGCGAGGTCGATCCCGTAGAGCACTCTGCCCTTGCTGAAGAGCGGAGTCTCGGGAGAGTTGAGATACTTGGGCTGGGAATCGTCTAGGGCCCGAGCGCCAAAACCTATCACCTCCCCTCGGATATCCCTGATGGGGAAGATAAGCCGCCCTCGAAAACGGTCGTAATACCCTCCACCTTTCCTTCCAGGATCCTCTCGGACGCGCTCCACGCTGAGCCCCGCGGCGAAGATATCGGCCTCCTCGTACCCCCTCTCCACAAGATACCCTTTTAGGGCCTCCCATTCATCTAAGGCGTACCCCAACTGGAAAGCCTCGATACTGGTGGGTTCTATCTTCCGGCATACCAGGTACTCTCGTACGAACTCCCCTTCCGGGCTCTCCCGGAGGAGATGGTGGAAATATTGAGCCGCAGCAGCGTTGATGCGGAGAAGGAGACTTTTCCTTTTCTCCTCCTCCACCTCCTCTCCTCTACGAGGAGCAAGGGAGATCCCTGCCCGGCGAGCCAGAAAGCGGAGAGCCTCGCCGAACTCCAGGTTCTCCATCTTCATGACGAAGGTGAAAATGTCCCCGCCGGCAGCGCAGGCCCCGAAGCAATGCCACCTCTGACTATCGGGGAAGACGATAAAAGAAGGGGTCTTTTCCTTATGGAAAGGACAAAGGGCCTTGAAGTTGCGACCCGCCTTCTGCAAGGGGAAATAAGCGGTCACCAACTCCACGATGTCCGTTCTCTCCCTCACCTCATCGATGGCGCTCAAAGGTACAACCCTTTCTGGCTACCACTTCAGCCATGACTTATGACATGTAAGCAGTTGATGACATCCCGCACCTTCACTGCATCGGCTCCCCTGGCATATTTCGCCTAACGCCTGCTAACTGAAGTGACGACACCCTCTATTCCATCTCCTCCAGAATCCTCAAAAACTTCTGCTCCAGCTCCGGCAAATCTTGTCGCAATGTTTTCCACGTCAATTCCAAATCCACACCAAAATAGCGATGAATAAGCACATCCCGCATTCTGGCGATTTGACGCCACGGCACCTCGGCATGCTGTTCCTTCAGCTCCGAGGGAAGGTTTTTCACCGCCTCTCCGATGATCTCCAGTCTCCGGGTGACGGCATCTTGTACTTGGGGTAACGCAAGAAAGTCATCCTTCGAAAGCTGATCTGTGTAGGTTTGAATGAGGAGTATGCTTTCCAAAATATGCTCAATGAAGACCTTTGCCTGTTTGCTCACAGGATTGTCACCTGCTCTTTGAGCACTCTTTCCTTTATCCGAGGATGCAGCGCACGGTAGGTCAGAACATCCACTTCCCTTCTCAATGCCTCTTCCAGTTCCAACTGCAATGCCACCAAGTCCAGCAAACTCTTTTCACTCCCAAACTCAACTAAAATGTCAAGGTCACTGTCTTCTCCCGGTTCCCCTCTGGCAAATGATCCGAAAATAGCTGCATGAACGACATCGTGCCTCTTCAACACAAAGATGACCCTTTTCCTAACCTCCTCCAGAGACGTCCTCATGATTTATTTCACCTTCTTCTCACCCATATCCTTGGTGCCGCCATTTCAGTTGACTGTTAATAAACGAATTGGTTCGCTTGTCCCTCCAAAATGGGAGTCAATGCAAAGTATCTCATTCCTCCCTCTGATCTGAGCCATAGGATCGAAGACAGGACAAGTCTCCCTTCCCTCGGGATGCCGAAAGCAAACTCTGGACGACCTAGTACAGGCTAAGACTAAAACATCCGCCCGCATTTGTCAACCGGAGCGGGGTGAATCGGCTACTTGGCGTAATCGACAGCCCTGGTCTCGCGGATGACGGTGACCTTGACCTGACCGGGGTATTCCAGGCTCTCTTCTACCTTCTTGGCCACATCTTTGGATAGGCGAATGGCGGCCAGGTCATCGATCTCCTCGGGCTTAACGATGATCCTTATCTCCCGGCCGGCCTGGATAGCGTAAGATTCGGCGACCCCCTCAAAGGAGTTGGCCACCTCCTCCAGGGCCTTGATCCGCTTGATGTAACCCTCTAGACTCTCGCGACGAGCACCAGGCCGGGCGCCGGAGATGGCATCGGCCGCCTCTACCAGGATCGCCTCCACGCTTTGAGGCTCCTCCTCATGATGGTGGGCGGCGATGGCGTTAACTATCTGGGGGGATTTGCTTAGGCGACGAGCGATGTCCGCCCCGATGAGCGCATGGGGCCCTTCCACTTCGTGGTCCACCGCTTTCCCTATGTCGTGGAGCAGCCCAGCCTCCTTGGCTAGATCGATATCCGCTCCTAACTCCGCGGCCATCATAGCCGCCAGATGGGCCGTCTCTAAAGCGTGGATCAGTTGGTTCTGACCATAACTGGTCCTGTATTTCAGTTTCCCCAACAGTTTGATCAGTTCCGGATGTAGCCCTGGGAGGCCCACCTCGGAGGCGGCCCGCTGCCCCTCCTCTATGATGGTCGCCTCCACCTCCTCTTGTGACTCCTTCGCCACCTTTTCAATGCGAGCCGGATGGATACGGCCATCCAGGATCAGTTTGGTGAGGGCCAGGCGGGCTATCTCCCTCCGCACGGGATTGAAACTGGAGATGGTGACCGCTTCTGGAGTATCGTCGACCACTAGATCAACCCCCATGGCGTTCTCCAGAGCACGGATATTCCGCCCCCCACGTCCGATGATCCGCCCTTTCATCTCATCGCTAGGAAGAGGGACGATAGAGACGGTGGTCTCTGCCACTTGGTCGGAAGCGTACCTTTGGATGGCCAAAGTGATGATCTTTCGAGCCACGCGGTCGGCTTCCCCCTTGGTCTCTAACTCCACCTCCCGTATCACCCGAGCTGCATCCTGGCGCACCTCATTTTCAATGGCCTGTAGGAGAATCTCCTTCGCCTCCTCGCGGGTCATGGAGGAGACCTTCTCTAACTCTTGGATCTGCTTATGGCGCAGTTCCTTCAACTCCTCTCGCTGGCGAGAGAGTTCCCTTCCCCGGGTCTCCAGTTGCCTCTCCTTGGCTTCTATAGGTTCCAGACGGCGTTCCAGGCTCTCCCGTCTCCGTTGTAGCCGCTCTTCCTGCCTCCGGAGGTCGGCTCGCTTTCGCCGGTTCTCTTCCTCCGCTTGATGGCGGAGGCGAAGTGCCTCCTCCTGAGCCTGGAGAACAATCTCTTTTTGCTTAGTCTGGGCCTCAGCCAGGAGTCCCTTCGCCTTAGCCTCGGCAGACCTGAGGCGGCTAGCACCTAGATACTGCTTGGCCAAATAGCCGATGGCAAACCCCACTATCACTACCGCTAAGAACATAACCAAATTAGCCACATCTAACTGAAACATATCTCAAACACCTCCTCTAAGGTGAACTCCTGATGGAGAGTTAGTCACCTCCCCGCTGTTGCAGGAGGGAATCTACTACCTCTCGAATCAGGTGATAGGTGAATCCGCGACGCCGCAGAAATTGACTCATCTTTTGGCGAAAAGATCTCTCGTCCAGGCGGACATATCTAGAGGCTCGCTGGTGAGCCGCCCTACGGGCGCTCTCCTCCTCATCGACGGCGGCCAAAGCCTCTGAGATCACCTCCTCATCGAGCCCCTTGCGGCGCAACTCGTAACGGAGCATGGCCCGGCTGCGAGGCCTAAACCTCTCGCGGTTCTCCACCCAATATTGAGCAAAGGCCAGATCATCCACTAGTCCCTCTCGGGCTAGGCCTCCCAGGACCTCCTCTATGATCCTCTCGGGCACTCTTTTTCCCCGTAGGTAATCGCTAACTTCCTTCCGACTCCGAGGCCGGTAGGCTAAATAATCGAGGGCCTTCTTGTAAGTATTAGCAAAAGAGTCCCGTCTTTGGAGCTCGTGCAATTTCGCAGCCGATAGGAAACTGCCCTCCTGCAGTTCAGCCGCTAACCGCGCCCCCAGACTGAAGGCGTATTCCCCGTCCAGATAGACGTTAACCCGATCCTTCTTCCTTTTCTGCTCCCTCAAAGCCGTGATTGTGCCTTCCATCTCAATAAAATAGCCGCAGCCTCCCGGCCACAGCTATCGAATTTGCCCCTAGAACCCCGAGAAGGGGGAAAGTAAAAGACTACTTATTGAGCCCTCTCCGAATGCGCCTAATTTACAATGAGTCTCTTACCCTCTTCTAAGAGGCTGACAAGGTTATCGTTTTTCTTCACCCCACCCCTTCACTAGGGGTCATCGGCAAATTCGCTAAGTGACTGTGGCCTCTCCCTCGTCCGCTTCCGCACCCGATTCCGAGGCCGGCTTCTCCATTAAACCAGCCTCCACACGGATGCAGTTGCTGATCTCATCGGCCAACGAAGGGTTCTCCCTGAGAAACCGTTTGGCGTTCTCCCTCCCCTGTCCCAACCGCATCTCACCATAGGAGTAATAGGAACCCCTCTTCTCTATGATCCCCATCTCCGTCCCCACATCTAAGAGGTCGCCTTCTCTGGAGATCCCTTCGTTATACATTATGTCAAATTCTGCTCTCTTGAAGGGAGGGGCTACCTTATTCTTCTTCACCCGGACCCTAGTCCGGTTCCCGACTACATTGGTTCCTTCCTTTATAGACTGCACTCGCCGCATATCGAGGCGAACGGCGGCATAGAATTTCAGGGCCCGCCCCCCTGGTGTGGTCTCCGGGCTGCCGAATAAGACGCCGATCTTCATACGCAGTTGATTGGTGAAGATCACCGCCGTATTGGAACGCTTGATAGCCCCAGCCAGTTTCCTGAGAGCCTGGGACATCAAACGCGCCTGTAGCCCCATATGGGGCTCCCCCATGTCCCCCTCTATCTCCGCTCGAGGGACGAGGGCAGCCACGGAGTCGATGACCACCACATCTACAGCCCCGCTCCGCACCAACGCCTGGGCGATCTCCAGAGCCTGCTCCGCATCATCCGGTTGGGATATATAGAGGCTCTCGACATCCACGCCGCATTTGGCAGCATAGTCCGGGTCCATAGCGTGCTCCGTGTCTATGAACGCTGCCACGCCATCAGCCTTCTGAGCCTCAGCGATGATATGATAGCAAAGGGTAGTCTTGCCCGACATCTCAGGCCCATATATCTCGCTGATGCGACCCCTGGGGATGCCACCGATACCCAGAGCGATATCCAAGCCCAAGGAGCCGGTGGAGATAGCCTCCACATCCATCCCCGGTGCACTACCCAGTTTCATAATCGCTCCATCGCCGTACCGTTTCCTTATCTGAGAGAGCGCTACTTCTAACGCTCTATCCTCCGCCTCCTCCATTTGGAGACTCCTTTCCTCTCTGGAAACACCTCTAAAATTAGTTTATTACAATAGAAAGAAAATTGCAACTAATCCAAAACATATTATAGCAGAACAAAAGTTCTAAGTCAACCATAGACACGCCTAACCCAATTCCTCTAAGGAGCGTTTAATCTCCGCCAGTTCGGATTTGGTGAGGCCCCAAAGTTCCGCAGCCTTGTGGTCTATCTCCTCCTCGACCTTTTTGAGGGCCTCCTTTTCCCCCTTGGCGGCCAACTCATGAGCACCCAGGGAGAGAGCGGAGAGTTCAAGATGGAGAGGGTTCTGGGGATCGTATTTGGGAATGGCAATGTGCTCAAGGATGTGAGTTGAAATCTGCGTTGCAACAGCGTACGTTTGGACAATGTAGCAGGCAAGGCTGCAGTTGAGAAGAGCACACAGAAAGTGAGCTTCGTCTTCTCCTGTTAGAGCAACTAGCGTGAGCTTGTGATCAGGGACAACGACCTTCATGCCCAGGTAGGGATGAGAGGCAGTGCTGATGACAGCTGCCTTCAAACCCTTCGAGATTTCTTTCCATACAGTCTTGTAGGGAGCAAGCGTGTATCTACCGACATTGTAGATGGTGTAGAAAGGCGCTATTTGCGGGTCAAAATAGCGTCGGTACCCACTCCTGACTTGCAGAATCCGCTCAAACTGTTTGAAGTAGGCATAGGTATTGGGCAGATTGAGCTTCATTAGAGTCTCATCATAGGCCTTCCTAGGGTCTTTAGGGTCTTGAGGTATGAGCGCGTGTATCGAGGGAGCGGCGAAAAAGGAGTGAGCGTCTGTGCCTCTCAGAAGAGGATACAGGAGATCAGGCTCCACCGCCGCTTGAATTTGCTTTACATCGTCTTTCCGGCCTAGCTCGGGGAGGTTCTCTATCACGATGAGATCATCTAGACGCCTCTCTACAAGACGAACCCAGTAGATGCCATTGGCCCAAGTATGGGTTCCCACCCTTGCTCGGTAACACGAGCGTCCTATCACTTTTTGCAATACCTTCAAGTTCTCGGAAGTTGTCGTAATCCAAGGAGAAGTCGGGTCATCATCATCGATTGGCTTCGCCTGTACCAGGGTTCTCTTGGTGAGCGACTCTACTTCCTCTAGCGAAAGGTCAACGGTGATCTGAGCTCCCTTCTTCCTACGCCAGATGGTGTAACCCACAGGATAGCTAGTGGTATCGTCTTTCTGAAGGACAACAATGCTCGTTCTGTTGCTCGCGCCCTCAAATGGTCGCAATTGAACCAAATCGTCCACCTTTAGCACCTTAAGCGGGCTCTTCTCCCCTATACGAAACCTTCTGAACCCCTGACCGCCACCCTTGGACTGGAAAAGACTCTGGGTTATCACGAAGCCCAAGATTCCACTAGGTTTCAAGTACTCGTCCATGGCAACGTATGCCATGAGAACTGATATGTCGTCCATTCCACTGCCCAGCCTGGCCCTAAGTCCTCTGTGGGGGAACAGACTGAACTTCTCCCAAAGCTGCTGAGTAGCATTTCTATACTCACCAGCTAGATTGGTCCAGTTGACCCAAGGAGGATTGCCCACCACATAATCAAACTTCTCTTGGAAGATGGGGGCGAAGGCGTTTTTGAGTATCCGCGCCCAGATGCGGTTGCGGCCCTCCTCTTCCAATCCTTTGACCTTTTCAAATAAGTTTCTCAAGGCCGTCTCAGTGCCGTTCTCCTCTATGCCCATCACTCGGCTCACTCGCTCTATGAACTCATCGGTGGAATAATCATGCACGCACTCCTCTACGAGGACGGCCAGGCTGTCCAGAGCGCCCTTGTCGACTACCTCCTTTGGCACTAGGAACTCGCCCACGGTGGTGGGTATCTTGTGGCCCTTGCCAAAGAGGGTGGCGTATTCGGTGGGAGTGAGGATGGAGTCGCACATGTAAACGGGGATGGTGATGGTGCCGATGGCCCGACGGAGGTTGCCCAGGGCTAGAAGATAGGTGGTCCTAGCGGCGATGACGGCGATGGGGTTCAGATCGAAGCCCACCACATTTTTTAACACCTTTTGAGCCACATCTCCGTACTCCAGCAGTTTCTCATCGGCGTATTCACGGATACGCTTGATGGCCAGGGCCAGGAAAGTGCCGGAGCCACAAGCGGGGTCTAAGAGGCGGAGATCAGGGTTGCCATCGTAACCAACTTGATTGAGAAGCCGTTCGGCAAGCCAATCGGGAGTATAGTATTCGCCTAAGTCATGGCGAAGTTTCTTAGGGACCAGATATTGATAGAGTTTCTTTAAGAGGTCGCGGGTGGCTTCCGGGTCTATCTCAGCGGTGGCGGGCTCAAAGTCGGATAGCCGACGGGCCATGCGGCGAATGGCCGCGCTGACATCCTCATTCCAGTCGGCGAGATACCAGCCGAAGAAGTCGCCTTCCAGAAAGTTCTGGATACCGAAGGCCTGAAAGTGCCCTCCATCCTCAAGGCGGCCCAATTGCCCTTGCAACTCGGCATCCGAAAGGCTGGCAAGTTGAGTGACGAAGGAGGGAACATACGACTCGGGCTGGAGGGAGAGCAGTTCAGCGACGAGAAGTTTCATTAGAAGGGCGTAATAGGTATGGACGGCGAAGAGCAAGGATTTCAATTCCACCCGCATATCTACGCCGTACCTCTTTGCCAATTGAGCGGCGTCCTTCTCCGCCTTGCTTATATCCTGCCCGTAGACAATCCCAAAGATGCGGTCCCACTCCTTGAAAAAGGTGTCCACCTTAGGGTTCTTGGAAGCCAAAAACATCTGGTAAAAGGTGTTCACGGCTTGGCGAGCAGTGTCAGCGTCAGGCCCGAATTCCTTGGTTAGTTCTTCTGGGGTAAGGGGATAGCGGCGCAGGGCGCGGATATAGGTAAGGAATAGTGAAATCGTCTGGGCGTTAACCGGGTTAGGCCCATCGAGATCAAAACCGCCGGGGAGGATCGCTTCAGGTAAGAGAGCGAGTTGAGCACTCGGTTTCCTCTTGGGGAAAGGCACTTTTGCCCTGGCCTTGGTGCCCGTGTATCGCACGAAGAGTATCTGAAATCCGTCGAGGGAGACGCCGACCATCCTCTTCAAAGCGGTCTCTTTCTGCTTTTCTCCATAGCGGGAGGCCTCGGCATCGAGGTATTTCACCAGTTGCTTAATTGTCTCCGATTGTCCCCTCTTAGTGCTCAGTTTTCCGGGGCGTTCATACTCTATGATGAGATGGCCGTAAACGGAGTCGGTACTGCCTCCGTAGAAAGCGGTACTGGTAGCCCTCTCATAGCGGGGATGTGTAGTGATGTCCAAGACCTGCAGCACCGGATCAAGGGCCTTTTCGACCCCGATACGCAGGTCCTCCTCTGTATCGGACCATTGAGCTACCTTTGCGATCTCTTGACTTAGTTGCTGCGCTAATGGTTGATGCTTCTCCATGTCTCGCCATCTCGATGGATTACATAACACACTATAACACAAAATGGGACCGCTTGCTAATCCAAGAATTGGCCGGCTTTGCGAGGGAATGTGTTGATGGAAATCGTAGGGGCAAATCTACAAGAAGAGAGATGGCAGACTTCCCACCTGTTGTCTTCACTTCACATAGTAGTGCACAACAGGCTACATATTGTGATATAATCGAGAGGCATCATCAAAGGGAGATCTCCTAATGAGCGCACCTAGACTACAGTTCTTAGATAAACGATCGGTCGAACAGATCATCGACCAAGCCCATCAACTCCTCTGGGACCCTGGGGTGATGGTCTACGCTCCTGAAGCCCTAGAGATATTGGCTCAGGGCGGAGCCCAGGTGGACCAAAAGAGGAGGATCGCTCGCATCCCCGCTCGTTTAGTCCAAGAGGCTCTGGATACGGCTCCAGAAGGCTTCAACCTCTACAACGTTAAGGGAGAGGTCGCCGTAGAGTACAGGGGGGACCATCTCCAATTCGACCCCGGCTCCGCCGCTATCTTCATCCTCGATTCCCAAACCGGGCGAGTTAGACAACCGGTCACCGCCGATCTGGTGAGGCATCTCAAGTTGGCGGAGGGGCTGGAGCAGTTGGATGCCGTGAGTACCGCCCTGGTCTGCTCCGATGTACCAGAGGGGATCGCCGACCTTTACCGCCTCTATCTAGTTCTCAAATATGCCCGCAAGCCGGTGGTCACCGGGGCTTTCGCCATAGAGACCCTCCATCTCATGTATGAGATGCTAGTGGCTGTGGCGGGAAGCGCGGGGTCTCTAAGGGAGAGACCTTTGGCGGTCTTCGACATCTGCCCCTCGCCCCCTCTCCTCTGGAGTGAGATCACCTGTCAGAATCTAATAGATTGTGCTCGCTGTTGGTTGCCCGCGGAACTCGTCTCCATGCCTCTGGCTGGAGCCACGGCGCCGGCCACCTTGGTGGGTGCCTTAGCCCAACATACAGCAGAAAACCTGAGCGGGGTGGTCATCCATCAACTGACGAATCCCGAGGCTCCCATCGTCTACGGCGGCTCGCCGGCCATCTTCGACATGCGTCAGGGCACCACCCCCATGGCCGCCATCGAGACTATCATGATCGATTGCGCCTATACAGAGATCGGAAAGCACCTGGGCCTCCCCACCCACGCTTACCTGGGGATGAGCGACGCCAAACTCTTGGATGGACAAGCGGGGCTGGAATCCGCCTTGGGGGCATTCCTGGGCACCCTGGCTAGAGTGAACATGATCTCCGGGGCCGGGATGCTGGAGTTCGAGAGTTGCCAGAGCGAAGAGAAACTGGTCATCGACAATGAGATCATCGGGATGGCCCGCCGCTTAATAGAAGGCATCGCCACCCGAGAAGAGATGATCCCCTTAGAGTTGATGCGAGAGGTAGGCCATCAGGGCAGTTTTTTGAGCGCCAAGCATACTCGAGAATGGTTCCGCCGGGAGCAGTTCATCCCTTCCTCGGTCATCGACCGCCATACCCGACAGGCCTGGGAGAAGGAGGGTAGAAAGAGCATAGTGGAGCGCGCCCGCGAGCGAGTCGAGGAGATCATCGCCTCCTATCAACCCAAAGAGATGCCGCCAGAGGTGGAGAAGGAGTTGACCAAGATCGTCACCTCGGCGGCGCGGAAATGTGGCCTGGAGAAGTTACCCCCATTTGAACCTTAAAATTTCCTCTCCTCTATTGACAAGGCAGAGAGGGTGACTTACAATAGAGAAAAGGGTAGTATTTTAGTTCCAGATAGAGGTGATCTTGCGCCCGCATCTATCTGTTGTCTGTATCAGTCAGGCCGAGGTCGGCTTTTATTTTCAAGAAAGGAGGTGGGAGAGCGTTACCTTTAAGACCGAAGACCTAACTTGTTTGGAAAAGAAACGGAGGATTAGGAATTGAGAAAGAGATACCTTCTATTGGCGCTAAGTGTGGCTGTCATTCTGAGCCTGCTAGTAACACCGCTGGCCTTCGCCCAACCGCCTGGCCCCACTCCTGTGACGGTAACCGTGGTCTCAACCAACGACTTCCATGGAGCCCTGGTTGGCAGCACGCACTCCTGGTCTCATGGCGACATGGTGGGTGGCTCAGAGTGGGTCGCCGGGTATTTGAATATCGTCCGCGAGGAAAACCCTGAAGGGTTCATCTACCTGGACGCCGGTGACGCGATGCAGGGCACACTGATCTCTAACTACTTCGATGGAGCATCGACGATCGAGGTCTTCAACGAGATGGGTGTAGCTGCTATGGCCCTCGGAAATCACGAGTTTGATTGGGGTCAGGAGGTGCTCCAGGCTCGCTATGACCAGGCAGACTTCCCGTTCCTTGCGGCCAACATTTTCTTCAAGAAGAAGCACGGGAACCCCCTTCATGGCCACGGGGGACGCCCGCATTGGGCCAAGCCCTACGTCGTCAGAAAGGTGAACGGTGTTGAGGTAGGGATCATTGGTATCGCCAACCTCGAGACGCCCCTTATCACCAACCCGGTCAACGTGGCGAACCTGATGTTCACCGACCCGGTTGAGGCTGTCAACGACGTCCTGCCAGAAGCTGAGTCCGAGGGCGCCACGATGATCGTAGTCCTGGCTCACATCGGTGGCTTCTGGCCTGACTTCGAGGAAGGGATCAAAGATCTGGCCTGTGGGCTGGACCCGGATGAGGTTGACCTCATCGTCTCCGGCCATACCCACTCTCGCATCGACGATGTGATATGTGGCATCCCGGTGGTGCAAGCCTACTCCAGCGGCACCGCCTTTGCCCGGGTGGACTTCACCGTCGATAAGAGAACGGGCGAAGTAGTCGACTACGAGATGAACTACGAGCCCCCCACCACCTACCAGACCTACTACGGCAACCCGGCTAGTTACAAAAGGTGGGACACCGGCGTGTGGGAGCAAGTCATGCCCGACCCGGAAGTCGCGGCCATCGTGGACCGCTACGAGGCCGAGATTGAGTCGATCAAGAACGAGGTCATCGGAGAGACCACAACAGCTATCACCCGCGACTATCGTCATGAGTCGGCCATGGGCGACTGGGTGACCGATATCATGCGGGCCTACGATCCCGACATCGACTTCGCCTTCACTAACAGCGGCGGCCTGCGCGCTGACATCGATGCCGGTGAGATCACCTTCGGCGAGGTCTTCGAGGCCCAACCCTTCGACAACACCCTGGTGATAGTTGAGCTGGATGGCAACGAGGTTCGACAGGTGTTGGAAGAGGGCATCACCGGTGCGCATGGTCTCGTGCAGGTCTCTGGCCTGCAGTTCACCTTCAACTATGACCTGCCAGCTGGTAGCCGTATCGTCGGCGACGTGATCGACCTCAGCACCGGCCTGCCGCTAGAGCCAGCCACTACTTACTACGTGGCCGTGAACGACTTCATGGCCGCCGGTGGCGACGAATACGACACGTTAGCGGCCAACCCGCAGGTGAACTCCTACGAGCTGGTGCGCGACCTCGTGGTGGACTGGGTCAAGGCCAACTCCCCCTTCACCCCGCCTGACCCCGCCGTCGAGAACCGCATCACCGCCCAAGGCACTGCACCATCGTAATCAAGGCATCAAGGGAGGAGGGGCGGCGAGCCCTCCTCCCTGTCCAAAAGCGGTTATGACTCGGAGACAGATAACTTTCTACATTAACGGCAAGCCCATCACCCGGTGGTATGGCGTGACTGTGGAGCAGGGCGTCCTGGCCTATGACCAGGAGGAGTACCTGGCCTTGAAGCGGGGCGAGGCCTGGGTAGTCGATGGACGGGGTTCCAGGGTCGGGCCCGGCGGCACCCTCGAGAACGGCGCCCGGCTCTACATCAGGCACGTGGGCGACGCGAGCCTCCAGAGCCATAACCCGCCGTAAGAACAAGGCCCCACCCTTTCGGTGGGGCCTTCTCTATCCCCCCAAAGCCTTCGCTTGCCGCTTAGTCAAGGTGCGGTTCTATCCTAGCCAACAGTTGGGGCTTGGGCATATACCCCACCAGCCTCTCCATCGGCTGGCCCCTCTTGAAAAGGATAAGGGTGGGAATGCCGCGGACTCCATACCGGGTGGCGATTTCAGGGTTGCGATCCACGTCGATCTTCGCTACCTTCAGCCGCCCATCGTATTCCGAAGCGATCTCCTCCACAAGAGGGGCGATCCGATGGCAGGGCCCACACCACTCCGCCCAGAAATCGACGACCACCGGGATCGAAGCCCTAATCACCTTCTCCTCAAAACTCTCGTCGCTGACGGCAACTACTTTACTCATCGACATCTTCCTCCACCCTTCCCCCAAAAAAATACTATCTCTGATGAGGTTTGTCAAATTCATACCCCCTCTAGCCACTCCTCCAAGGGACCCTCCAACTCTCGCTTGGGAGCGCGCCCGAAAAATTCCTTCACCGCCAGGCGGGGATCCTTCCCCTTGAAAAGCACTTGGTAGATCTCCTCGGTAAAAGGCACCTCCACACCATACTTATAGAGGCTTCTATATCTAGGCTGCGCCCTTTGGCCAGTTCCTCCCCCACATAGTGATTCCGGCTATGGCGGCTGGAGCAGGTACATATCAGAGCCCCGATGCCGGCCAGTCCAGCGAAGGTAAGGGGATTAGCCCTCGCGGCCACGCCCAAGCGAGCGATCTCGGCCAGTCCCCGAGTCATAAACGCCGCCTTGGCGTTATCGCCGTACCCCAACTCATCGGCCGCCCCGGCCTCTATGGCGACGAGATTCTTCAGAGCCCCTCATAATTCCACCATTAATCGTCTGCTGAACCCACGCCGCTACCTCGATATCCAGAGAGGCTACCACACTGCTAGCAGGCAACCCCACCGCTATCTCCCTCACCAGGTTGGGCCCAGAGAGGGCGCGCGGTTAACATCACCGCTAGTATGCTCCCCTAACTGCCGATCCCTACAGAAGCACCGAGTTGGCAGCAAGGTGCGAAAGCGGTATGATACGGCCCGCACTCCGTATCAGCGCGTCTTGGAGTCGCCTCATGTCTCCGAGAAAGACAAAGAACGTCTGCGCCAGCTTTATTTCACGCTCAACCCAGTTGTCCTACGCCGGCGCGGCGCATCGATGAAAATCTAGAGGAACTCTGAAAACTCCCGCGGTAACCTTTTCCTTTTGCGGCAACGCAGCACTTTGACCATGGGGCTGGCGTGTGGTACACTCAGACTGCCCACCGGAGACGGGAGAAAGCGGCCTGGCTACACCTGTGCCAGTTGGCGGGCTCGCCCGTTTTCTCTTATTTCATTTGAGGCGACGTTACCCCTTCGGTAAGCTTTTATTTTGAGGCAACAGGGCGTTTGGGTTTCATCTTGGAACCATCAAATTTCCCATCACTTTTCTTTCTGGAACAATACCCATTCGGTGGGAGGGCCCACGTCCAGGCAAAGGTTTAATAGTGTGTCCCGCGGTCACCATCATAACCCTCGTATTGAAAGCCTTCATCTTCCGCCACCGGGTGGCAGCCTTCGAGCAGATCCGGCGACAAGACATGCTTGACTTGCCTTCTCATGACTGCTTCAAATTCACGCCCCGCTGCTTCCCCGGTGCCGGCGACGAGGTCACCAGCGTGACGATTATGCAGATGGACGCGGGGCTGGATACGGGACCCATCCTGGCCTAACGGGAGGAGTCCATCCGGCCCGACGACACGGGCAACGTTGGAGGAGGGCTGACTTACGCCAGGCAATTGCGCAGGGAGGACGGCCTGCTCGACTGGTCGCGTCCGGTAGTCGGGCTAGACCGGCGGGTACGGTGATTGGTCTGGGGAACGGAGTGGCCCTCGCCAGGGCAAGGGGCGCTGCGTCTAGAGAAGGTGCAATTGGCCGGCAAGGGAAGTTAACCACCCCGCAGCAAGCTGCGGGGCTTAGCCAGCGGAAGGATTGTATTGGGGGCGGCAGCCCCCAAGTCCCCGCTCGCCATTCCTCCCCCCAGCAGGCTGGGGGGTATCCTGGCGGTTTTTCATGAACAAATGGCAAACCCCAAAGGCTAACCGCTAATGATGATGCGAATTGTTGTAGTGGGAGCGGGAGCCGTCGGTGGGTTCGTCGGAGCGCGACTGGTCCTGGCGGGCAACGAAGTCACGCTGGTGGGGCGACCGTGGCTGGTGGAGGCCGTGCGGGCGCGGGGGCTGCGACTAATCGAACCCCGGCGTGAGTGCCTGGTGCGCCAGGGGCTGGTTGCCGTCTCCAGCGCGGCCGAGGCAGCCGCCCTCGGTCCCTTCGACCTGGCACTGCTCACGGTGAAGACCTACGACACGGCTACCGCCATCCGCCAGATGCAGGAAGCTGGCCTAGGGCGTCCTCCGGTGCTGTGCCTGCTCCTCCTTCAAAATGGCGTCGGCAGTGAGGAACTGCTGAGCCAGGCTTTCGGCGCCGGACGGGTGGTAGTCGCGTCGCTGACTCAGCCGGTGTGCGTGCCGGAGGCGGGCGTCGTGCGGCTGGTGAAAGAGCGTGGTGGGCTCGCGTTAGCGCCGGTGGCGCGGGGAGCGGAGATCGGGCGCGTGGCAGCGGTATTGAGAGAGGCTGGCCTGCGGGTGCGCCTGTACCGGGACTATCGGGGGGTCAAGTGGTCCAAACTGCCGCTCAACATGCTGGGCAACACCATCCCCGCCATCCTCGACATGCCGCCAGGGGAAGTCTATGCCCATCCGGGGCTTCTCCGGCTGGAGATCGCCGCGATGCGGGAGTTGATGGCAGTGACGCGAGCGCTGGGAGTGCGTCTGGTGGACCTGCCCGGTTATCCGGTACG
>DFBK01000028.1:1257-6340 GCA_002366595.1 Anaerolineales bacterium UBA3082 | reverse complement strand
GTTAAGGAGTATGACGTCGGCAGCGTGGACGATGGTGACGAAGGCCAAAAGAGAAGAGAAGGAGCGGGCTACCGTGTTACGGAGGTTATGAGTGAGGATGTAGACCAGGAGGGAGAAAGCGAGTATGACATTGATAGAGGAGAGGATCAGGTTGCCGAAGGCCAAGGCCCTCACCAGCGTTAACTGCTCCATCAGACTCTTATCACCCAGATCAGATAATAATAAACCGCAACCACCGAAAAGAGGAGGCTATCGATCCGGTCTAGCACCCCTCCATGGCCCGGGATCAGTCGCCCTGAGTCTTTTACCCCCGCCCACCGTTTGAACATCGACTCCACCAGGTCGCCTCCGGTGGCCGCTAGACTGATGAGCAAACCCAAAAGAGAGGCATGGAGGAGCGGCAACCTCAAGACCGCCCCCATAAGGGTGGCCACCGCTATCCCCGATATCCAGCCCCCTATGCTCCCCTCCCAAGTCTTCTTGGGGCTGATGCGAGGAGCGAAGGGACGGTTTCCTATCCATCGGCCCACAAAATAGGCCCCGGTATCGTTGGCCCAGGTGGGAAAGAAGGCCAGAAGCGTCCACCCCCATTCTTCAGCGAGATCCCGCAAGAGAATGAAGTGGCTGAGCAAGAGACCGATATATATAGCCCCTCCCAGGCTGAGAGCCCAACCCACCACCGGGATATCTCCACCCCGGCCAGCCATCTGCCAGAGGAGAGAGAAAGCGACGAGCAGGGTTATCCCTCCTCTCACCACCCCCCACCACGAGGGGTAACGGACCCCCACCATCAAGAGTAAGATGAAGAACATGGCCAAGGGATAGTCTGCCCTCTCTCCCTTTTGAGCGACCAAGCGCAGATATTCGTACCCGGCCAGGATAGCCACCACTATCACCAACACCCAGTACCAGAGTCCGCCCAGATAGACGAACCCCAAAATCAAGGGGCCCATGACAAGGGCGCTGATGACGCGCTTGGCAAGCATGAGATCTAGCCCTCCCTCAGCAGCCCGAACCTCCTCTCCCTCTGACCGTAGGCCAAAAGCGCCTTATAAAGTTCCTCCTTGTTGAAATCGGGCCAGTAAGTAGGCGTGGAGTAGTACTCCGCGTAGGCCGCCTGCCAGATCAAAAAGTTGCTGAGCCGCATCTCCCCACCGGTGCGGATAATCAAGTCGGGGGGAGGTAACCCAGCGGTGTAGAGATACCGTTCAAACACCTCCTCGTCTAACTCCTGGGGAGAGATACCGTCTCCCATCAGTCGCCGCACCGCATCCAGGATCTCGCTCCGCCCACCATAGTTGAAAGCCACATTCAATATCAGCCGATCGTTCTCTTTAGTTAACTCGATAGCATCCCTCACCGCCTGCTGCAACCTCTCCGAGATCCCCTCCAGCCTACCGATATGACGCAACTGCACACCGTTCTTGTGGAGGTTCTCTACCTCCCGATCGATAACCCCCTCCAGGATGCGCATCAAGCCCCGCACCTCCGCTTGGGGACGCCCCCAGTTCTCCGTGGAGAAGGCGTAGATGGTGAGGATCTTGATGCCGAACTCGCTACACGCTTCCAGAACCCGACGGATATTCTCCGTACCGGCACGATGCCCCTCCAGCCGAGGCAAGCCGTGCTCCCGGGCCCATCGCCCGTTCCCGTCCATTATGATCCCCACATGCTGGGGAATGGTAAACAGAGACCCCTTTTTATCCATAGGAAACCGCTTATACCTCTTTGATCTCCGTTTCCTTGGCTCGCCTCACCTCATCCACCTGCTCCACATACTTGTCCGTCAACTTCTGCACATCCTCTCGGGCCCGGTAATGCTCATCTTCGGATACGAGTTTCTCCTTCTCCATCTCCCTTAGATCTCGAAGACCGTCGCGGCGACAGTTGCGGATGGCTACCCGCGCTTCCTCTACGCGACGACCTACTACCCTTACCAGTTCCTGCCGTCGTTCCTCCGTCAAACGAGGGATAGGCAGACGGATCATCTTTCCATCGTTGAGGGGGGTCAACCCCAGATCCGATTTGAGGATCGCCCTCTCGACCTCAGACAAAGAGGTGGGATCATAAGGCCTGATAATCATGAGGCGAGGCTCAGGAACGGAGATGGCAGCCAACTGGTTGAGAGGGGTAGGGGTCCCATAATAATCAACCCTCAATCTCTCTATGAGGGCCGGAGAGGCCCTCCCCGTCCTGATGGTGGCCAAGTCCCCTTGGAGGACCTCCAACGCCTTCTTCATCCGGGCCTCGGTCTCTTTCAATAGATCGTCGATCATGAGCCTCCTCCCGAACGATCGATAAGGGTTCCCACCCTCTCGCCCAGCACCGCTTTCTCCAGGCTTTGGGGCTCCCACAAGCCCACCACGATGATGGGGAGGTCGTTATCCATGCATAACGAGAGGGCAGTGCTATCCAAGATCCTCACCCCCAGATTCAAGGCCTCGATATAAGTCAGATGCTCCAACCTCCGTGCCTGGGGGTTTATGAGGGGATCCTCTTCGTAAACGGCATCCACCTTGGTAGCCTTGATGAGGACCTGAGCGTCGATCTCCATGGCTCTCAGGGCGGCAGCGGTATCGGTAGTGAAGTAGGGGTTGCCCGTCCCCGCGCCCAGGAGCACCACCCGCCCTTTCTCCAGATGGCGAATGGCTCGTAGGCGGATATAGGGCTCGGCCACGGCCCGCATCTCGATAGCCGTCTGAACCCTGGTAGTCACCCCTGCCCTCTCCAAGGCGTCTTGCAAGGCTAGGGAGTTCATCACCGTAGCCAGCATCCCCATATGATCGGCGGTGGCCCGCTCCATCCCGTGAGCCATGCCATCCCTGCCCCGCCAGATATTCCCTGCACCGAGGACGATGGCTATCTGGACCCCCTGCTCCTTCACCCCCTTTATCTTCTCGGCCACCTCCTCGGCCCTTCGGGGATCTATACCCCATCCCTCCGGCCCAGCCAGCGCCTCGCCGCCCAATTTCAAGAGGACCCGTCCATACTTCACCTCACCCACCTCGCCTCCTCAAGACCTCTCCCCTAGTTCGTATCGCACGAAACGGCGTACCACTATATTCTCTCCCAGTTTGGCGATACCCTCGGTGATGACCTCTCCCACCGTTAGCCCTTCATTTTTGATAAAGGGTTGTCTAAGAAGGCAAGCCTGGTCGTAATACCTCTCCAGTTTCCCTTCCACGATCCTCTCCAAAAGATGCTCTGGCTTGTTTTGCCCCTCCAGTTCGGAGAGAAAGAGTCGCTTCTTCTCCTCTATCACCTCAGGGGGGACATCTTCTGGACGGAGATACCGGGGGTTGGAAGCCACCACCTGCATCGCCAGGTCATGGGCTAACCTCTGGAACTCCTCAGTCCGAGCCACGAAATCGGTCTCACAATTGAGCTCCACCAAGGCCCCCAGCCGACCTCCGGCGTGGATATAAGCCTCCACCAACCCTTCTTGAGCCAGGCGGCCTGCTTTCTTGGCCGCGATGGCTAGGCCCCTTTGGCGGAGGAGTCTCGTCGCCCCCTCAAGGTCACCCCCCGTCTCCTCCAAGGCCCTCTTGCAATCTAAAACCCCGGCTCCGGTGCGTTCTCGGAGCGCCTTCACCATCTCCCTACTTATCACCCTGCCTCCTCATCTTCCAACTCCGCCGCTTCCTTTTCAGACCCCGCCTCTGTCTCTTCAGACTCCGCTTCTGGAGCCGTAACCTCCGCCGCCTCCTGAGCCACGGCAGCTATATACACCGGCATGGGGGCCTCAACCCCCTCCTCGGCGCGTAACAATCCCCAAATCCGCCTCCCCTCCTGGATAGCCTCTGCTATCTTGCCGCAGATCAGTTTAATGGCCCTTATGGCGTCGTCATTGGCGGGGATGATGAAATCGATGGGATCAGGATCGCAGTTGGTGTCCACCATAGCCACGATAGGGATGCCCAACCGGTGGGCTTCTTTGACCGCGATATCCTCCCGTCGAATATCGACGATGAAGACCATATCTGGGAGGCGCAGCATCTCCTTTATCCCTCCCAGGCGCCGGTTCAAGCGAGCCATCTCCCTCTGGATACCCAAAGCCTCCTTCTTGGGCAACCCCTCGAAGTCTCCCCTGGCATACCGGGCTTCCAGATTGAGGAGGTAATCGATACGCTGGCGGATAGTACGGAAATTGGTAAGCGTCCCTCCTAACCAACGCTCATTCACATAGGGCATGCCACAACTCTCGGCTGCCAAGGCGATGCTCTCCTGCCCCTGCCTCTTGGTGCCTACAAAGAGGATCGTACCCTCCTCACTGGCTACCTCCTTTACCTTCTCACACGCTTCCTCCAACCGGGAGATGGTTTGCTGCAAGTCGATGATATGGATCCCGTTGCGCTCCGTAAAGATGTAAGACCGCATCTTGGGGTGCCATCGCCTAGTACGATGCCCAAAATGGACACCAGCCTCCAAGAGTTCCTTCATACTCACTACAGCCATACTAAACCCCTTTCGTTTTAGACTTTCGCCTCCCTCTCCCTGGCCAGGAACCGAGCAAAATCTTCCCTCGGCACGCCCCGTCCAGTCAGGAGACGTGCTTATTAGGTCCGATTAAAAAGTATAGCATATAGTCAACTAGCAGGCAAGTTGTATTTAGAAAAAGGTGTGTTATACTATCTGCCGAAGGGAGGCGAAATGGTCAGCAAGGATCTTCTGGAGATACTCGTCTGCCCCGCCTGCAAGACGAAGGTGGAACTAGTCAAGGGTGCTTGGCTCGTCTGCCAAAACGATCAGTGCCGCCGCAAATACCCCATCCGGGACGACATCCCCATCATGCTCATCGAGGAGGGGGATAAGTATATCGATGTCCCCGTGGAGGAACTGGGAACCCCATAGTAGCCCAAGATCTCTCTCCTTCCTCTTCTACTACTGCGACTCTGACGCCAAGCGAGATAGGGGAACCCCCAATATTTTGCCCACGTCGCTTACTATGACGCCAGTATACACGAGCGGAGGCTAGGGACTTCGAATGCCCTTTCAGCCCTTTCCGACCCTCTGCGGTGAACCTCAACTTCCTCGTTTATGATGGGACATGAGGCTGTTGAAAACACCTCCTCGTTTAGCATAG
>DFBK01000028.1:0-1182 GCA_002366595.1 Anaerolineales bacterium UBA3082 | reverse complement strand
TATCCCACTTTTTCAACAGTCTCCGGACATGGCTATTGTCAAGGCTTCACAAAGATGTTATAATGATTTAAGAGAGTGCCATCTCTCTTTCATAAGATAGGTTGAAGGTTAAAGCCTTATTAGGAGCCGGGAGATGGTCAGAAAGATACTGATCCTCGATGACCGGTCGGATAGTTTGGGCTTCCTCCTCGACCAGGTGTTAGAACCCAGCGGCTACGAAACGCTTGTCGCCAAAGACACAGAGGAGTGTCTCCACAAAGGTTTATGGGAGAACCCAGACCTCATAATCCTGGCTTCCCAGTTCCTCTCCGCTTCCACTTTAGCCATCCATAGGACCATCCAATCTAGGTTGCCCGACATACCGGTGATCATCACCGCCTCTTACGGCTCCCAGGAGTTGGCAGAGGAAACCCTCAACCAAGGGGTGAGGAGTTGCATCCTCAAGCCTTTCACCGCGGAGGAGGTAAGGGAAGCCATCGAGGGGACTCTGAAAGGGGCACCGGAGAAGGAAGCCCTTGAAGAGGAGGTGGGGAAAGAGAGAGTCACCCCTCCTCGAAAAGTGGGCCGCAAAGCCAGTTACGTTCACACTATCGGAAAATCTGTCATCTCCGTCCTGGAGATGGAAAAGGTCGTCACTCGCATCGTGGAGGCGGCCATCTACCTGGCTGCTGCCGATGAAGGCTCTCTCCTTCTAGTAGAGGGAGAAGATAGATTCAAGGTCAGGGCGGCAAAGGCTCGAGGGGAGAAGTACGCTCGTCCTCTCCAAGAGGAGGTTGAAGATAGAGTCGCCACTCAGGTAGTCAGCACGGGCAAGCCGCAGAGGCAAAGAGGTCCCCGGGAGCATGAGTGGAGCGAGATGAAAACGGGCCATCTTGTGGAGCACCTCTTATATGTGCCCCTTGTGGCACGAAACGAAGTCATCGCTCTCCTTTGCCTCTCCAATAGGGATGCGGGCCGACCTTTCCAAGAGAGCGATCTGGACAACCTGGTGGCCTTAGCCGATTATGCCGCCATCGCCCTCGAGAACGCCCAACTCTTCGAAAACCTCCTCCAAGCCTATGAAGATCTGAAAGAAAAGCGGGAAAGACCCAAACAACCCCCTTGGGGCATAGAGAGGAGAAAAGGAGAGCGGAGGGTCGAAGAAAGGCGTAAAGGGGGGCGGAGGGTCGAAGAAAGGCGTAA
>DFBK01000072.1 GCA_002366595.1 Anaerolineales bacterium UBA3082 | reverse complement strand
GAAGAGCGCCGGGTTCTAAAGGAGTTGAAGAGGGAAGCCATCGAGGAGGCTCTGGAGTTGACGGTAGAGAGGGTACTAGGCCCCCGATGGCAAAGGAGAGAAAAAGAGGGGCTCTCTCCCTGGCTTTGTCTCCATTGCGGTTCTCGGTTCCTCTCCCAGATGCGGCGCAATGGCCACTACCGGCGCAACTTAGTGGTAGGGGAAGGGGTTATCACCCTCTGGGTCCCCCAGGTGGAGTGCAAAGGGTGTGGCAAGAGTATAAGAGTAGAGTGGGGCATCTTGGAGCGCCGCTTCCCACAGGGATCCTGTAAGGACTCGCTACTGGATAGAACTGGATAAAGATGTGACGGAGCTCTATATGAATGGGGCCTCCCACCGGAAGGTGGTGGAGATGCTAGCCCGACGCGTCCAATCTAGCATAGCCCCCATGACCTCCTGGCGGGCCTTGCAGAGGGTAGGGGAGAGGGTGAGGGAGCGAAAAGAAGAGCCTTCCCATGAGGATGAGGTAAGAATAGTAGATTTAGATGAGATCACTCATCGGGTGAGAGGGGAGAGGAGGTATAACCTGGCCGCCCAGGATGGGGAGCGAGGAGAATGGCTAGCCATGAAGGTGAGCCAGAGCCGAGACGAGGAGGCTTGGGTGGCTCTCCTGGATGAACTTTTCCCTACGGGATCCTGTAAGGAGGGATAGGAAGGTATCCCCCGACAGGGGAGTGAGATTGGTGGTCTGTGATGGTGATCTAGCCATAGAGGGGGCCGTAGGGATAGCCTACCCGGGGGTGAATATCCAACGCTGCATCTCCCACGGGGATCCTGTAAGGATGGCACCTCCTCAAGAACGCTCGGGAGGTTTTGGAGAAGCGATACCCGGGCCAGAGGAATGCGGAGCATAGAAGCCATTTGATGGGGATGATCCGAGGGATCTTCACCACTACCAGCGAGATGGAAGCCCATGCCCGCTTTAGAGCCCTGGCCCAAGAGGATGCTTCCCTGGCTAGATATCTTTTCCCACGGGATCCTGTAAGGAGGCCTAAGATCAAGAAAGGGTTAGAATATCTGCGGAGCCCGGGGAAAGGAGTCCCTTCTACTACCTCCAAGATGGAAAGGGCGATAAGGGAGTATAGGAGAAGAACTAAGTCCATGGATGGCTTCAAGACAGATAGTGGGGCGGAGAACTTTAACTGGTTGTGGATGGTGAAGGAGAATGCGAGGAAGCGAGGCCAGGACTGGCTTTGCGAGGTTATGAGCTGAGGAAAGGGAAGAGGTGAGCACTCCTTAAAAGAGATACTTCTGGAAAATCCCGACTAAACGTGACGCGACCCTCTTCTACAGGGCATTGACATCCTCTTCAGGATATGGTAGAATGTACTAGGCCGGTGAGAGGTGTGTCTGGGTGGCCCAGCCTCTCCTAGGGAGGCACAGGCGAAAGTCTGAAGCGGAGAGAAGGGGAATCCAACTTGGGTTCTTTAGGGGCCCAAAATGAGCGAAAGGAGATTCCCCAACATGAAATGGCGCACCGTCTACCTGAGAGCGCTGTATGTGCTAGTTACTATCGCCGCTCTCGCGCTCGCCAGCGGCGCCAGCGCCAAGTGGCGTTAGAGGTTCACGGCGGACATCCTCCACCGGCTAGATAGTGGCTCCGCGTTGGCCCTCGGGGAGTCACACGACGAGATCAGGAGTGAGGGAGAGGAGCCTCAGGTGAGGCTCCTTGCCTTGTCATTGGACGGGAGGGGTTAGGAATTGCGGCCTTTGGCTAGGGACGCCTATATTCTAACCTTGGTCTTGACCGCCGGTGCCTTGGCCGTCTGGTCCATCTCTGGCTTGCCAGCCACCCTTATCGGCTGGGGAACGATAGCCATATTTGTGCTGATGGTAGCCTTGGCGGACCTCTTCCCCATTGCGATGCCGGGCGAGTTGGGAGAGGTCTCGGTTTCCGCAGCCATACTTTTCGCCTCCGCGCTTCTCTTTGGGCCGGCCGTTGCTATTTGGGTCGCCTTTCTAGGGACATTAGCGGGGGAAATCGGTTACAGGATAGTCGTCCTCAAGCACCCTTGGAATAGGGTGCCTTTTAACGTCTCCCAATTGGTCATCACTATGAGCGTAGTAAGCATCGCTTACGCCTTTCTGGCTGATAACACGCCGACACCTTTCGATTCTCTTCGTGACATCGTGGCCTTAATAGTTGCCGGCTTGTCTTACTACACGGCGAACCATCTATTGGTCTCGGTAGTTATAGCCCTGGATCAAGGCTTCCCCGTGTTAACGGTTTGGCGGATCACCTTCCGCGATACAGCATGGCACAACCTCACTATGATCCCCTTGGGTGCTATTTTGGCCTTGCTCTGGACAGCGGCCCCTTGGAGCATCGCTTTGGCTCTGCTTCCCCTTCTCACTGTGCGTCGCTCCATGGCCTTGGTCCGCGAGTCGCTGGAGCAGACCAGACAGGCGCTCATAGCCCTAGCGGACACCATCGATGCCAGGGACTCTAGCACCTACCAGCACTCCCAAAGAGTGGCTGAGTATGCGGAGATGACCGCCCGCCAGATGAGGCTCCCCTATGATGAGGTCGAACTGATCGTCACCTCCGCCCGGCTACACGACCTAGGAAAGATAGGGATGGACAATGTGATGCTATACAAGCCGGGCCCCCTTTCCGACGAGGAGCGGAGGGAATTCCAGCGGCACCCCTCTATCGGGGAGTCTCTGGTGGGGTATTTCCCCGCTTTCGGCGCGGGTCGCGACATCGTGCGTCATCATCATGAGCATTTTGACGGCAGCGGCTACCCTAACGGCAAGAAAGGCGAAGAGATACCTCTGGGGGCCAGGATCCTGGCCGTAGCCGATGCCTATGACGCGATGACTTCAGATCGCCCTTACAGGAGCGCTATGTCGAAGGAGACAGCCATAGCCCGCTTGAAGGCGGCCAGCGGGACCCAGTTCGCCCCTCAGGTGGTGGACGCTTTTCTCACCGCTTTGGCTAGGAAGGAAAAAGAAAGAAGATATATGCCCGACAGTGCTCAGTCTCAGTTGGAAGAGGCTTCCTCCGAAGCGGGCAAAAGATGAGTTTTTTCATCATCGTTTCTCTGATAGTCGCCCTTCTCAGAGGAGGGAGTCTTCTACGGCTCGGCCAACTCCATATCCGCCACGCCTATCTTATAATCGTAGGACTCGCCTTGCAGTTGTTCGTATTCTCCCCTTTTGGGGCTCGCTGGGAGCCTTGGATGGGCTACTTCTACCTAGCCTCCTTGGCTCTCCTTCTCCCGGCTGTGGCCCTTAATCGGGATCTTCCGGGGATCAGGCTCCTCGGTTTAGGGCTCTTTCTTAACTTCCTGGTGATAGCGGCCAACGGCGGCCTCATGCCCATCTCCGTCGAGGCTGCACACCGGGCGGGGCTCTTCGATGTGATGGACGCTCTTCAGACTACGGGCCGCCATAGACATGTGGCTCTTATGGATGAGGGAACCAAATTTCGGTTTCTGGGGGATACTATCGTCTTGGGGTACCCCTTGCCTTCGGCCAGTGTCTTCAGCCCTGGCGACATCTTGGTGGCTCTGGGCGCTTTCATCTTCCTACAAGGAGCGATGCTGGGTCCCAACTGGCTGCCCCATTACTTCCAGGAAAGGAAGCCGGTCGCCTATCTTCTCTCCTTAAGCCAGATCTCCTGGCTCAAAGGGGCTTTTATATTCGGCCTAGGGCTGCTCTTGGGCTGGTTAATTATAGGGTGGGTTCTATGGCCGGTGGAGTACTATGACACCGATCCTCCCGACCTTCGGCGGAGTCACCAGGAGGCCTATATCTCGTTGGTGGCCGACTCCTTTGGCCTTAATGGGGACGTACCACTGGCCAGCGAGCGGCTGCAAGATTTTAACGATGAGGAGATACGGGATATTATCTTAACCCTCTTGGAGAGGCAGGGGGAGGATCTCGCCAGTAGCCAGAGGCTCCGCGATCTGGCTCTGGCTCTCGCCTTGTCTCTAGCCCCTGGTGGGGAGTAGTTTCTCCATTTGGGCGAAGCTGACCAGAAGCCTTTTGGGCTTCATCCCTACGAAGGCCACTACCACTTCCTCATCGTCTCCTACCAACTTACTGGAGACGACTACCCCCTCTCCGAATTGAGGGTGGCGGACCTTGTCGCCGGGGTTGAACTGGTGCACTTCCACAGTCGCGGGACCCCTCGGGAGCCGAGTCGTGCGCTCATATCCGGTGCTTCCCCTCACCAACTTTTGGGGGATATCGAGGAGGAAGCGGGAGGGGGTATTCACTTGGGAGAGGCCTCGCAGGGTGCGGCGGAAGGTGTGGATCAGGTAAAGCCGTTCCTTGGCCCGGGTAATCCCCACGTAACAGAGGCGACGTTCTTCCTCCATCGCTTCCCGATCATCGAAGGAGCGGCTGTGAGGGAGGACCCTCTCTTCCAAGCCCACGATGAAGACCACCGGGAACTCCAGCCCTTTGGCCATGTGGAGGGTGAGGAAAGTGGGAGCGTTAGCCCGCTCGTCATAATTGTCTACATCGGAGACCAGAGCTACCTCTTCCAAGAAGGTCGTCAACCCCACCTGGGTAGCGAGATCGGCGTACTCGCTGGCTACAGTCCGCAACTCCATCACGTTATTCCATCGCTCCTCGCCCTGCTCCGTACCATCCCTTATATACTCGGCGTATCCTGTCCTCTCCAAAACGAGATCAAAAAGTTCAAGGAGATCCAACCTTTGCCCGGCATCGATTAGTTCCTCCAGGAGATTGGCGAACTCGGAGAGGATGCGCTTACTACGAGGGTGAAAGGGTGTCTCCTCTGCTTCCTGAACGGACAGTCGACCTAGGGCGGTGTATATAGAGATCCCCAATCGGTTAACCCACTCCATAAGTTGCTTTAGCGTCTTTTTCCCTATAGCCCTACGGGGCACATTGATGATCCGCAACAGGCTAAGAGCGTCATAAGGGTTATGGACGAGGCGCAGGTAGGCGATGATATCCTTCACCTCCCGTCGCTCGTAGAACCTGGTGGCCCCCACCAGACGGTAGGGCACGCCAGCCCGCACGAAGGCGTCCTCTAGGGCCCGAGATTGGGCATTGGTACGATACATAACCGCGCAGTCACCGAGATCGCATACCCCCCGTGCTTCCAGGCGTTGTATCTCGCCCAGGACATATTGGGCCTCCTCTTCCTCGTCGTAGGCCTCGATGATGGTGAGGGGGAGACCACACTCTTTCTCCGTCCAGAGCCTCTTCTCCACCCGCGCTTCATTTTTGGAGATGACCGAGTGGGCGGCGTCTAAGATGTTCTGGGTGGAGCGGTAGTTCTGCTCCAAGAGGATGACCGAGGCCTCTGGGAAGTCCTTCCGAAAACGGTGGACGTTGCGGAAATCAGCCCCCCGCCAGGTGTAGATGCTCTGGTCCTCATCCCCTACTACAAAGAGGTTCCGGTGTTCCAAGGTCAATAGTTTCACTAGTTCATATTGAGCCATATTCGTATCCTGGAATTCGTCCACCAGGACATGCTGGTAGCGCCTTCGGTACTTATCCAGAACGTCTTTCTCGTTTCGAAAAAGATCCACGGTCTTGGTGAGAAGGTCATCAAAATCTAGAGCCTTGTTTGTGGCCAAGAGTTCCTGGTAACGGTGGTAGACTCTCCCTGCTATCTCATGCCAGTAGGTGGGGGTGGGGAAAGCGGAAGGGGGAATCAGTTCGCACTTGGCGTGGGAGATGGCAGCCAGAAATGCTCTGGGGCGATAGGCCTTTTTATCGAGTCCCAATTCATCTACCGCTTCGGCTACTAAATTAGTCTGGTCGTTTTCGTCATAGATGACAAAACTCCTCTCTACCCCTGCCCGTTCACTCTCCCGGCGGAGGATGCGGACACAGGTGGCGTGGAAAGTGCCTATCGTTATCTCCCGAAGCCCAGAGCCCAGGAGTTGGAAGAGACGCTCTTTCATCTCTCGGGCCGCTTTATTGGTAAAGGTAACGGCCAAGAGGTGGTAAGGTTTTACGCCTCGCTCCCTGACCAAGTAAGCCACCCGATGGGTAAGCACTCGGGTCTTGCCGCTGCCCGGCCCAGCCACCACTAATATAGGCCCCTCGGGAGCCTCCACAGCCTGGCGTTGCGCGGAGTTAAGACCCTCTAAGATGTTCATAATTCTTGTTCATACTCGGCAGTTTAGTTTTTGAGAAGACTAATCGAAAAAAGCAGGGGTCAAATGAAACTTGTTTCTTACGATGTTAAATCTGGTCTATATGGCCAGTCTCTTAGACAGGCTGATTTCGCTACATAACGGCGAATGCGTTCGACCTCTCTTAGTTCAATACTAAGTTGATAGGCTATCTCTCCGACAGGTAATCCGTTTTCCAAGCCAAAAAGTATTAGATCAAGAGTTTGATAGGGCCCAAAAAAGTCTTCGTCTTTGAAGCCTGGTAGTAAATCGGGAATAGGGGGTTTATCAATGATTTCTTGAGGGAGTTTAACAAAACTTGCCAGTTCCCTAACCTGGGTTTTATACAAACCCTGCAATGGCATAATATCAGCTACATGATCACAGCCATACTGAGCAAACAATCCGGTTAGATGTTCACTTTTGTTAGCTGCCCCCCCCACTAAGAGGTTTTCGATCTCGGCACGACAATACAATATTACCATTCTCACCCTATGTTTAGTTTTTAAATAGGCAATCCCCCTCCCGGCAAACTTGTTACTAGTTCCCATCAGACTATCCTCAAATGCATCTTTGCCTAGTGCCCTTGTGACCTTGTAATAGGAACTGAAAAACCATCCTGCTAGGCTTTTACTACCCAAGATTCTTGTCGGCAGAAGCCCATAAATGTCGAATTTTTCTAGAATTGGGGTCAAATCGATAACTTCAAATCTTATTCCCAATTCATCTGCGACTCTCTTTGCATCTTCACCGCTCCTTTTTTCGCTGTCTTTATCTGGCATGTATAAAGCTAGAACTTTGTCAGGTCCAACACTTCTAGCGCAAAGATATGCTACTACAGTAGAATCCAACCCCCCACTTAGTCCGAGTATAACGCCATCTCTATGCAGCTCGTCGACTTTGCTCCCTATAAATGCTTCGATTTTCTTGCAAACCCTTTCTGGTTCTCGGATCTTGAGCACATCAGCCGTTAATTCCACTCGGTACTCCCCCCTTTTTGTGTCTTTATTTTATCACCTTTCGTCCTCCACCGCCAAAGGTAAGGATAAGGTTGACAAAGGCCATAAGTCCCTCTTATAATTGCCCAACCCCATACGAATTCGATCGGTTAAACTAGGGGGCTCGATACTCAGCAGGGTAGGAGAAGAACGGCACAGGGACAGACGGAATACGCCTTGCTCCTGGCAGCGGTAGGCCTGGCTTTATTATTCATGCTCCTCTATTTCGGCGGCTGGCTTAGTGATATCTACCAGCGGATCATCAACCACTTGCCACTCTGAAATCGAGGTATCTGTAGGTTTCAAAGCGCCCCTCCTCTGGTGGTGGGGCTTATTCTTCAAAGGCGAAGGAGGCGAAAATGGAACTCGACCAACTGATCAGGGTGGGGCGCGGCGAGGAGAAGGCGGACTTGCTTCTCAGGAACGCCCAACTAGTGAACGTCCTCTCTGGGGAGATCCATGAGGCTGATGTGGCCCTCTTTGGTGATCGGGTTGTGGGCCTGGGGGCTTACGAGGCCCGGGAGGTGATAGACCTGGAGGGCGATTACCTCTCTCCGGGCCTCATCGACGGCCATGTACACATCGAGAGCGCCATGGTCCGCGTCCCCGAGTTCGCCAGGGCGGTGGTGCCCCATGGAACCACTACGGTGGTCATCGACCCCCATGAGATCGCCAACGTTATGGGCCTCGACGGCATAAGATATATGCTGGAATCGAGCAAGTATAACCCCCTAAGCGTTTATGTGATGGTGCCCTCCTGTGTTCCCTCTACGGAGATGGAGACGGCGGGATCTCACCTCACAGCCTATGATATAGGGCCTCTCTTGAGCGATGAATGGGTTTTGGGGGTGGCGGAGATGATGAACTACCCCGGCGTGTTAGAGAGGGAGCCGGATGTCTTGGAGAAGATAAGGATCGCTCGACATAGTCGTATAGACGGACACGCTCCGCGCCTCACCGGTCGAGATCTGAACGCCTATGTGGCGGCTGGTATCTCCTCCGATCACGAATGCACCACCCTGGAGGAGGCGCGGGAGAAATTACGCCTGGGGATGTATATCATGATCCGGGAGGGGAGTGTGGCCAGGAATTTGGAGGCCCTGCTCCCCTTAGTGAGGCCGGAAAACGCTAGGCAATTCATGTTTGTGAGCGATGACCTCCTCCCCGCGGACCTTTTGGATGAGGGACATATCGATCATATAATCCGGAAGGCGGTCGGTTTGGGACTTGACCCCCTCCTCACCATTCAGTTAGCCACCATAAACACCGCTCGGTACTTCGGTTTGAACGATCGGGGAGCCGTCTCCCCTGGCTACAGGGCTGATCTGGTGGTCTTCGACAACTTCCAAAATCTAAACATCAAGAAGGTTTTCCGGGGCGGACAACTGGTAGCCCAAGATGGAGAACTTATGCCCGGGGTCTTTACCCCTCGGGAGGTGCCCTTGCGGAGTTCCATCAATGTGGCCCGGATATATCCAGAGGATTTCCAGATAAAGGCGGAGGGCAAGCGGGCTAAGGTAATCGGGCTGACACCTCAGCAAGTGGTGACTCAGAGGTTAGTAGAGGAGATGAAGATAGAGGATAGCTTGGCGGTGGCCGATGTGGGGCGAGACATCCTCAAGTTAGCGGTCATCGAAAGGCATCAAGCCTCGGGGAACATAGGGTTGGGCTTTGTCAAGGGGTTCGGCCTCAAGCGAGGGGCTTTGGCCTCCTCCGTGGCTCACGACTCCCACAATATCATAGTGGTAGGGACCAACGATGCTGATATGCTCAAGGCGGCGGTGGAGATCGTGAAGATGCGCGGGGGGTTAGTCGTAGCGGCTGACGGCGAGGTGCTAGCCACCCTCTCTTTGCCTATCGCCGGGCTTATGTCTGACAAGTCGATCGAGGAGACGAGGGCCGAACTGGACGAATTAGAGGCTGCGGCCCAGGGTCTGGGTTGCCAGGCGGATAACCCCTTCATGGCCATGTCGTTCTTGGCCCTTCCTGTCATCCCCGAACTCAAACTAACGGACAAGGGGCTGGTGGACGTAACTCAGTTCAAGATCGTGCCTCTCTTCGAGGAGTCATAGTATCTCGGGAGCCAGGGCTAAAAGAGTGCCCAGGGCGAGGAAGCGAAAGAGCCTCTAGAGGGCGCAGGAGGACTCTAAGGCTGGGTAATAGGGCTCCAAATGGTGCGCTGGTTGCCAGCGTATTCTCTTTGGATTAGAATAGCTGCCCACCGCAGGGAGGGCAGAGTTTGCTGTCTATCTACAAGATGTGGGTATTATGGAATTCCGACCCCCGCCTTGGGGAAAAGGAGAATTAAGAGGAAGGAAAGAGAATGAAAGTTCTGGTCTTTGGAGGTTCAGGGAAGATTGGTTCCGCAGTTGCATGGGATTTGGCCAAAGATAACGAGGTTGAAGCGGTAGGAATTGTGGGTAGGCGAAAGGATGCCCTGGGGCAGACAAGAAAATGGATAGGTAGTAGCAAGGTGATACCTTATGTCCTTGATGTGAACGACAGGGAGGACACGGTAGGGTTGATGAAGCAATACGATGTTGGTGCGATTGCCCTACCTGATAGAAGGACAAGTTATAGAGTTGTTGAGAGCGCAATTGAAGCTAGACTGAACATTGTTGACATGCTCGAAGAGTATCACAGGAGACCAGACCCTTATGAGACCGAGGGGTTACAAGTGCCCAAGGGCATGACACTTGAGGAGTATGGAGAATGGCTTCATAAGAAAGCGATAGATAATGGCGTGACATTTGTTGATGGGATGGGTTTTGCACCCGGTTTAAGTAACATCACGCTTGGCGAGGGGATCAGGAAAATGGACAAGGCTGAGAGGGCGATTGCAAGAGTTGGGGGTATTCCCTCAAAGGAAGCTGCCCAGAGGCATCCGCTAAGATACATGATCACCTGGGCATTCGAACATGTTTTGAGGGAGTATATGGTCAAGGTCGAAGTCGTAAAGAACGGTAGGGTTGTGGAAGTAGATGCGATGAGTGATCGTGAAAGCTTTAGATTCACGAAATTTGGTAAGGATGAGGAGTTAGAGTGCGCTATTACACCCGGTATGCCCAGTTTTATTTACACAAGACCGCAGCTTAATGAGTTTGCTGAAAAAACTATCCGGTGGCCTGGTCATTGGCAGGGAATACAGACCTTGAAGGAGTGCGGGTTGCTTGATCTCACGGCAGTGGAATTCGAAGGTATGAAGATAGCACCTCGAGATTTCTTGTTGTCTATCTTAACACCTAAACTTCACCCACTCGAGGGTGAAACTGATGTGTGTGTTATGTGGAATACGATCACAGGAAAGAAAGACGGCAAAAAGATGAGAATCGATTACTACATGTGGGATGAAGCGGATACAGAGGTTGGTATTCCCTCTATGGCGAGGGTTACCGGATTCCCGGTGGCGATAGCTGCAAGACTTCTATTAACAGGGGAGATAAAAGATAAGGGCATAGTGGCTCCCGAGGATTGTATAAGAGGAACCCTCTACGAGAAATTCATGGAAGAATTAAGGAAAAGAAATATAACCATACTCGAGGTTCCCAAAATGGTGGAACAAGATGAAAACGACGTGACTGAGAAGTCAAGAATAGTGGGCTAAGCAGGCGAGTTTTTTGCTTCTCAATTGAGAAGTTGGTGAAGCAAGTGAATGTAGAGGACAACCGATGGCTATTCGTAAATGAGGATAGCGAGATCCGGAACTCTGCGCATTTAGGCCACAAATCCTCGCGTCGCTTTGGGCTCGGTTAGATACATTGGAGGAAAGGCAAATCGAAGATTTCCCCCAATTCGCCCATCGGAGAACCTCTTTTTTCGCAATACATTATTCACTATCAGACTTGCACAGTGGTTACCATCTAATGGCGGAGTGGGAGAAGGAGTGTGACGGTGTGGCCGCGCCATAACGATGACTTGGCCACCACGAGGCCATCCCGGTAAGAGCAGCCCCTTCCGAATGAGGACGGAAGGGCTTTCCTCTTTAATGATTGAGATAATATTGCACAGTGAGTCGGCAAATTCTAGGGTTTACGATCTCTATCAATACACCCTGATATTTGTCCGCCACCAGAGGAGGGTTAGTAGAATCACCTCCCGGGATAGCCTAGTATCCGCCGGGTTACCATACACTCGTGGCCTGTGAAACCCATGCAGGCTTCGAGGGGGGTGGCGGGTGGGTTTACCCCCACCCTCTTTAGGGCTTTGTAGAGGTGGCACAACGGCAGTCCCATGACGTTGGCGTAGCAGCCCTTCACTCTAGCCACCGGTCGAAACTCGTTGTCTTGTATGGCGTAACCCCCTGCCTTATCGAAAGGCTCCCCTCGCCCTATATAGCGCGCTATCTCCTTCTCGGAATAGTCCCTCATCCATACCTGGGTATCGGCCACTTCCTCTCTTTTCTCTCCCGTGGCGGCATCGAGAACTATCACGCCGCTGATAACCCGGTGTTTCTTTCCCCTCAGCGCCTCTAAGATGGCGAGCGCTTCGTCTCCATCTCCGGGCTTTCCCAGGATCTTATCCCCCAGTATGACCAGGGTGTCGGCGGCCACGATGATAGCCTCTGGGTGGCTCATAGCCGCTTCTTGAGCCTTGGCGAAGGCCAGACGTAAAGCGGTGCTCTTCGGGTTCTCCCCCTCCAAGGGGGCCTCATCTACTTGGGGATCAACCGCCTGGAAAGGCAGGCCCAAGAGGGCGAAGAGTTCCCTTCGCCGGGGCGAACTGGAGGCTAAAACTATAGGTCTCACCATTGGCTTCCCCACCATGCCCTTTATTGTATCCCCTTTTGGCATTTACACAAAGGCCGAAACGGTGAACACGGCTGCTTACCCACTATTGACAACCCTTCTTTTTATATGATAGCCTACGTTTAAAGTTGCACTGTCAACACCGAGCTATAGGGAGAAGATACTTAGCACGCTCTGTACATAAAAGATCGACCGCGGCTCATCAGAATGGCAGGGAGACGAGGACAGATGCAGAAAGCCACTCGTGTGAAAGATCTAGTTCAGGTCACAACCAAAGGGTTGACCAAGATCTATGCACCGGATATTGTCGGCATCCAGAAGATCGATCTGGAGATCAGGACAAGCCCTTTCGGGCTGTTAGGGCCCAACGGTGCTGGCAAGACCACACTGATGCGGATTCTGGCCACCCTGTTAGTGCCCACTGAAGGCACCGCGACGATCAATGGGCATGACATTCACACCGAGCAAGCCGCCATCCGTGGAATGCTCGGCTATCTCCCCGAGCAGTTCGGCCTCTATCTCAACCTCACTGCCTGGGAGTTCCTAGACTATCTAGCCATCTTGCACAGTATCCGAGATGGCGCTACGCGTCGCCAGCGCATAGAGAGAGCCCTATCTCTTGTGCACCTTCTGGAGGTCGCCAACCGAAAGTTGGGCACCTTCTCTCACGGGATGCGGCAGCGGGTAGGGATCGCACAGGCGCTTCTCCACGATCCCCAACTGCTCATCCTTGATGAACCCACTGCCGGTCTTGACCCTGAGCAAAGGGCCCGCTTCCGTGGTCTGCTCTCAGAGCTCAGTGGCGATCGTCTCGTCATACTTTCAACGCATATCGTCGGTGATGTCGAAGCCATCTGTCGAGATATGGCGATCATTCACAATGGACAAGTGGTGATCCACTCCTCACCGCAACACCTGATAGAGGGTATTGCGGGTAAGGTTTGGGTTATGACGGTGCCTGAGACAGCACTCTCTGAGATGGAAAGGCGTTATCAGGTTATTGGGATAGCTCGGCAAGAAGATGGGTTGGCTCTCCGGCTTCTGGCCGACGAACCGCCCGCCGGCGCCCAGCCGATTGCGGCTACGCTGGAAGATGCATACCTATATTACGGGTCGAAGGGGTCCACTGGGGAGGGCTCCAATGAGTGATACGCGACGCTTCTGGGGTGTCGTCTGGTACGAGTTGAAGATGCGCTGGCGCAGCGCAGGTTTCTGGATTGTCGTACTGCTCGTGAACGCCTTCGCGCTGTTTGTGGCTTCACCGCTGAACTACGGCTCTCCCGAGGACCGTCCGCGCTTCCAGTCGAGCTGGTGGGTCGCCGGTCAGTCCTTTTCCGCGGCGACGACCTTGATGAATGGCCTGGCAGTTTTCCTCATCGCTGATCGCATCTTGCGAGATCGGACTCTCCAAACGGATGAGTTATTGCACGCCAAAGGCGTATTCCCCAGGGCATACACCCTGGGCAAGTGGGCTGCCAGTTTCCTCAGTCTATGTCTAGCGGTTTGCCCACTTTTTGTCGGTGCACCGCTCGTGCAATGGTACATCGGTAACACCCTCGCCGAGCCCGGGCCTTTCTTCCTGGCATTCGCAACTATCTATCTGCCTTCGATGCTTTTCGTCTCCACTCTAGCATTGACCGTCGCGACGCTGGCTGGGGACGTGCGTTTGTTTTACATTCCATATCTTGTGGCATGGTACCTCGATTCCTTTCACTATTGGATTCCGCGGCCGCCTATCCGGGAGATACTCAACTTCAGTGGTGCCACAGTCTATATGGGGTTGTTCTGTACCAAGATTGGCAGCCTTCCGAACGTGAGTAGCAGCGATGTGGCCCTCAATATCGGCATCTTGGTTCTTCTCAGCGGGGTGCTTCTCTACATTCTATTGCGCAGGGAGACACGCGTATGGATGAGCGCGGAACCGCCCCCGCAGAGACCAGCATGAGAGGCACCCGACTTCCCGAACGGCTGCAGCGCTTGCCACGACCTTCGTCCGTGGCATCGATCGCGCTATTGGGCTATGAATTCCGCATCATTCGGCCATCGGTCATGGGGATGGCTCTTGCACTCCTGGGGTTCATCTCTCTCGTTCTCATCCTCGGACCGCCTCACAAGGGAGGGACAGCCATTGTCTTCTTCGAGGATCTGGCATCGCTGGCACTCCTGGTGACGACATCCCATCTCCTGGCGGTGGATCAGGACTATGGAGCCCTCGAATTTGTACTCATCTCCACCACATCGCCTTTCCGGCTCTACTTACGCCGATTCCTGATGGTCCTGGGAGTCAATGTCGGCCTGGTTGGTGGTCTGGCCCTCATCTGGCATCTCTGGTACCTGCCATTTCCTGTCTCGTACCTGTTATTGGTTGCCCTGCCACCGATGATTTTCTCTACAAGCCTTTCCTATCTGTTGAGTCTCGCGAGTAATAATGCCAATATCGGGGCTATGCTCGCTGGTGGTTACTGGCTTTTGAACCAACTCCTGCGCAAATATGGAGATCAGGGCTGGTTTGGATACCTGTTTCTCTTCAAGACCACGTACTATCCAGGCTCCGCAACGTTTCTGGAGAACCGAATAGTTTTGCTCCTGCTTGCCGCGTGCTTATTGGCGGGTTCGAGGGTAGCCTTTCGGCGAACGGAGCGCTATCTCTAATAGGAGTCCCCATACCTAGATCGTGGCTCATGGGACGCGCTACGCACCGATCAAGTGGGATTGGCGATAGTTTGGCCGCTTCTTGGAGCGGCTACTATCTATCGAGGATCAAGATCATCGTATAGATAGGAGACTCATATGCTGGTCATAGATTTTCACCTGCATCCCCTAAAATACGAGACCTATCAGCCTGGGGCTAGAGGTTATCTGGAGTCGGTCATCGGCGAGGATATAGAGGAATATGTCGAACGGATGGCTACCCCTGGGGCGGTAGTGGAGATGCTGGAAGAGAGCGGGGTGGATTATGCCGTGGTCCTGGCGGAACTGAGTCCTATTACTACGGGTATGATGAGCGATAAGGGGATGGCGGAGTTCTGCCAGGCATCGGAACGGCTCATCCCCTTCGCCGCCGTGCTTTTCCACCTCCTTTTACCGCACTTGACTATAGCATGTCCAACAAGAAAAGACAGAACCGGCTAGGGTTTGCGTCCCCTATGAATGGCGGCTATGCCCCGGGTGGAGAGGAGATATTCCACCTCCACCAGGCCGGCTCTCTCCATAGCCTGGGCCAGTTTTTGGGGAGTTAAGAACCTCTCGATGGAGAGAGGCAAGTACCGATAAGCCTCACCGTTACCAGTGATGAGTTGACCTAAGAGGGGTGCCAGGCGATTAAGATAGAGATCGTAGAGGGGGCGGATGGCCCTGCCTTGAGGTTTGAAGAGTTCCAGGGAGATGACATACCCTCCTGGCCTTATAACGCGGCACATCTCGGCTAGGCCTTGGGGGATGCTCTTTAGGTTGCGCAGGACGAAAGCGGAGATGAGGCGGTCGAAGGGATGATCTGGAAAAGGCAGCGATAAGGCATCTCCTATCAGGAAGTCGATAAAGAGGCCGCTAGCCTTAGCCTTTCGGCGCCCCAACTCCAACATGGGCGGGGAGAAATCCAAGGCCGTGACTCGGTAAGAGCCCTCTTGGGCCAGAAGCAGGGCCATCTCTCCCGTGCCGGTGCCTAGATCGAGAACCCTGCCTTGGGGAGGTGGAAGGGCGAGACGAACCGCTCTTTTCCGCCAGCCCAGATCCTGTCCCCAAGAGAGTACCTTGTTAGCCAGGTCGTAACGGCTAGCGATGCGAGCGAAGATATGGTGAACATAGCGGGCTTTCTCTTCCGGAGTGGAGTAGAGTTTGGGCATTTTATGGAGGCGGAAGGATCTAGACCACCTTATCGAGGAGGTAACCCAAGATAAGGAGGAGCCCGGTCAGCATATGGATCTGTATAGTGGTGGCGTTGGCCGGGGTGAGCCGTTGGTAGTCATCGTAATGGAGACGAGCAATGCCTATAGCCTTCCAGGCCAGAGGAAGGGTGAGGAGAGCGAGGAGAGTGAAGGGGGAGATAACCCTTAAGACTGCGGCTAAGAGTATGGAGAGGTAAGTGGCTGTCAGGAGAAAGATATAACCGGTTACCGCCCTCCTTCTCCCCACTCTCGCTACCAGAGTATCTTTGCCCACCATGTGGTCGGCGGGGGCATCTTGGAACTCGTTTATCCATAAGACAGCGGCGATCAGGCAGACCACGGGGATGGCGGCCACTACAGGCTCCCAGGCCAGGGATCGGGTCTGTACATAGTAAGAGCCCAAGGTCATGAGGAATCCGAAATTGAGCCCCACGAAGAACTCACCGACGCCCCACTTGGCTAGATAGATGGGGGGCGCGGTATAGAAGAAGCCAGAGAAGAGGCCGATGAGCCCCAAAAGGAGGACGGCCGGTCCCCGAGCCCAGGTTAAATAGAGACCGATTAGGCTACCCAGAGCGAAGAGGATGAGGGCCTCGGTCATCACCTCCCGGGGGGTTAATAAACCCTCTTGAATCATCCGGCTGCCCCCGGTGAAGGGGCTTACGAATTCGATATTGATCTCATCGGTTCTATTCAGATGATCAAAGTAGTCGTTGGCCACGTTGGTGCCAGCGTGGAGAAGCACCCCTCCTATGAGGGTCAGAAGAAAATACCCCCCGTGGAAGGTGCCCCCTCTCTGCCAGGCGATGACCGCTCCTAGGACGACGGGAACGATGGAAGCGGTGAAAAAGGGGGGCCGCAGTTCTAGTAGCCAAAGTTTCAATCTTCCGCTCATCTCAGGCCTCCCCATAAAGATCGAGAGGGGGTTATTGCTTCTCATAGGGTTGTCCATCAGCGGCTGGGGGGATCGCCCTCCCCACCACGCCAGCCAAGACGATCATAGTAGCCAAGTAGGGAGCCATGAGGAGGATCTCTGACGGTAAGGGCTCAGCGGTATAGGGGATGTTCACCCCCAAGATACCCAGTTTCACCTGTAAGGAGTCGGCGAAGCCGAAGATGAGGGAGGAGGCGAAGCCGCCAAAGGGGGTCCACTTGCCGAAGATCATAGCCGCCAGGCCGATGAACCCCTTCCCCGCGGTCATCAGTTCGTCGAAGCGGCCCGCTGAGCCGAGGGTGAAGTAGGTTCCGCCCAGTCCGGCGATCATGCCCCCAATGATGACATTCATATAGCGGGTGCGGAAGACGTTTATGCCCAGAGTGTCGGCGGCCAGCGGGTGCTCGCCCACCGCTCGGCTACGCAGTCCCCAACGGGTGTAGAAGAGGATGATATGTGTTACCACGACAAGAAATAGCATAGAGTAGATTATTATGTTGGTCTCGAAGAAGATGGGTCCGA
>DFBK01000019.1 GCA_002366595.1 Anaerolineales bacterium UBA3082 | reverse complement strand
AGGGATAAAGGGTCGGGAAGGGATTGAGTATTGATTTGCTCTACTGGTTGATAGGTAGTAGAGGAGGTTGCTAGAATGGAGAAGGATGATTTAGAGAGGCTGGGGGAGAGCCGGGCCAGGTGGGAGGGGACCACCCTCAAGAACCGCCTAGCGAACTACCCCGAGCGGAGGGAGGGTTTCTTCACTATGTCAGGGATACCCGTCGAGCGCCTCTACACCCCGGAGGAGGTGAAAGGTTTGGGTTACCGGCGGGACCTGGGCTTCCCCGGCGAGTACCCCTTTACCAGAGGCATCCATCCCACTATGTATCGGGGGCGGCTTTGGACTATGCGGATGTTCGCCGGGTACGGGACCGCCGAGGAGACCAACGCCCGCTTTAGATACCTCTTGGAGCACGGGGAGACGGGGCTCTCGGTGGCCTTCGACTACCCTACCCTCTACGGCTACGACACCGATGACCTGGAAGCGGAGGGGGAGTTCGGCAAATGCGGGGTGGCTATCTCCTCCCTGGCCGATATGGAGATCCTCTTTGAGGGCATCCCCCTCGATGAAGTGACCACCTCCATGACCATCAACGGGCCGGCGGCGGTGGTCTGGGCGATGTATATAGCCGCGGCGGAGAGACAGGGCGTCCCCCAGGAAAAATTGGGAGGCACTATCCAGAACGATATCTTAAAGGAGTATATAGCCCAGAAGTCGTTCATCTTCCCCCCCGAGCCCTCCATGCGCCTCATCGTGGATACCTTCGAATACGGTTCCAAATATCTGCCTCGCTGGAACACCATCTCTATAAGCGGCTACCATATCCGTGAGGCAGGGGCTACGGCAGCCCAGGAGTTGGCCTTCACCTTGGCCGACGGCTTCGCCTACGTGGAAGAGGCGGTGAAACGGGGTCTCAAACTAGATGATTTCGCCCCTCGCCTCTCCTTCTTCTTCAACGCCCATAACGACTTCTTCGAGGAGATCGCCAAATATAGAGCCGCCAGAAGGATATGGGCCCGCGAGATGCGGGAACGTTTCGGGGCCAAGAACCCGCGATCTTGGTGGCTCCGCTTCCACACCCAGACGGCGGGGGTCTCCCTCACCGCCGAGCAGCCGGAGAATAACGTAGTGCGGGTGGCTATCCAGGCGTTGGCTGCCGTCTTGGGGGGGACGCAATCGCTTCACACCAATTCCATGGACGAGGCTTTGGCCTTGCCCAGCGAGGAGGCAGCACGAGTGGCTCTCCGCACCCAGCAGATCATCGCCCACGAGAGCGGAGTGACCAACACCATCGACCCTCTGGGCGGGAGTTACTACCTAGAGGCCCTCACCGATCGCTTGGAGAAGGAAGCCTACCAGATATTCGAGGAGATCGAGGCTTTGGGAGGTGTGGTCCCAGCCATTGAGGTGGGTTACTTCCAGCGAAAGATAGCGGAGAGCGCCTACAAATATCAGCGAGCCATCGATAGCGGCGACCGCACTATCGTGGGGGTGAATAAGTATCAACTTGATGAGCCCCTGCGGATACCCCTTCTTCGCCTGGATCCTGAAGGGGAGAGGCGGCAGAGGGAAAGACTGGCTAGGGTGAGAAGGGAAAGGGACAACGAAGAGTTGATGAGGAGGCTTGAGGCCCTGCGAGAAGCAGCAAAGGCCTCAGAGAATTTGATGCCTTACATCCTGGATGCGGTGAGGGCCTACGGCACCCTAGGGGAGATCTGCGGGGTGTTGAGGGAGGTCTTCGGAGAGTATAGAGAGCCGGTGGTGATTTGACTTTAGTCAATTGCCGAAAGGAGACAAAATGCCCAGGAGAATAGAGGTAAAGCGGGAGGAGCGCAAATATCAGAACCGAGGGGTGGAGATAGACCTACCCCAAGTGTACGATGAGTTGGAGGCGAGGTGTATAGATGTCATCTATGAGACCTTGAAGCCTTACTCCAAAGCCACTCGGATGTATGACATCTTGGTGGCCGACCCTGAAGTGCGGGCCAACTGGGATATGGCGGATTACATAGCGGTGACCAAACTGAACTTCAATGACCATGGTGAAGTCCACGCCAAGGTGGCCGCGGCCAGCGCCATCACTATGCTCAAGTTGCTGGTGGAGGCGGGGATACAGCCCGATGTGGTGGCCTCAGGCGCCGGTGACCTGGACGATGCCTTTCTGGTAGTCCTCACCGGGGCCCTCCTTCACGACTTGGGGAACCAGATCCATAGGGTGGAGCATGCCCACTGGGGGGTCTATCTGGCCTTGCCCATTCTGGATCGCTTGATGCCCCAGTTCTACGAGGATCCGGAGCAGCGGATCGAACTGCGGGGTTTCATACTCCATAGCATCCATTGCCACGGTGTGGAGCCGGAGCCCTTGACCTTGGAGGCAGGGCTAGTGGCGGTGGCCGACGGCTGCGACCTCACTAAGGGACGAGGGCGGATGGCCTTCGATTTGGGGAATGTCAATATCCATACCGTCTCGGCCCTCTCCATCGAGGAGGTGATGATCGCCAGGGGCGAGGAATACCCGGTAGAGATCGTGGTCCAGATGTGCAACTCTGCGGGTATCTTCCAGGTGCAGGAGACCCTGACGGATAAAATACTGCATGGCCCGCTGGCCGGTCACGTCACCGTGCGAGCCACCACCCAGCCCGAGGATAGGCCCATAGACACCCGCATAGTCCACTCCATATCCCTCAAGGGGCGGAACTTCGTCACCACCTAGTCCTTTCTGTAAGGGGTTGTCCATGCGCGTTTTCATCGCCGGGATCATGCAGGGGTCACTACCCGGGGTAGAGGTGCACGGCCAAGAGTACCGAGGTGCCATCCGGGAGATCATCCTGGCCAGGCACCCGGAGGCCGAAATCATAGACCCCTGGGAGTTACACCCCGAAAGCCCCTCTTACGATGCTGAGAAGGGCAAGCAAACATTCTTAGAATTGATTGAGGAAGCGGGTAGGGCCGATATAGTGGTGGCCTATCTCTCCCAGGCCAGCATGGGCACGGCCCTCGAGATGTGGCGGGCTTACGAGAAAGGCGTTCCCATCCTCACCATCTCCCCTCTGGTGGAGAACTGGGTGGTGAAGTTCCTTTCCACCCAGGTCTTCGCCACGCTGGAGGAGTTCGAGGCTTTCGTGGGGGAGGGTGGCTTGGAGGAGTTGCGGGGGCTGTCGACTTAGAGGTTGGGCGAAGTCAACCTCCTTGACCCGGAGTCGCGCACATTCCGGTGGAAGAGGATGTAGCGTTTTATCCAGTTAATGTAAGCCTCCTCTGTGCGGATGGTTACGCTTGCCGCATAACTCTCCATTTAGGAGTATTACACGGCGAAAATGCGGTATAATCAATAGTTAGGCGGCTCACTAGTGCCGCTTCCCCCGGGTCCCACTGGACGTGGCACTCTATGAAGGTTCTTCATGGACCTCCTCACGCTCGATACCAACATAATCAGAGACTGGGCATGGTCAGAGGGTGCACCAAGCGAAACCCGCTATGGAAATGACCCTGACAAGCGCTTGAGTCTGAGCGTCCAGTTTAAGTGCCTCAAGGCCCTCCGAGACGCGGGCAGGTGCAAGCTCGCGGTCACCAATCAGGTCTTCACGGACTACGAAAGCGGGGGAGGCGCGCTCCCCCGGCACATCAAGGACATAATAGACTCCTACCTGCCCTACGCTCTCCCAAGCATTTCTACTTTTCCTATCATATTCCCGACCGTCTTCGTAGACAAGGCCGAGATCGATGCCATCTTCGCGACGGTGTTCCCTCACTCAAAACCTGAGCATAAGCGCTATGCCAGCAATCGAAAAGACGCCTTACAGCTCTACGCCCACAAGGTCGCCAACAGAGACTTCTTTCTCACATCGGACAAGGACATCCTTCTCGCAGGGACCGCGCTCCAACGCAGTTGGGGCATACACGTCATCACATTGGATGAGTACCTTGCCAGCGCCGAATCTAAGCCCGTCTAAGAACCCGCTGGAGCGGGCTCGGCTGTGGGCTGCCCATTTGAGGTTTGTCTTGCCCTTGGAACGCCAATGAAGAAAGCCACTGACAACTTGTCAGTGGCCTTGCCCTATCTCGTTTCCTTCGGCTAGTGCCCCAGTACCCTCTCGCTCTTGTCCCTCCTCTGCCAGATGAGGGTTATGGAGCCGAACCCCTCTAGGAGTTCCTCGACCTTGTCTCGAAGGGGCATGAGGTGGGGTTTCTTCGTCTTCCACCTTCTAGCCACTTGATAAAGGATCAGTCGGCTGTCACCCCTGACCTCCAGCGAGAATCCTTGGGGAGAGCGCCCGACCTTGCGGATGGTGGAGACGAGATCCTCCAGCCCGGCGATGAGGGTTCGATATTCGGCCTGGTTGGAGGTCATCTCTTCCTGGAAGTCGAGGCGTTGGGTTCTACTTTTGCTATCCCTATTTCTGACCAGGAGATAACTGCCATATCCCGGCCCGGGGTTGCCTAGGCTCCCGCCGTCAAAAATCAGGGTGTAATCCATCTTCTCCATACCCTATTTACCCTATCCCCTGGCCCACTCCCGCCAGCCTGCCCCGGTACTTGCCAGGCCGGGGGACTGGGCTAAACCCGACAGGGTCTAGCGATAATCCTCCCGGGGCGGGTGCCAGGCATCTATGGCCTTGGTGGGCAGGTGAAGGACTTTCGCTCCGTGTTCGACGTTTGGCGGGATGGTGACCCCTTCGCCTTCCTCTAGGACTCTTATTTCGTCTCCTAGGGTAAATTCCATCTTCCCCTCGATGATGAAAGTGATCTGCTCGTGAGGGTGTTTGTGCATAGGCACTATAGAATGGGGGGCAAAGTCGAAGAAGGTTAACATCACCTGGTCCAAGTAAACGGCGCGTCGGCTTACCCCTTCCAGCGCTTGAGTTGAGGTCAGTTCCTTCACTTTGAAGAAAGGCATCTCTATAGCCTCCTCTATCCTATCACCACCAGCACTTGATCTTTGTCCACCACCTGGCCTGGGGAGACGCGGATCGCTTTCACCCTTCCCCCCCTGGGCGCACGTAGTTCGTTTTCCATCTTCATCGCTTCTAGGATTATGAGCCCCTGGCCGATCTTCACCTCTTGGCCAAGTGTGGCGGGCACGGCGACTACCAGGCCAGGCATGGGGGCCTTCACCGCCACCTCCCCTGATGGAACCCTCGCTGGAGCCTCCATCAGACGCCTGGCGTGCTCATCCGTCACGGAAACGGCGTACATCTCCCCTTCTAGAAGTATGCGGAACTGTTGCCCTTCCCGCTCCACTATCAGTTCGTAGGAACGGTTGTCTAGGAGTAAGGAGAAGAGGGAGTAACCATCGATGTTCTGGATGTCCACCTGGTGGGGGACGCCGTCTATCTCTATCTCTCTATCGCCACCCACTTCGATGTTGTAGGCCTTGTCGCCCACGGTGACCGCGTATCTCACCGCTGCATAGCCTCCCATCTCCCGGCGCGCTTCCAGGGGCTTTCCCTTTCCACCTTGCGGGATGGTATCATGGCGATAGCCTTCTGTCTTTTCTGGTAGGAGAGGAGCGCCGCGGCCAGGGCAGCCACCTCCGCATGCTCTGCCTCCTTCTCCACTAGGGAGAAGCGCTCCTCCACGAAGGTGGTATCTATCTGTCCGGCGATGAAGTTAGTATGATCCAGCAGCCGCTGGTGGAAGGGGATGGTGGTCTTGACCCCTACGATGCGGTATTCGCTCAAGGCGCGCCGCATACGAAGGATAGCCTCCCCCCTCGTCTCGCCCCAGACGATCACCTTGGCGATGAGGGGGTCGTAGTAGAGGGAGACCTCGAACCCCTCGTAGAGGCCGCTCTCCACTCGAACGCCGGGGCCGGTAGGCTCGCTTAGAGCCGTGATGCGGCCTATGGAGGGGAGGAAGTTGTTGAAGGGGTCCTCGGCGGAGATGCGGCACTCGATAGCGTGTCCCTTGAACTGCACGTCTCCTTGCTTATATCGCAACTTGCGCCCAGAGGCGATACGAAGTTGTTCCTTGACGATATCTATGCCTGTGACCAGTTCCGTTACCGGATGCTCCACCTGGACCCGGGTGTTCATCTCCAGGAAATAGAACTTCTTCTCCTGGTCCAATAAGAACTCGATGGTGCCCGTGTTGACATAGCCCGCTGCCTGTGCCACTTTGATGGCTGCTTTCCCCATCCGATCTCGTACTCCCTTATCCACAGCGATGGAGGGAGCCTCCTCTACCATCTTCTGGTGGCGGCGTTGGATGGAGCACTCCCGCTCTCCCAGATGGATCATGTGGCCATGCATATCGGCCAGGATTTGGAACTCTACATGGCGTGCTCCCTGGATCACCTTTTCTAGATACAAGGCTCCATTTCCAAAGGCCGATTCCGCCTCCCTATGGGCGGAGGCCAGGGCGCTGCGCAACTCCTCGGAGGTGTGCACCAGGCGCATCCCTTTGCCCCCACCACCAGCCAGAGCCTTGACGAAGAGGGGGTAGCCCAGTCTCTCGGCCTCGGCTAGGAGTTCATCGTCTCTCATCTCCTCGTAGGTGCCGGGTATGACCGGGACGCCCGCTTTGCAGGCCAGGCGACGAGCAGCGAGTTTATCCCCGGCGGCGGAGATAGCCTCTGGCGGCGGCCCTATGAAGATGAACCCTGCCTCTTGGCAGGCACGGGCGAATTCCGGGTTCTCCGCTAGGAAGCCGTAGCCGGGGTGGATGGCGTCGGCCCCGCATTTTTGGGCCACATCTATGATCTTGTCGATGCGGAGATAACTATCCTTGGCTGGTGCGGGGCCGATATGGTAGGCCTCATCGGCGTAGCGGACATGAAGCGCCGAACGGTCCACATCGGAGTAAACCGTAGCCGTCCTCACGCCCAACTCTCCACAGGCCCGGAGCACTCGGACGGCTATCTCACCTCTGTTGGCGACTAGGACTTTTTGGAGCATCTAGGGCCTTTCCTTCCGAACGGGGCGAACTTGATTTCGTACCGCTCAACCAGGTCGTCTTCATCTGCCTTTTTGCAGGACTATGTCGCCCAATTGGGTTGCGTCAACAAGATATTTGTCAAACTCTTCAATATTTCGATTGGTGAGGCCAATTTGGTATTCAATGCCCCCTGCGTGTTGATGACTTAGACCGGGATGAGACTTTACTTCACTGTCGGACATGACCCAGTAACGGATTTCGTCAACCCATACACCTATGAAAATGAACACATCACACATTTCCACTTTAATCTGTTGGAAATTCATCCAGAACGGTTTTCCTGACGCAAACCTAAGAGATTTGGTAACGATTGGGCCTCTTGTTCGTTGATCAACCGCTCTGGACGCTTTTGCCTCGACCCTGATACCTTCTATCCAAAGATCGTAATTACCAGCATAGTCGGGGTCCAGGGATCTACTAGGCTTCTGAAATCGCGAGTCAATATCTATGATGTGCTGTTCCGCCCATATTTGTCCAAATACACGGGGGGAAATCTCATATAGGGGCAAGTACTTATTGGACTGCACATAGCTTTCCCTTAGTTCTTCATAGTCGCCAAGACTTATCACCGACTTGTCTAACAGGAACATCAAAATGTATTCATATTCGTTGAAAGGGAACGCCGATTTCAGACTTGAAAGTCTCGCTCTTAGGAAACTCTCATTCTCAGGTTGGAGAGAATGCACCCATTTTTCGAGAGTCTGTTTGAGTTCTTCGATATCCATTTTTTCATCCCTTTAGCTAAGGTTTCATGATTCGAATAGAGCCGGCTGCTTTGCATGGCTTCTCTTGACTATGCTACCCTTTTCCAAGACTTTCGTGCGGCCCCATCCCAATTTTCCCGTAGTGCGATAGTGTAGAAGTCTTTCGACGGCTATGCGACAATAATCTGGGGAGATGTCCATGGTGTAACATTGTCTCTTTGATATCTCCGCCTGTAGAAGCGTGGTGCCGGAATGTGCAAAGAAATCAATGACGAGGTCGCCTTCACTACTATTGGCATGCATGATCCTTTCTATAGCTTTCAGAGGCTTCTGAACGTAACAACCCTCGACATTCTCTTCTAACAAGTAAAAGACTTGCTGGATGTCGAACCAAACATTCCCTGGTCTGATATAGCGTGATTTGCTTCTCTCCAAATTCTCCGTTCGCTTACCATTAACTACCTTGTAATACCCTTTGGTTTTCTTGGGTATATTAGTGTACTGCACGTGAAAAGGAGGATTGCCTTTCGTGTAGTACAACAGCTCCTGTCGCACGGCCATCCAATTCTTTTGAGTCCCATATCCCCGTTGGTTTCTCATGGTGATACAATTGCGCGTTTCGACTGGCTTGCTCCTCATCATAATCATGAAGTCGGGCAGTGGTTGAAAGCCTTTCTTAATGTCTGCCCCAAGCCAAATGTACAAAGATGCGTTTGTGTCCAGTGCAGTGATGGTGTTATCCACCCATTTTTCAGACCACTTTATATAGTCATCGATGGGCATGTTGGCAAAGACACCGCCGATATCGATGTTGTATGGTGGGTCTTGTATTGCTAGGGTAGCCTTTCGCCCATTCATCAATTGCACGACGTCTGCTCTAGATGTGGCGTCCAAACAACCCACTTTGTGACCACGTATGGGGTCTTCCCAAATTACCCCGTAGTCAAAATCTGGTATATCACCGCTTACGGTCATGCCCCTTGCTTCTTCGCTGATTTCCAGTTTATCGCGTGAATCCATCTGGCTGTCCTCCTCTCACAATCATTCACTTATGCTACCTCACTTCTCCAGGTAGGTGTTTACTCCACCTCCTCTACAGCGGTATATTCCCGTGTTTCTTGGGCGGGTTGCTTTGCCTCTTGTTCTGTAGCATCTCCAGGGCGCTGATGAGCCGGGGGCGGGTCTCTTGGGGCTCGATGACATCATCTATGTACCCTCGAGCGGCGGCGATGTAGGGGTGGGCGAACTGCTCCCTATACTCCTTGGTCAACCGCTCCCGTTCGGCCTCGGGGTCCTCCGCCGCGGCGATCTCTTTTCTGAAGATGATATTCACCGCCCCATCGGGCCCCATCACCGCGATCTCTGCCGTGGGCCAGGCGTAGTTGATGTCCCCTCTTACGTGCTTGGAACTCATAACATCGTAGGCCCCGCCGTAAGCCTTGCGGGTTATGACCGTCATTTTGGGAACCGTGGCCTCGCAGTAGGCGTAGAGGAGTTTGGCCCCGTGGCGGATGATCCCCCCATGCTCCTGGCCCACTCCGGGGAGGAAACCTGGAACATCTACGAAAGTGATGAGGGGGATGTTGAAGCAGTCGCAGAAGCGGACGAAACGAGCACCTTTATCGGCGGAGTTGATGTCTAGGCAGCCAGCCAAGACGGCCGGTTGCTGGGCCACGATGCCCACGGAGCGGCCGTTGAGGCGGGCGAAGCCCACGATGATGTTTGGGGCGTAATGCTCGTGCACTTCGAAGAATTCGCCGTCATCTACCACTAGGCGGATGACCTCCTTCATATCGTAAGGCTTGGTGGGGCTATCGGGGACGATGGTGTCCAGAGCGGGCTCCATCCGTAGGGGGTCATCGGTGGGCTCGATGTAAGGGGGGTCTTCTAGATTGTTCTGGGGTAGGTAACTTAGGAGTTGGCGTATGATCTGGATGCATTCTTCCTCGCTCTGGGCTATGAAATGAGCCACGCCGCTTTCGGTGTTGTGAACCATGGCCCCGCCGAGTTCCTCGAAGGTCACCTCCTCGTGGGTCACCGTCTTCACCACATCTGGGCCGGTGACGAACATATAACTGGTGCCCTGGACTATAATGATGAAGTCGGTAATGGCCGGGGAATAGACGGCCCCGCCCGCGCAAGGGCCCATAACCGCCGATATCTGGGGGATGACTCCAGAGGCCAGCGTATTGCGTACGAAGATATCGGCGTACCCTCCCAGGCTCTCCACCCCTTCTTGGATGCGGGCCCCCCCGGAGTCGTTGAGCCCGATGACGGGCGCGCCATTCCTCATAGCCAAGTCCATTACCTTGCAGATCTTCTCCGCGTAGGCCTCGCCCAAGGCTCCCCCGAAGACGGTGAAATCTTGGGAGAAGACATAGACTAGCCGGCCATCGATGGTGCCGTAACCGGTGACCACTCCATCGCCGAGGTACCTCTTCTCCTCCATACCGAAGCCGGTGGCCCGGTGGGTGACGAAGATGTCGAGTTCGTGGAAAGAATTCTCATCTAAGAGGAGGTCCAACCGCTCCCGAGCGGTCAGTTTCCCCCGCTTATGTTGCCTTTCTATCCGTTCCGGCCCTCCGCCAAGTTTGGCTTCCTCGCGGAGTTTTCTTAGCCTCTCGATTTTGGGATCAGTAGCCACAATGGCCTCCCCTAGTCTGCGCTATAGGTGCTGGCAGGTGGTAACATCTGACGCCACGAGAAAAAAGGCTTAAGGGCCGTCATCGGCCCAAAGAATGTCATCTAATCGGAGGTCTATGTCCCTTTCTGGGTGAGGAAACCGATCACCACCATTTGGAATATGCCCTATCTCCCCCCAATCCAAACCTACCCTTTTGCCTCCATCATAAAACCAATAATGGTGGTTTCCTTCTTCATCGACTTCGTGATATACTATCGAAGCATCACCGTTTCTCAGCCCCTTCATATGCCTACCTGTACGAATAAGATAGTATTATTCTTAACCTCATACTTTACAAACATAATCCCTCGGTCGCTAAAATCACTATTCTTGGCTTTCTCATTTGCTCTCTTATTAAAGTCACTTGCTATCAGGATAGGTTGAATGGTTTCGATTTCACTTCCTGCAAGCCTTCCTGCAACCCACTTGGAATATCCAACGACTTGAGAAACATCGCGATCATTGGCAGTGTCGCGCTTCAGCTCTACGATGCTGAATTTATATCTCAAGGGGAATCCAGTGTACTGAGTATTTCTATGGTAGCACAAGATATCAATATTCTTCCTAGTGACATGATATGGAACATTATTTGCAAACCATTCCAAATCTTCGACAGGACCAAAGACATCTCTTATGTCTTCTCGCTCTGGATTATCGATATTTGCAATCAGCCACGCCCTTAATATAACCTCCAGGGAAACTCTACCATCCTGCTCAAGTGGAACTACGATAGGGCTTCTGTTTTTTGAGGGGTACGGCTTGATTTGAGATGGTTTATCAATAGCATTGCCATTGATCTTTACCAATAATTCTACAAGCGCCTCGGCAGCCTCGGGATTGATAGTATTAACCCCTCTAGCCCCTTGGATTTTTCTGTAGAACCATCCCCAGAACTTGGATTCATACTCCTTTGTGGAAAATAGGTAATCTTCCGGTACTGGTTGGGGGAAATAGGTCAAGCATTCGATTTCTACCCTTATTGGCCAGGTTTGATCGACACAGCCTATGGGCGTTGGATCAAAGAAGGGTGCTCCAACAACCCTATATACGCCATGAAATCCCGCCTGGCGCTCGTAAAGAAAAACAATGTCGCCATCACGGGTACCCAAAATGTCGGCAATCATTGCAAAATATGGCTTCCTCTGGCTCTTCAGGTTTTGCCTTATTACCTCAGCAAGCGTGTTTGGTATCCCCTTTATTCCTACCCCCCAGAAACTATTATCTCTGACCACCGGAAAGGTGTCTTGATTGGTTATGAAAACGTGGGCTCTCATAGCAAAGCACCTCCAGGAAGCAAAAACCTATCTTTGATGATTTCTTTTATCTGTTGCATATCCATTTCGCCTCTGCTAGAGATGAAAGGTTCATCGTATATCAATTCGCGATTCTCATCGTAGATTTGCAACCACCAGATACCGTCCCCGATGAAATCATCTATATCAAAAGATAGGCCAAAAAGAAACTCGTCTCCTTCAATTGAGAGTGGTACCAATTTAGACATAACGCCCCCCCAAGCTTCTTTCCGAGTCCTCAAAAGCCCCCTAGATAACTGCGGCATCCCAGATATCCCACCCCAATCAACCTTTGCTTCGCTTCAATCCCTCAACTCATGATGGGCTATCACCAGCCTTTGCACCTCGCTCGTCCCCTCGTATATCTCCGTTATCTTAGCGTCCCGGAAGTACCGCTCCACGGGATACTCCTTCATATATCCATAACCCCCGTGAACCTGAATCGCTTTGGTCGCCGTCCACATAGCGGTCTCCGAGGCGTATAATTTGGCCATAGCCGCCTCGCGAGTGTACCTTTCTCCTCTATCTTTCTTGAGGGCCGCCTGGAAGAGAAGTAAGCGCGCGGCCTCTATGCGGGTAGCCATATCGGCGATCATCCACTGGATGGCCTGGAAGTGGGAGATGGGCCTCTCGAACTGCTCCCGCTCCTGGGCGTACTTAACCGAGGCCTCGAAGGCCGCTTGGGCGATCCCCAAAGCCTGGGCGGCGATGCCCATCCTTCCCGCATCCAAGACATCCATCGCTATCTTGAACCCCTGCCCTTCCTCCCCCAGTCGGTTGGCCACCGGGACATGGCAATCCTCCAAGGTCAGGGTGGTGGTGTTGGAAGCGCGGATACCCAGTTTATTCTCCGGCTTGCCGTGAGAGAAGCCGGGGGTATCGGTGTCCACCAGGAGGCAACTGATCCCTTTATGTCTCTGGGTAGGGTCCGTCCTCACGAAGAGGACGATGAAGTCAGCCACGCCGCCGTTGGTGCAGAAATTCTTACTCCCGTTGACTATGTATTCGTCGTCTTGGCGCAGGGCCATAGTCCTCTGGTTGGCGGCATCGGTGCCGGCTTGGGGCTCGGAGAGGCCGAAGGCCCCGATCTTCTCGAAGGAGGCCGCGGGCCGGAGATATTTCTCCTTCTGCTCCTCAGTTCCGTAGTGAACCAGGCCATGGCAGACCAGGGAGTTCTGGACGGACATAACCGCCCCCGTGGCCGCGCAGGCCTTGGAGACCTCCTCTGTGGCCAAGACATAACTTATGGTGTCCGCGCCGATCCCCCCATGCTCCTCGGGGACCTCGATCCCCATAAGGCCCAGTTTCCCCATCTGCTTCAAGGTCTTGAAGGGGTACTCTTCCGTCTCGTCGATGAGAGGGGCTTGGGGGGCCAATACCTCACTGGCGAACTCCCGCGCCATGTCTCGGATCATCCGTTGTTCATCGGTGAGTTCGAAATCCATTTCCTACTCCTGTACCAAGTGGCTTCTAGGTGAACTATATAACTGCGCTCTCATCCAAGGTGTCATAGGCACTAGGATGTAGCCATAATGTTCGTCTCCAAAGATTTCATACCTTTCTGGGCCCCAATACCAAGAATAGTACGCGATGTAGGCGCAGAAGACGGCATCCAGAAGATCCTCATAGGTCTCCAGAGATTCTCCCTTTAGAGAGGCCAAATCTCTACCTATGACCTCCTCGTCGAGCGTAAGCCGGGGTTCCGAGAAGGCTAAGCCTTTCAGATATTGTCTGTAACGATCGAATTGTCTGAGCCTCTCTTGATGAGGCCGGTTCCTCTTGCGCTTGTACTTGAGAGTTCTATTGAGGTGGAAGAGCGATACCATGGCTGGATGGGGATAGACTTCAAAGACTAATCGCCGTTGATCGCGCTTCTGGATGCGGGGGCTATGCACAAAGCCCTCTTCCGCCAGGCACTGGACCATACGCTCACCTCGAACCTCTTGGCCCAAGCGAGCCCAACGGGAACGGTTGGCGAAATAAGCACCTGCCTCGAAGCGACGGAACTGGCGGCTGATCTCCCGGTCTACCGGTCGTCCTCCATCTTCGTTCTTTACAATGAGGGGCGCGTCAATAGCGACGATAGAGGGAGCGGTGCCTACTGACAGGGCTATGAAATCGGCTATCTCCTGTTCGCTCCGCAGCTCTTGCTTATGGGCGCAAAGAGAGGCCTCCAGGCTGTCACCCTCGGCAACTGCCAGCGCCGTAGTGTTTCTATCAGACCAGGCCAGATCCACGCCCACAAAGTACATTTACACCCTCTCCACGCTCATAGCCACCGCCTCTCCCCCGCCCAGGCAGAGGCAGGCGAGCCCTAGCCTTGCCCCTCGGTCTCTCATGGCGTAGAGCAGGGTGACTAAGATGCGGGCCCCGCTGCAGCCTATGGGGTGTCCCAGGGCGATGGCTCCTCCATTCACATTGACCTTCTCCCAATCCCAGCCCAACTCTTTCCCATCGGCCAGGATTTGGGCGGCGAAAGCCTCGTTTATCTCCATCAGGTCGAAATCATCGAGTTGGTAGCCGGTCTTCTCTAGTAGCCTACGGATGGCGTGGGCCGGGGCGATGAAGAGCCATTTGGGCTCCACAGCCGCCTGAGCGTAGCCGGTGATACGAGCCAAGGGCTCCAAGCCCAGTTCCTGGGCCTTGCTAGCGCTCATCACCACTAGGGCGGCGGCGCCATCGGTGATGCCCGGGGAGTTGCCCGCGGTTACGATGCCATCCTCCTTGAAGGCAGGACGGAGTTTGGCTAGGGTCTGGAGGCTGGTATCTCGGCGGGGCGCCTCGTCGGTATCGAAGGTGATGGGCTCACCCTTTCGCTGGGGCACGGTGACGGGGACTATCTCCCCTTTGAACTTACCTTCATCGATAGCCCGTATCGCCTTCTGGTGGCTTTTGAGGGAGTATTCGTCCAGTTCTTGGCGGGTGATCTTATACTGCTCGGCGATGAACTCGGCGGACATACCCATATGCCAGTTCATAAGGGAACACCAGAGCCCATCGTACACCGTAGCGTCGATGATAGGGGTATCGGCCATAGGGTATCCCAGTCGGTAACCACCGCGCGCTTTGGAGAGTAGAAAGGGCCCCAGGGACATATTCTCCATCCCTCCAGCCACGATTATCTCGGCGTCGCCGGCTTTAATCGCTTGGGTACCGATTATCACCGCTTTAAGGCCGGAAGCGCATACTTTATTGAGGGTGGTGGCTCCCACGGTAGGGGGCAACCCCCCTTTAAGGGTAGCCTGGCGCGCCGGCGCCTGACCTTCTCCCGCGGAGATGACATTACCCATGAGCACCTCATCCACCAGGGCTCCATCGAGGCCCGCCCTCTCCACGGCGGCAGCGATAGCCACCCCACCCAGTTCCACGGTGGGAACGGTGGATAGTGTCCCCTGGAAACGGCCGATGGCTGTGCGTGCGGCGCTAACTATGACGACTTCTTTGTTCATCACTCTCCCCTCTTTGCAATGGTTAGAAGCATCACGAGACCGTGGCCCTCCAGGGTGTATGATAGCAGAAAAGGGGGCTTTTGGCTAGTTTGGGGTAAGGAGGGAGGGTAGGGGGCGAAAGCGGCCTAACCCTTTAGGCTTATCGCTTCTTTGGCGCAGGCGACGATCTGCTCCGCGGTGAGGCCGTGCTCCTCTAGAAGTTCTTCGGGCTTTCCCGTTAATCCCGCCGTGTTGACAGGGTACCTATCTCTTGGCTATTATGGGTTTATGGAAGAATTGATGCCAGAGAGAATCCGAGAAGGGCTGGCCACCAAATCTATGGGACAAGAGGTTGTTTACTTTGAGAGCATTGGCTCCACCAATGAGGTAGCAAAGGGACTAGTCGATGAAGGCGCTCCGGAGGGGACACTGGTAATCGCCGAGGAGCAGACGGCGGGGAAAGGTCGCCGAGGGCGGCGCTGGATAGCCCCCGCAGGAACGGGCCTCCTTTTCTCCCTCCTTCTCTACCCGGATCTGACCTTGGAAGAGGTCCCTCGTCTCACTATGCTCGCTTCTCTGGCTGCCGCGGAGGCCATCGAGTCGGTTACTGGGCTCCCAGTGAGGTTCAAGTGGCCCAACGATATTCTCATCCGAGGCCGGAAGGCAGGCGGGGTCTTGACAGAAGTGGGGGTTACGGGGGAGAGGATAGATTATGTTGTGGTGGGGATAGGGTTGAACGTGAACTGGAACCCCTCACAGGTGCCGGAGTTGGCGGGGAAGGCGACGAGCCTCTCTGAAGAGTTAGGGCGCGAGGTCTCTCGATTGGAGTTGCTTCAAAGGCTGCTCAGGTATATGGAGGGGGGGTATCTCCGGCTGCAAGAAGGTGGAGGTGGTTCTGCCCAGAGGCAAGGAGGAGGGTTTCGTGGAAGGGGTTAATGCTGAGGGAGCGCTCCTCCTGCGGAGGGAGGATAGCACGACGGTGCGGGTGACCATGGGAGAGGTAGCCTAAACTTGGAGGTGAGCGGTTAGCGGTGGCGGCGATGAATCAAGAGACCAGCCATAGGGCTGGCTTTCTTATCTATCACCCTGTTAGAGTGTCGTCATTCGCTCTTGGGTTCTAGGATGAGCAACCCCTCCTTGTTCTCTTCGATTTCATCTTTTTTCCAAAGCAAAGGGTGATATTTGACCCCTTGCCAGGAGGGGATCATGTCGCCGTAATGCTTGTGGAAGGGGATGCCCACCTGTCCCGTGGTGTGTATGCTTAGGGAGTTGGAGAAGTCGGAAAGATCTACGATGAGCCTTTGGGAGACGCCGCTTTGGACGGCGAAAACCTCTCCTATCTCTGCGGGGAGGGGGTCTTCGGCGAAGGCTGAGTAGTCGAAACCGGCCGCATTCACGGTGAATCCGGAGCCCCGAGCGGGTATAGGGCCTCGGTTGAAGATGAGGTTGAGCGGCTTCACCGCCCCCAGAGGGTGCTCGAAGGTGACGGTGTGGAGTCGCCCCCAGGCCCACTCGTGAGGCACGTCCCCGAACCTTCTCCCCAAAAGATCACAGGTCTCAGCGAAACTGCGGCGCACTATATCATCTCTATTTTCCCGCTCTGGCGTGGTCACGTCGTCGAACCAGGGGTTGTTCGGCTCTTTCACCATCCTCTCTAAAGCCAGATGATGCCAGGTACCGGCCTCTAGATAATCGGCGAAAAGGTCGCCCAATTCGTCGGCGAAGGTATTTTTCACCAACATCAGGTAGAAAACCTGGAAGATTCCGGCTCCAGTGCTTTGGGCCTCATTGTGCAGATCCCAGCCCTCTAGTTGGTTCATGGCCCTCTCTTGGAGCCACCCCTCCGGTTCTATGGCTAGTAGATAGGGAAGGAATATCTCAGCGGGGATGGAATAGGTGTCGGTATGGATAGCCTTTATATCCTCTAGGGAGAGGATGCTCTTGGCTTCTAGGAGATCTCTGATCCTTTGGGCCCGGTGGCCGATATCCCAATCGTGGGAGATGAAATAGGGGTACTGGTCTCCTATCACTTTGTTGTTGGCGGTGGCTATATAATGAGCGGGTGGGTTGTAGAGGTGGGGTAGTTCCTCAAAAGGTATATACTTTTCCCATTCGTACTCTCCCGTCCAGCCGGGGACGGGGACGAGCCCTTGCCCCTGGGCCCGCATGGGGATCCACCCCGGCATCTGGTAGCCTATGTTCCCTTCTCGGTCGGCGTAGACGAAATTCTGGGAGGGGACAGCCCAGGACTTTAGGGCCTCTCGGAACTCCTCCCAGTTCTTCGCCCGGTTGAGCATTATGACGCTCTTGGATATCTGGTTTGGCTCTAAGGCCGTCCACCTGAGGGCTAAGGTCTCCGTTACCCCCTCTGCCACGGGGGTGATGATGGGGCCGTGGCGGGTGAGGCGCACGCGTTCCACCACTGGTTTCTCCTGCCCCTTTACCTCTATCGCCTCCTCCACGATCTCCATATCCAACCATTGGCCTTGATATTCGTACTGGTCAGGGTTAGCGGAGTTCATCTTCTCGATATAGAGGTCTTGGACGTCAGGGCCTACGTTGGTCACCGCCCAGGCGATATCTTCGTTGTGGCCCACGATGATGCCAGGGACCCCAGGGAAGGAATACCCCTCTACGTTGAACCCCCCACTCACCAGGTGCACCTCGTACCAGACGGAGGGCATCTGGATGCCCAGATGCATATCGTTGGCTAAAAGGGGCATCCCCGTGGCCGACTTTTGGCCGTCGATGACCCAGTTGTTGCTGCCCAGGACAGCCCCTTGGGCCCCCAGGAGTTCTTTCAATTGGCGGGCTTGCCCGAGCAGAGGATCGATGCCCGGGATCTGATAGCCCAGGGCCTCAGAGGGGATGATGAGGGGAGCATCAGCGGGGTAAGGAGGGGCCAACTGGTTCGCTTTCTCCTCCCCCAACTTCTCGATGAGACTAGCCCAGAGGAGTTCCGCCTCCCAGTTTTCCCCCAGGTCCCAAGCCATCACCTTGCCCCAGGCGATGCTATCGACGGGGGTCCAAGGGGCAGGCACGAATCCCAAGATGGTGAATTCGGGGGGCAAGTTTCCTTGGTGACTCTCGATAAAGGCGTTGACCCCCGCTGCGTAGGCTTCGAGGACAGTGTGGGTCTCTTCGTCCAGGTTGGCTGCCTCCTCTTCCGCCACCCGCCTCCAACCGATGGTTCGTATGAACCGGTCGTTCTCTAATGCGGCCTCGCCCAGGACCTCGGAGAGAGTACCAGAGCCAATTCGTCGGTTGAACTCCATCTGCCATAACCGATCTTGAGCCGTGGCGTACCCCTGGGCGAAGAAGAGGTCTTCAATGTTTTGGGCGTAGATATGGGGGACTCCCCAGCGGTCGCG
>DFBK01000069.1:6566-17975 GCA_002366595.1 Anaerolineales bacterium UBA3082 | reverse complement strand
TCATGGGAGCTGGTAACACCTGAAGCCGATGGGCTAACCTCCTTTAGGGGGAGGCAATCGTCGAGGGTGGGATTGGTGACTGGGACGAAGTCGTAACAAGGTAGCTGTACCGGAAGGTGCGGCTGGATCACCTCCTTTCTAGGGAGAACCGGCTCAACGCTTCGGCGAGGAGCCTATCTCCAAGGTCAATCATCCCGCTTCGGTGGGATGTCCACCCAAGGCACCACCTTCCTATCACTTCTCAGTTGTTAAGGTAAAGGAAGCCTATCTGCAAGATAGGCTTTTCTCGTCATCACCCCGGAGGAACCAACTATGAGATATCGCGCTCTCCACATCGTAGCCACGATCTACCGCATCATAGGCTGGATAATCGTCGTCATTGGTGCTCTTGGCACCTGTGTAACTTCTGCAGCAGTGGCCACAGGGCCCTACATGGGACAACGATTTGGATACCGGGCCGGCCCAGGGTTCGGGGTGATTGAGGGCATCATGATCCTGGTCATCGGTTTGCTCTACACCGGCATCATCGGTGTAACCCTCCTGGCCATCGCCGAAGGGATACAGGTATTTCTGGACATCGAGGAGAACACCAGGGAGATAGCGAGAAGGATAAAGGAACTTCCGGGGGGCACGGCACCAAGTCCTGGTGCGCTGGAATAACTACTCTTGTGGGCCCTTAGCTCAGTTGGTTAGAGCACGCCTCTGATAAGGGCGAGGTCCGTGGTTCGAGTCCACGAGGGCCCACTTGTTAACTGTCATCGAAGGGCATAACGAGCAGATAAAACCTGCTCGTTTGTGTTATAATAAGTAGAGTACGGGGCCTAGCCCGAGACTTGTCCCCAGATACAAGTCCGAGGGGCCGTAGTTCAGTGGGAGAACGCCTCCCTTGCACGGAGGAGGGCGCGGGTTCGAGTCCCGCCGGCTCCACCAAGAATCATTGTCGTCACAGCGTCTCTTCCATACATAGGACATAGGAGGTCAGGGGCCCTTCGCTGCGCTCAGGATGTACCATTCGAGTGCCCTCGGCTCCACTAGATTTCTTCAGCGCTTGTTTCGGTTAGACCGAGACAAAAACTCAAATCCCCGTAATCGCTGCGTCAAATCAAATGTCAAGAGAGAAGAACGAAATCCGAGAGATACGGCTTCTAGTGCGCCACCGAGGTATCTTGCGAAGGGTCTGCAAACTCGCATTCAGCAAGCAGGATGCTAGTATGTATTTGTTCCCCTACGGTACAACCGGCCATTATTTCTATGGCAGTCAGACTATGGCGGAAGAAGAAGTTAGCCATACTTTTAACTTCAAGGAACAGTTCCAGGGAGACAAGATCCCAAAGCTTTCCATTCACGAAACGGGTCAAGTACACGTGTACATCGAGAAACAGAAGAAGGCTGGTCCCTTGCAAAGCATTCCCCTACGAGAGCTAAGAGGAGAGCACATCGCCAGCGTCTCTATAGATGCGTTTGAAAAGCTGCCTGAGCACCGGCAAGAGCTTAAGATAACAGGGGCTAAGCGGGATGTTGAGATTCCCGCCGATGATGAGGCGAAAAGTGGAAGAGTCGTAATCTTTGTCAATGCTGCACCTGCTGCTGTTTTCAAGCATCGTTGTGCCCTCATTGTGCATATACAGAGGCCACATCTTGAAACACCAGTACATATTTGCTTCGTGCCCGTTGGACAAGAAGCGTTGGGGCCTGAAGGAGAAGGAGGCGTGACCGTCCTTGCAGGTTGGAATCCCAGAAAGGGGGCTATGGAGACACAGGATTTCTTGTACGTTCGAGCGCAATAGGAGGTTCCAAGCTTTTCGGCAAGGCGAGAGAGCCCCCTTTTTCTAATGTGGTAGTGCGCCTAATCGTGCAGTAGTGTGATTTCCACAAGGCAGAAACAATGGCCTACCTGACTACCGCTACTACGGCTGTCAACTTCCTAGCCCTGGCCATCTCGTTATGGCTGGGCTTCTACCTGGTGACTCGCAGCCCCAGACGCCGGGGCTCCTGGCTGGCGGCTCTAACTCTCTGGTCGATAACCTCCCTCTTCTTCAACAACCTCCTCCACCTCAATATCACCCCTGATAAGACCCTCCCCCTCTGGCTTACCTCTTTTCGAGGGACGGTGATCCCCGCTCCCGCCTTCTGGTTCCACCTTACCACACTTTTCCTTCCTCCCAAGGTATCAAGATGGCAACGCCACCTAGTGGCAGCGGCTTATCTCGTCGCGGCTTTTCTCTTGATCATAGGAGGGGCCACGAACCAACTCTTGCCTGGGGTGACCGAGGCCGGCCGAGAACTGGCCTCCAGCCGCCAGGCTGGAACCCTTTATCCCTATTTCCTAGGCTTCACTCTCATCACCCTAGCCTTTGCCCTGGGCAACCTAACTTATGGCTGGCTTTGTGTGCGTGATGAGCCAGCCGCCAGCCGCCAATCGGCCACCCTTTGGGCCGCTACCTTTCTAGGATCGGCAGGAGCCGCCTACTTGACCATCTCCATCTGGCAGAGCCTCCCTATCCCCACCCTGCCTGGAGAGTTCAGCCTGGGGGCTGGCGTCTCTCTCCTGGGCTACGCTGTAGCCAGATACGATGCCCTGATAGAAGGGCGGGTCATGCGGCCGGATTTCCTCTACTCCCTCCTCAGCACCGCGGTAGTCACCACCTTCTTCCTCATCTTCACCTCCGCCCTTTACCTCCACTATCACCTCCCCTTTGCCGTCATCATCTTGGTGACCGTCTTAGCCATCATCTCCCACTCCCTCTATGACGGGATAAGGAGTTTTCTGGACAGGCTCTTCTATGGGCGCCGTTACCAGGCCCTCCGGGCTAACCTCCGCCTCTTGGCCCAGGAAGCGGGCGCCTATCGAGAACTTCCAGACCAACTCCAAGCCATCCTAGCCGCCCTCTGCCGCTCCTTAGGGGCACCCAAGGGGTTAATAGCGATAAAGGAAGGCGAGAGCCTCCGCGTGGAAGCGGCTCTCCCCCTCAAACTGAGAGGGCGAACCCTCAAACCTTTGCCCGCTGAGGAGGTCACTCCCCTAACCTCCCAGATGGCAGACGAACTACTGGGTATGGCTTTGCTGGTCCCCCTCCACCCAGGAGGCGAGGAGATCGGCGCTTTGCTTCTGGGCGAGAGAGCAACGGGGGCCTACTCGCCAGAGGAAGTGGATATGCTGGACGACCTATCCCTTCAGATGGGAGCTATTATCCAAGAGCGCCGTCTCCAGGAAGAGAGCATCCAACAGATCGAGGCCCTAGTCAGTGACTTCCGGGATCGAGAACGAGAACTCCAGCGACGACTCCAAGCCTTAGTGGTTCAACGCGGACCGGGAGAGTTTTGGGAGGGAGTAACGGAAAAAGAGTTCGTGGCCTTAGTGGAGGAGGGGTTGCGCAGGCTCTTCGATTACTCCTATCTGGGGGAGCATAAATTGGCTCACTTGAACATGGTGGAAAGAGAACTCCAGCCTGGAGAAGCTCCTATCACTCACCTCGACCGGGGAAAGGCGCTAAAAGAAGTCCTTTTGCAAGCCCTGGGTAAACTTCGTCCCCCTGGCTCTCAACCCGATCCCCCCACTCTTGAATGGCACCCCTTCCTCGTGCTCCACGATGCTTATGTCTTGGGCGAGCCCAATCGGGAGATAATGAGCAAACTCTACATCAGCGAGAGCACTTTCAACCGCACCCGCCGCCGAGCCATCCGAGCCTTGGCCAAGGCCCTTCTAGAGATGGAACGTGGGGCTAGGCAAGAGATCTCCCCTCCCTACCTCTGAAGGTGGTCACTAAGCCAGCGTCTGCTATCACCCCTTCAGCGCTTATCCAATCCCCAAAGTTGACACTTTTTGGCAGTTCTTGCTCTGGTATTGGCACTCCTTTTGTGATTCAATGAGGGTGAACTAAGGGATATTTGAACAACCATGAATCCGAAGGGGTAGGAAAACACAAGGAGAGGAGAGATGACCGATATTGAATATACCCGACCCCACGGTGGAAAGTGGTTAGGTTGGACGGCGCGAATCCTAGCGCTGGCCGTGGCTGTCTTCTGGCTCTGGTGGGGGGTTGGCTCCGCCTATGTCGAGGGCTTCAGTTGGTTCAGCCTCCTGGCCCACTCTGCCCCGGGGTTGCTCATCCTCATCGCCACCCTGGTGGCCTGGAGGTGGGAAGGGATCGGCGGAAGCCTCCTGGTGGGAGTAGCCCTATTGGTCACCGCTTTCCTGCTCTGGGCCATTCTGTTTCGCGGTGGTTACCGCCAGATGGTGGCCATTGTCTGGTCCACCATGGCCTTGCCGCCTCTCGTGGCAGGCTTGCTCTTCCTCGCCTCTTGGCGGAGAGAAAGGGAATGAATCGTGCATCGGTCGATAGCCCTCTGCATAGGAGGTGAATCATGACTCGTACGGAATTCAAGCGCCGGCTCCCCGGGTACATTGCCACGGGATTGATAATTCTGACGACTGCCTTCTGGACATTCTGGGGCGTGGGGGAGATGTATTACGAGGGTTGGTGGGGGGCGTGGTACAACCGGTTACCCTACCTGGTGCCCGCTGCGGTGTGTCTGGCTTTTACACTGATGGCACTCACTTGGCCCCGCCTTGGGGGCTGGCTGATCATTCTGATTGGCGGTGCCTTTACCGCATGGCGCTGGTGGCTACAGGCGTGTCTTGGCGGTCTGACCTTAAGTTGGATGTTGGGCTGGTTCCCTATTAGCGGCCTGTTGGTCGCCACCGGTGTGCTGTTTCTTCTCGAGGGTCGCTACCGACGACAGCGACGCGCCCAAGGGTGGGCGCCTCCTGAAAGTTGGCTTCGGCGCAACCGGCGTTACATCGTGGCCCTAACACCTCCACTACTAGTGTTTATCTCAGTAACGGCTCTCTTTGCGCCCTTGCTGCTGAACCGGGTTGACGACGGCGACCGGGGCGCGCGGCTGATTGAAGGCCACGGCGTAACGCTAGCGTGGGCGCCGGCCGGGCCCGGTTGGTCTGAGGGGATAGGCCCGAGCCGGGTAGCGGGCAGGCTACTCCCCGGAGCGAACCTCTCGTGGAACGACATCGCTCTTTACGGTGTGCCCCCGGTTGGCTTTGGAGACAAGCCGGGGTACGAAGACAGGGACGCTACGGCGAAAGATATGGAGACCACCGGTCTCTGCCGGTACCTGAGCAAGGATGGCATGACCTTGATGACCGAGCCGCAGGGTATCTGGCGCATGCCCACCACCGACGAGATCGTCCGCTCGCTCGTGTGGCATGGTGAGAACGCCGGGTGCACCTGGGACGGCGAGTCTAGGAATGCCGACTGCAGCAGGCAGCCCAACAAGGACACCCCATTGTGGGCTCCGGATGAGTCGCCTATCTACTACTGGTCGGCCGACGAATACGACGAGGAAGAAGCCTGGTACGTCCCCTACACCGGTGGGGGTCGATACGGCGGAGTGATCGGTCACCAGCCGAAGAACTGGGGAAACCCCCGCCACGGCTACCGCTGCGTGCGTGAACCATGAGGGTGGGGCTACGCATGGACGAACTGCGATAGCAATTGGAGACGACGTTGAGATGGCGGCACCGCATCGCCTAACACAGCATATACGCTGCGGGCTTTGCCCTTCGGGACATTCGCCTATCCGTGAACCTCCGCCGTTACCTCAGTGAGGATGGCACCAGGCTGTTAGGCGCAATTTGCTTCAAGTAAAGTAGGATCAGGGGATTTATTTGATGTGGCTTGAAGGTTTCCTTAGAACCCAACTTAGGAGATTATTGACCCAAGAGAGTCATACTGCACTTGAAAGCAAGATCCCCCTGCTCGAGAGCAGGTTTCAGGATATAGACGAATTAGGACTGTATCTTCATATCCCCTTCTGTCGCCAAATCTGCCCTTACTGTCCTTACAACAAGGAGATTTATGATCCTGAGGTAGCGGAAAGATACACAAATGCTGTTAAAAAAGAGATTGATATCTATTCTGCGCTGATTGGCAATAGGCCTGTGACCTCCTTTTACATCGGTGGCGGAACACCCACAACAATGCTCTATAGTGGCCTTGATAAGATTTTGGAGCATGTCTTTGAAGCCTTTAATATGCAGTGCGACATACATATGGAAAGCCATCCAAATGATTTGAGTATAGACAATCTCAAGGCCATCATCTCCATGGGTGTAGAGCATCTGAGCATTGGAGTGGAAGCCCTCCAAGACCACCACTTAAAGGCCCTTCACAGACCATATACTGTCGAACAAGTAAGGGCAGCAGTCGAAGGGGCTCTTGGCAAGGGCTTCAAATGCGTCAATGCAGACATCATTTTCGCATTACCTAATCAGACCTACAGCGAGGTACAGCAAGCAGGCCATCTCCTGGTTGAGATGGGAGTCGATCAGATTGCAGCCCACCCTCTCTTCAAGTTTCCTTATACTAAATGGGCACAGATCGCTAAAGAAAAGGACTGCAAAAGCGCTAGCATCTTCGGGAGAAGAAAGATGCTTGGCATCCTAGAGAGGATCTTTTATGGCTCAGGCTTTGAAAGAACCTCTGTTTGGGCCTTCACTAGGCCAGGAGTTCCAAAGTATTGTTCTGTGACAGTGCCTCTCTACATTGGTCTTGGCGCAAGCGGAGGATCTTACCTCAAGGACGTTTTTTACCTCAATACCTTCAATGCTCAAGAGTATATCAGGGCCCTCGAAGGTGGAAAGATGCCCATTGCCCTATCACTTGATCTGACAGAAAGCATGCAAATGGCAGGATGGCTTTACTGGAGGGTTTATGAGACAAGGTTCAAAAGAAGCGATTTCAAGAAAAGGTTTGGAAAAGAATTTGATAAAGTCTACGGAAAATTTATAAGGCCATTATCTTTCGTTGGATTCTTGAAGGACGATGGGGATGAGATAGTTCTTTCTAACAACGGGACCTATTGGCTGCATCTATTACAGGACTTGTTCTCAATAGAGTACATTAGCAGGCTCTGGGGAACTTCAAAGCAAGAGCCCTGGCCAGAAAAAGTGGTTCTGTAAGAGTGATTTATGGCAGGAATGGTTTGGTGTTGGAGGGGCATCAATTTGGCCTAACACAGCACCGCGCCTAACAATCGGCTGGCGAACATGCGCCTGTCTGCTTCCAAACGAGTTAACCATGGCCCGGCTCCCAGCGTAGGAAGGTAGAAGTTACGCAACGAACCAGCGGATGAGGCTTTCTCATCCGCTCGTTTGTGCTATAATGGAATTGCCTAATTGGGGAACCAAGAGGAGGTGGAGATGGAACTAGCGATTTTAGGTTTTCTGGGCCTAATTGTCTTGGTTCTGATTGTGGTATGGCTTCAGACCAACTCCCGCATCAACAGTCTGACCGAACGGCTTTTAGACTCGGACCGGCGCATCCAGGAGGCCACCACCCAATCCTTTGGCCAGATCCAGCAAAACTTGGGAGAGTTGGCCCGCACTAGCCGCTATATGGAGGAGGTGGGGAAAGAGATCTCCGGCCTCAGCGACCTTCTGCGGGCTCCCAAGTTGCGCGGCGGCATCGGAGAACTATTCCTGGGGGACCTCCTCTCCCAAATCCTTAGCCCGGAGCAGTACAAACTCCAGCATACCTTCCGTAGCGGAGAGCGGGTCGATGCGGTGATCATCCTCAAAGCGGGAATGGTGCCGGTGGACTCTAAGTTCCCGCTGGAGTCTTTCCAGCGTATGATGGTGGTGGAAGATGGGGAAGAACGGAAGCGCCACCGACGGGAGTTCGTTCGCGCGGTGAAGGGTCACATCGACGACATCGCCCGCAAATATATCCTCCCCGATGAGGGCACCTTCAACTTCGCCCTCATGTACATCCCGGCCGAGAACGTCTACTACGAGACCATCATCCGAGACGAGGCCCTAGGCGAGGAGAAGAGCCTCCTCAACTACGCATTGGAGAAACGGGTCATCCCCGTCTCCCCCAACAGTTTCTACGCCTACCTGCAGGCTATCGCCTTGGGCCTCAGCGGCTTGCAAATCGAAAAGCGGGCCCAAGAGATAATGCGGTACCTGGCTCGCCTGCAAGGCGATTTCGGGCGGTTCAAAGAGGATTACGACACCCTAGGGGGCCACATAGAGCGAGCCAGAAAGAAATACGATGAGGCGGAAAAGAAACTGGGGAGGTTCGAGGATAAACTGCTCAGCGCCAGCGAGCCCACCGCTCCCGAGTTGCCACCACCAAAGGTGGACCAACCAGAAAAAGAGCCTTAAGGGCTAAAACCAAGGTTGCCTTTGCAAACAGGGTAACAACTGATATTCGTCGAAACCGTAGACCTTTCTCATGAGGGAGCCAGCCCCTGGATCATGAAGCCGGTCCCCGTGCCCACATCAGCCACTACCATCTCTGGAGAGAGCCCGGCCTGCTCATGGCCGTTTCTCGTGACCGTCTCATCGAAATGTCTGGCTCGCAGTCATCCCACTCTTGGGCGACCTGGTCGAAGTAGTCCATCCTTACCCCTTTACGCGGGTTAGATATTCTCCGGTGCGGGTATCCACCCGCACCATATCGCCCTCTTCTACAAAGAGGGGTGCCTGTACCACTACTCCTGTCTCTAGAGTGGCTTTCTTGGTGGCCCCGGTAGCGGTATCCCCTTTGATTCCGGGCCCGGTCTGGGTGACCTCCAGATCCACGGTGACAGGGAGTTCCACTTCCACCGGCCGCCCCTCGTGCATGGAAATATGGAGTGTCAGCCCTTCTTTGAGGTAATCGACCCTCTCTCCCAAGGTCTCGGCGCTGAGCGCCGGCTGCTCATAGGTTTCCGTGTCCATGAAGTAGTATAGATCGCCATCGCTGTAGAGGTATTGCACCTCCCGCAGTTCGAGGCGCACCTCCTCAAACCTCTCATCGGCGCCGAAGACCCGCTCTATAGTGGCTCCCGTCTTGAGGTTGCGCAACTTCACCTTCACGTTGGCGCTCCCTCGGCCGATAAAGGAGTGCTGATACTCCAAGACGCGACAGAGGTCGCCTTCATACTCGAAGGTGACACCCTTTCTCAAATCACTGGCTGAGATCATAGGCTACTCCTCCTGACAGCAATACATATATGAGACATGACGGTAACAAACATCTAAACTCGCCTTATCTACCGCATAGGCTGGGCTTCTATCTTAGTGAATACGATGCAGATACCAAGTGCAACTGCCAAAAGTAAAGCCGTAACAATCTGGGTAGCCACATAGACATGCTTCTATGGAACTACAATGCCCATAAACCATGCCAGAGGGTTATGTTGTTTATAATCACAACCGTGGCAAAGAACTACTAGGGTTGCAGCCTGACTACCTCCTCCTTCACTCACGGGAACCCTGTGATGAGTGTTAAGGGTTGTGTCTGTGGCCCCGCAATGCTCGCATCGGTTTCCCCGCATGTTCTTCACGATGGCGGAGACCTGGGTCCATCTCTTTGTTCCCCACCCTGGATAGACATAGTGGGACTTACAACGCGGACAAAATGCTCTGCGTATTCGCTCTTCGTTTGGTGTCCCATCCCATACGTATCCGCAATCCAAGCATTCCCACTTGACGGACATGGTTCTCCCTGCCAATTACAAGAGCCTCTCAATCCACGTCGCCGCCACTTGGGGCAACTCTTCTACTGAGCCTTGCTTAATGGTGCATTGGGGCAGGGAATCGATGAAGACACTTCCATAATATTTGGTGAGGACCCTTTTGTCCAGCACTACCACTACCCCCCGGTCGGTCTTGGAGCGGATAAGGCGGCCAAACCCCTGCCGAAAGCGGAGCACCGTCTGGGGGACGGCGTACTGGCCGAAGGGGTCCTCGTAGGCCTCGCTCCGGGCGGCGATGATGGGGTCGTCGGGAACGGGGAAGGGAAGCCGAGCGATGACTAGACAACTCAAAGCCTCGCCCATCACATCTATCCCCTCCCAAAAACTCCGCGTCCCCAGAAGGACGCTTTGGGGCTGACGCCGGAAGTTCTCCAAGATACGATGTCGGGAACCATCGATCCCTTGGCCATAGACTTGGATCCCTCTCTCTTCCAATGGCCGAGCCAAGGCTTTATGGGCTTCCAAGAGATGGGCTTTGGAGGTGAAAAGGGCCAATGTCTTGCCCCCCACAGCCAGGCAGAGATGAAAGAGGGCCTCATTCGCGGCCTTAACGTAGCCGGGCGTGTTGGGCTCTGGGATATCGGTGGGTATGAATATGAGGGTGGAGGTTTCATAATCGAAGGGGGAGCCCAGGGTCACTTCTTCGGCATCTTCAAGCCCTAAGCGCTCCCGAATATAGCCGAACTCTCCTCCTGTCCGAAGGGTCGCGGAGGTGAGGAGCAGGGTTTCCAGGGGGGCGAAGAGGTTCTCCCTCAGGATATCGCCCACGTGAAGGGGGGCATCGTGGAGGGATATGTGTCCTTCCCCTGCGGCGATGGTGGCCCAATAGATCCGTCCTGGCTGGGGTTGGGCTATGACGGCCTCCATCTCCTGGCGGAGGGTATGGAGTTCGCCTTCCCTCCCCCTAAGTTCGAGGAGGAGGTCGTCGTACTCTTCTCCCAGGCCCAAGAGGCCTCGGTGGACCACTTTTAAGCCCTCGGCCAGCCTGGCCAAGCCCTGAGATAGAGGTTCCCAGGCCATCTCCACCTGAACCCAGTCGGGCTGGGCTCGGAGGGCGGGGGTAAGGCGTATCCGTTCATCGTACCGCTCGTTGCCCCGGTGATGCTGCGCCAGGAAGAGGGAGAGGGCCTCTAGGAAGGTGCGTAAAGCCTCCCTGGTATTGATCACTTGTTGTCGCACCACTTCCATGTAGCCTTCCACCTCGCGCCCTAGGGTGGGGGGTACACCCCTCCCCTTCAGAGAGGCGGATAGGCGGTTGAGCAACCCGTAGGCCTTCCTTCGAGAATTGATCCTCTCTAAGAGAGCGTAGATCCAGCGCTGATCGACCTCCGCGCTCAGTTGCTCGGTGGCTCGATCCTCTAAATGATGGGCCTCATCGATGATGAGATGCCGATATTCGGGGAGGGCTCGGTTCTCAATCATCATATCTGAGAGGAGAAGGGCGTGGTTCACCACGATGATATGAGCCCCCTCCGTCCTGCGACGGGCGCGGTAGAAGTAACATTCTCTCAGGAACGGGCATTTCTCTGGCTCGCAGGGCTCCTGGGCAGAGAGCCTAGCCCAGACCTGCTCCTCCCCCTCCAAGAGGTTCAATTCCACCCTATCGCCGGTCATCGTCGTGGGAAGCCAGACCAGGATCTTGGCCAGGACGCCGATCTCTGGGACGGTTAGCCCCCCTTGACGCTTCAAGTAAGAGAATTTTCGCAGACAGAGGTAGTTACTCCGCCCCTTGAGGAGAGCGGCCCGAAACTCCAGAGGTAGGATCTCTTGTAGGTCGGGGATGTCTTTCTTGAAGAGTTGATCCTGGAGGTTGATGGTATTGGTGGAGACGACCACGTGCCGGCCGTTCTCCACGGCGAAATGCACCGC
>DFBK01000069.1:0-6528 GCA_002366595.1 Anaerolineales bacterium UBA3082 | reverse complement strand
CTCGTTGAAGGCCCTGGCCACGGCTTTGAGCATCTCCACCTGCTGGGGGCGATACTCATAATGAGGAAGGTGTTCTTTTAGGGGACCTCCTTCCCCCAAGGTGGCACTCAAGGCCTCGACATCAAGAGGCTTAGGGTTGGAGGTAGGCTTGAATCGCTTCGATTCAACCGTCAGGGGGAAGAGAGGGCCGAGGTGCGCCTCCTGGCCCCTCCTGGCTATCAACTGCTCCCGGAGGCTTGCACCAAAGGTTGCGGCCTTCTCGCCCTCCAGGTCAAGGAAGAAGTGGCGTAACGGCCAATCGCCCCCCAGGGCCAGCCGGTTTATCTCCTGGATGGTTTTCAGATCTAGGCGCAGGGCCCGCTCCCAAAGAGCCCCAAAAACCTCCTTGGTCGTCAAGGCGTCGGCTAGCGCACGATGTTCCTCTTCCTGAGAAACCCCTAAGGTTTGGGCCAGAGCGCCTAAATTATAACTGGAGAGATAGAGGACGAGGCTTGTGGCTAACTTGAAAGTGTCCAGCGCTTGATGGGCGAGAAAGAGGCCCTGCTTCCCCAGGAAGGCCAGGTCGAAAGCGATATTGTGACCCACGAGGGGGTGATGGCCTACGAATCGGGAGAGAGTCCCCAGGAGGGAGAAAAGGGAAGGGGCTCTATTTGCCCCCTCCGGGGTTATCCCAGTGAGCCGTTGGATGTTATAGGGGATGAGACGCTGGGGGTTAACCAGGCTAGACCAGGTATCTAGAACTTCCTGGCCGCGAAACTTCACCGCTCCGATCTCGATGATAGCATCCCGCTCTGGATCCAACCCCGTGGTCTCGATGTCCAGGGCTACGTATGTACGCGGCATATCTCCCCTCGCTTAACATTATACAACAGACCGCCCAAAAGATAATAAAGCCCGCCCTGATGATGTGGGGCGGGCGTAGAGAAAAGCGTCGCCGGCCTAGCCACTCACCTTCTTCCAGTCGGCTAAGAAACGCTCGATACCTACGTCGGTAAGGGGGTGTCTTATCATCTTCAGAAGTACTGGGTAGGGAACAGTAGCGATGTGGGCTCCGGCCAGGGCAGCCTGGGTTACATGCAGGGGGTGGCGGATGCTAGCGGCGATGATCTGGGCATCGAAATCGTAGTAGTCGAAGATCTCCACGATCTCTGCCAGGATAGCCATCCCATCATGACCTATGTCGTCCAGACGACCTATGAAGGGGGAGACGAAGGTGGCTCCTGCCTGGGCGGCCAAGAGAGCCTGATTAGGAGAGAAGGTCAGGGTGGCGTTGGTGCGAATCCCTTGGGCGGTCGCCAGACGCCAAGCGGTCTCCTTGTCCGTTTCACATTCCCCTTCCCACCTGCAATCCTGGCAGATGGTCTCCTCAACCCCTTTTTGGGAGAGGGCATAGATGGCTTGCAGACCTTCGGCGGTCACCGGCATCTTGATCACCACATGGGGGGACCAGCAGGCTATCTTCTCCGCCTCGGCGACCATCCCTTCCGCCTCCTCGCTCGTCACCTCGGCGCTGACGGGGCCTTGTACCAGATAGCATATCTCTTGGGTGACCTGGCGGTAGTCGCTCCGGCCCGCCCTCATCATCAGGGAGGGGTTAGTGGTCACCCCCCTGATGACGCCCCACTTTACCGCCTCCCTTATCTCCTCGATCTTCGCTGTGTCTAGGTAGATCTCCATGAGACCATAAACCTCCCTTAAAATCTTAGGTGACCTCAGCCTGTCCCTGGCCCGCCCGTGCTGTACGTAAAGCATCCCTGTGGGAAGCGCAGGGTGCGAAGCATTAATGCCAGCCTGCCCCGGTACTTGCCAGCCCGTCCTGGTACGACTTGGGCCAGGGGCCGGGGGACAGGCTGGTTGATGTAGGCCAGGGATGGTAACATCTGAGGGTTTCAACCCTCTTTTTCCGCCTCTTTGACCGCGCCGATGAAGTCGCGGAAAAGGGGGTGAGGCCGGTTGGGTCGGGACTTGAACTCTGGATGGAACTGAGTCCCCACCATCCAGGGATGATCTTTGAGTTCCGCGATCTCTATCAGACAGCCATCGGGAGAGGTGCCGCTTATGATGAGGCCCGCTTCCTTGAGTAACTCTCTATAGTCGTTGTTCACCTCGAAGCGGTGCCTTCGCCTCTCCGAGATCAACTCCTGACCATAGGTCTTGAAGGCTAGAGTGTGAGGCAGGACCCGACAGGGGTAACCCCCCAACCTCATGGTGCCTCCCATCTCCGATATGCCCCTCTGCTCTGGCAAAAGGTCGATGACCGGGTATCTGGTTTGGGGATCGAACTCCGTGCTGTTGGGTTCCTCGCTCCCCAGAGCGTGACGGGCTAACTCTATAATCATCACCTGCATCCCCAGACAGAGGCCAAGATAGGGCACTTTCTTCTCTCGGGCATAGCGACAGGCTTTGATTTTCCCCTCTATCCCTCGCACATCGAACCCTCCAGGGATGACAATCCCCCCCACCTCGTCCAAATGCTCCCATCCCCTCCCCTTCTCTAACTCCTCGGCGTCGATCCAATCTATCTCCACCTCTCTATCGTGGTAGAGGGCAGCATGACGCAGCGCCTCTCGCACACTGATGTAGGCGTCCGGCAGGGCCACATATTTCCCCACCACACCGATGGGAAGTCGCTCTTTCGGTTCTTTCATCTTCTCTACCATCTCCCGCCAGGCAGAGAGATCCTTGCGCCGCCTAGGCAGTTCCAACCGCTCCATAATGAAATCTCCAAGCCCTGCCTCCTCCAAGAGGAGAGGGACTTCGTAGATAGTGGGCACGGTGATGAGGGGGATGACAGCCCGGACCTCCACGTCGCAGAAGAGGGCGATCTTCTCCTTCAATTTATCATCCACCGAGTAGTCGGAACGGCAGACGATGACATCGGGCTGGATGCCGATGCTCCGCAACTCCTTCACGCTGTGTTGGGTGGGCTTAGTTTTGAGTTCGCCGGTGGAGGAGATATAGGGGAGGAGGGTAAGATGAACATAGAGGACATTCCCCCGGCCCATATCTTTGCGCATCTGGCGGAGGGCCTCCAAGAAGGGCAATCCCTCGATGTCGCCCACGGTGCCACCCACCTCGGTGATCACCACCTCCGCGCCCGTCTCCCGGGCTACCCTTATGATGCTCTCCTTTATCTCATCGGTGATATGGGGTATCACTTGGATGGTTCCCCCCAGATAATCTCCCTTCCTTTCCCTGGCGATGACCGCTTGGTAGATCTGACCAGCGGTCACATTAGAAGAGCGGGTGAGGTTCTCGTCGATGAACCGCTCATAATGCCCCAGATCCAAGTCCGTCTCCGCACCATCCTCTAAGACGTAGACCTCCCCATGCTGGTAGGGAGACATGGTCCCTGGATCGACGTTGATATAAGGATCCAGTTTCTGGATGGAGACGGCGATCCCCCGGCTCTTTAGGAGGCGACCGATGGAAGCCGCGGTGACCCCCTTGCCTACCGAAGAGACCACACCCCCGGTGCAGAAAATGAACTTAGCCATCTCTACCCATGGAGAGAGCACGAAGCCTCGCTCCGTGCTCTCAAGACCCTTACATATATCACTCTATAACTCTCTTCTGACATCTGTGCACTCTTTTGATAGGTCCCAACTATAAAAATCATATCATAACTCGGTTCCCCTGTCAACGAAGGTTCACAAACTATAGGTTTGCAAGAAGGTGTAAAGCAGAGCCTTCCCAAGAGGCTAGTCCAGTGATGTGATTGGGCCCCCACCGAGGGTAGGAAGAGCCCTACCAAGCCATGCCTAGAATGCTGGGGCTATAGACCATTAGCGTCAGGAGCGCATCAGGGAGAGCGAAGGCTAGCAAAGCCGCCAATAATTCCCTGCTTTCCACGCGCCACAGGAACCAGATGGCTATGGCCGCTGCCCCTCCGCTGACGAATAGGGGGGTCCCTACCATCAGAAGGGGGGAGAGGCTGCTGGGCAGGAGGGGGAACCAGGCCGAAAAGGGGACATAAGAAAAGAAAGAGGGCAACATTAGGAGCTTGGTCGCAAGGTAGATGAGCAGCGCTAGGGCCAAGCCGATCTTCCCTCGCCTGGTCCCCAGATCGTCGAAGCGGATTACGGCGGTGCAGACGAAGCCCCAGATAAGAGCCGGAGCCAGCCAGAGGGGCATCAATACCACAAGTAGGAGGCCCAAGATGGAACCAAGGGTCATCTTCGCGGCCCCAGAGAGGAGGTCTTCCCCCGTTAGGCGATCGAGATGGGCTTTAACCAACGGTGAGGTGCTGGCATAGTAGAGATGGGTCGAATCGCCACCGGTGGAGTCGATCCAAGCCAGATGAAGGTTGCCTTCATCATCAGCAAGGAGGGTGGGGCGAGAAGAATGGTAGCCGCTCTTGCCCGCCAACTGGTACCCCACAAGGCGTCCCTCCTTGAATACGGCCATAGCGATCTGAAACTTCCTACGATACCCGTAATTGACATTGAGCCTAAAGACGACTGGAAGTTCTTCCCCTTGAGTCCCTATCGTGGCCGGCATATCGATAAGATCGCTAACCGAGGGGAGGCGAGCGGACAGGGGCATTAGATAGTGGTAACTATAGGGGGATTCATATTCGGTGTAGATGGGCCTCTCAACGGCGGGCAGGTCAAAGGGAAGAGGGGTAGTTGACTGGGGCTTCTCTAGGGGGAAGAAGGCGTACCAGCCCTCAACGGTGCCCGCCGCGAGCCCGGCCCGCTGCTCTACCGTCCAAATCAGGTAGCCATATCGACTATCAAGGCCCAAGACGGGGCTGGAGCGAATTACCCCTATCCCCTTCTGTATGTCGAGGAGTTTCACCCCTCTGGTTGAAGTGACCACCCCCCCAGGGAAGGTGGCGGCATAGATCGCTTCCTCCTCGCGCTCGCCCTCCTCGATCCAGATGAAGTGGAGATGGCCATCCCTATCGATCCTTGCAGCCGGCTCCACCCCTCCGGGGACCAAGGGTTCAGAGCCAGAGGCGATGCCTCGCTCTAGGCGTAGGTAGAAAAGGTGAGGGCCATCTTCATCTTCCCCCGACCAGAAGATGTGGAGGGTGTCATCTGGATCGCCAGCCAGGTCGTAACTCTTCACCTCCCAGCCAGGAAGGGAGAGGAGTTCTGGCTCTGATAGGGGGGCGCCCTCTGGGCTCAGGGTGAGATGGAAAAGGCCCTGGTGGGCATCGGCCTCCTGTCGAGCCAGGGTGAAGAGGTGGAGAGAGCTATCTGACCCTACCAAGATGCGGTTCTGGCGGGGAAGGGATAGCCCACTCGATAGGTCTCTATCGGTGATTGGATGACCCTCTCTATCCAGCCTGGCGAAATGGAGAAGTGCCTCCTCCCCGCGCAGGAGGGTCCAGACGAGGTAGAGATCTCCCTCCTCGACAGCCATGGCTATATCAGCACACCTTCCCTCACCCCTGCTCACCCTCAGGCCCCGGCTCCAGTCAGGTGAGGGCTTGAGGCTCCGCTGGGGGATCGTCCCCACCTGGAATAGTAGGCAGGTGATAGCCAAGATCCCAATTAGGATGGGGATAACAAGCACCCATCGGCGAGACACGAAATGCACCCCCTGACTTCAGAGTCCACTACCGATAGTATCACCACCGCTAGGGAAATACAACCAGGCTCCTTCATCTGAGGGAGGCCAAAGAGCGCTTCAGGTTACGCCTCACTCTCCCTGGTCACCAGGCTTGAAGGAGAAAGGGGCTTACTTCCAGGTCTACGAGTGGGTCAAAAATAGGCTAGACTATCCCTTGACTGAGGAAGAACTATGGATAGGAGAGAACTGGCCAAGATTCTGATACTCCGGGCCTGGAACAACAAGGAAGGGCGATACGCATAGGAAGCCACATCCCCGAAGTGCGAAAAGAGGCGATTTTTAGCTCATCTTGACCACGATATCGGTGATGACATTGGCCGCTTCGTCCCCTCGGTCGGCGGAATTGCTCAAGTGTCGGTATATCTCCCTCAACTTGAGCATCTCCACCACATGCTCCACATCTTTCGGCCCACTGAAGAGATCGGCCAGCGCTTCGCGATAGACGTCCTCCACCCGATTCTCCAGGGCTTTGGCTCGCAAAGCGTGCTCATTGGCCACCCCGGGGTGATCCTTCACGCGCAAGGTGGCCATATAGATCTCGTTGGCTGCCGTCTTCAGGAGGGATACCATCCGTCGCAGGTAAGAGTTGGGCTCCACGTTGAGGATGGTCATCTCATCCACCGTGGAATAGCCGTAATCTAGGATATCGTCGATGGCCCTGGAGAGGGCGAATATATCCTCCCGGTCGATGGGGGTGACGAAGGTACGGTTTAGTTCATCGATGAGGATACGACGCAATTCATCCGCCTCCTTTTCCGCCCTGGTAACCTTCTCCGCCGCCTCTCTGTCCCGATCCTTCATATACTCTTCCAACCCTTCCATACCCTCCAGGGTCTTGGCCGCCTGTTCGATGAGAAGCCGTATGAACTTATCTTCCTTCCCCCCGAATAGCCTTCTAATGCTCATGACTATCCCCCTCCCAAGAAAGAACTCATCGGGATGTACAAC
>DFBK01000022.1:13141-14960 GCA_002366595.1 Anaerolineales bacterium UBA3082 | reverse complement strand
GCTGCCGACGTCATACTCCTTAACGTGAGCACCGCCTCTGCCAAGTTCTTCTGGCTGAAGTTTCAGTGGTTGGGGATAGCCTTCATCCCCGCCGCCTACCTCCATTTCTCCGATGCGCTGCTCCGAACCACAAACTCCTTCTCTCGTCTGCGGCGGGGTTTTGTCATCTTCAGTTACCTTTTGGGGGCCGTTTTCTTCTCCCTCACCATCTTAACCCGTCTAGTGGTGTGGGATGGTGTACACACCCTTTGGGCCACCTACTTCAGGGCTGGGCCTCTCTTCTGGGCTTTCGCCTTCTATTTCTTCCTGGTGGCTGGTTGGGGGTTTCTGAACACCCTTCGAGCCCGCCACCGAACCCTCACTCCGGCTTCCCGACGGCGGATGACCTACCTGACTATCTCCTTCGTCGCTCCCGCCTTGGGCGCCTTTCCCTACCTTCTTTTTGCTAGCCTCCCTACTCGCCTCTCACCCACCTTTCTTCTCTCCTTATCCCTGGTAGGGAGCGCGGGGATCGCGCTTATGACGGTGATAATGGGATACAGCGTGGCCTATCATGGGGTCTTGATGCCCGAACGGGTGGTGAAGCGGAGTCTTATAAACTACCTCCTGCGGGGCCCTTTGGTGGGAAGTTGCCTTCTCATCTTGATGCTGGTGATACCCCGGGTGGAGAGCATCCTGGGTCTTCCTCGAGATACGGTTCTCATCTTCACTACCGTGGTGGGTATCGTCCTCCTACAGGTCACTATCAGCGCCGCCAGGCCGCTCATCGATCTTCTGGTCTACCGCCGGGATAGGGCGGAGGTGGCTCGGATACGGGAGTTAGAGGATCGGCTCCTTACCACCACCGACCTGCAAGAACTCTTGCAAAATATCCTTGCCGCTCTCTGCGATCTTTTGCGGGTTCGTACCGGTTTCGTAGTCACGCCTGGGGAAGACGGACCCCATTTGGAGGCGTTCTGTGGCACCCGAAAGGGTGTCGATGCCTTCTTGGAGGATGCAAATGGGTTGCTCGCCTTACCCCTTGAGGAAGGGGAAAGCCAGGGCTTTATGGATAAGGAAGGCTTTTGGCTCCTTCCCTTGCGCACGAAGTCGCGGGAGGGTATACTAGGGGTCCTGGGTGTAGAGGCGAGGCAGGAGGAGTTGACGGAGAGGGAGGAGGAGACGGTGCAGATGCTGGTTCGCCAAGTGGAGTTGGCCTTGGAAGACCGACAGTTGCAGCAAGGGGTCTTTGCGGTACTGCACCAGATCGCGCCAGAGATCCGGTCGATCCAACGTTGGCGAAGCACGCCCCGCTATGTGGGTTCCGCCGTCTTTCCGCCAGAGGAGAGCCCCATCTACGCTCCCGATTTCAATAAGGTGGTGAAAGAGGCCCTCGCTCACTATTGGGGAGGCCCCAATCTCTTAGAGAGTCCTCTCCTCAAGATGGGGATAGTGCAGAGGGCCCTGACGGAGAACGGATATGTTCCTACCAAGGCTCTCCGTTCGGTCCTACGGGGGGCTATCGAGGCCCTAAAGCCTCCAGAGGAGGAAAGGAGCCTCGCCGCCAAAGGGTGGGTACTCTACAACATCCTGGAGATGAAGTTCATCCGTGGCTGGCGGGTGAGGGACATCGCCCAGCGTTTGGCCATGAGCGAGTCGGATCTCTACCGCAAGCAGCGGGTAGCCATCGATGCTGTGGCCCAGGTTCTCATCGATATGGAGGAGAAGGATAGGTAGGGATGGCTAGAATTACCCTCCGTCAAGGGGATATCACCCGTGAGGAGACGGAAGCGATCGTCAATGCAGCCAACAGTTCCCTCTGGATGGGAGGTGGGGTGGC
>DFBK01000022.1:0-13090 GCA_002366595.1 Anaerolineales bacterium UBA3082 | reverse complement strand
GTTATCTTGTAGGTACGTGATCCACGCTGCGGTGATGGGGCCCGATCTAGTCACCGATGAGGAGAAGATCCGAGCGGCGACCAAAAACAGCCTCCTCCGAGCCGAGGAACTGGGCCTGAAGAGCATAGCCTTTCCCGCCCTGGGCACCGGGGTGGGGAGAATCCCCTACTCGAAGGCTGCCAGGATCATGGCAGAAGAGGTGCGGGAAGATTTGGCCGGAGAGACCTCTTTGGAGGAGGTGGTCTTCGTCCTCTACGGGGAGGAGGCGTATCAGGCTTTTGAACGAGAGGTGGAGAAAGTAGAGTCATAAAGGCGTTGCAGGAGGAAGCCGTGGAGGGTCGGGTCTTTGTGAAGGGAGCGTTTTTGTTCGCGGGGCTGGTCGTTGTTCTCGTCTGGTTTGGCCTGGCGATAGTGTTAATCGGGCCTGCAAACATAGCGGATGTGAGGCCGATGCTTTGGAAGATGCGCCACCCGGTTTTGGATTCAGAGACCCTTGGGTGGGTTTTGAAGGGGAGCGTATGGACTCTAGAGATGGCGGTATTTGGAACCATCGGCGGCCTCCTCTTGGCTCTTCCTTTGGCCCTTGTAGCGACGGCTCTGGGGAGGGCGGGGCGAATTCTGATGTGGCCCTTCGCCTACGGTCTCCAGGTCATACCAGCCCTGATCTTAGCACTCTTTACCACAGTTATCTTCGGTCTCGGCCTGGAGGCTGGGATCGCGGCTTTGGCGGTCTCTGGCGGGGGGACTTTCGCTTGGTTCTTGATCCGAGACCTAGGAGAGGGGACAGGAAGGGCCTCTTCGGTGGACACCTCTTCCTGGGCGAAAGGTGTCATCGATAACTTCCGACTCGCTGGTCGAGTCATCGTTAGAGCAATTACGGAGCAATGGCAGGCTAACATCCGAAATGCGGTGATCATCGGCGTCGTGGGAGGTGGGGGCATTGGCGGGTTGTGGTGGCGGTGGACCAGAGAGCTGGAATACCATAAGGTGGGTACTAGTATCTTGGCTATGATTATCTTGATTGCGCTGGCAGATGGTCTCGCTGCGCTAGCGCGCTGGATCGAAGCAGCGAAGACAAGGAGGTTTCAATGAGAAAGTATCTTCTCCTACTACTGGTCTTGCTTGTGGCCTTGATGGCGGGCTGTCAACGGCCCAAGCCCACGGTTATCCTCCCCCAGGCTACCGAGCCGGTGAGCATCCCTACCACCACTCCCCAAGCCACGGAGACACCACTGCCTGCCTCTCCCACCCCTACAGCCACGCTGGAAGCGACCCCTACCCCTTCACCCACCGCCACCCCACAAGTGACGGTCCATATCGTTTCCTTTGGAGAGACCCTCTTCTCCATCGCTCAGGCCTATGGGGTATCTTGGGAAGCGCTGGCCGAGGCTAATGGGCTTACCTACCCTTACCTCATCTATGTGGAGGAAGAACTCGTTATCCCTGAGGCTGGGGAGGTAACGCCAGTCGCTGGTCAGGTGTACGTAGTGCAGTACGGCGATACCCTTTTCTCTATCGCCCAGGCTTACGGTACATCCGTGGAGGTCCTGGCTGAGGCCAACGGCCTCACCTCTCCTTATATCATCTACATGGGACAGAGGCTGGTCATCCCCTGAAATAGGGGAGCGCTTGGGGAAAGAGGTGACGGAAGCGAAGCCCGGTTGTCGGGCTGGTTATAAGGTGGGCGATAGGTTCGACTTCGAGTAAGGGGCACCCTTGGGCTATGTGGCAGAGTTTTTTGTGCCATGTATCCGGTTTTATCTATGGGATGCAACTGGGCGCAACTCTAGTGACCTACGGTGAGGCCAAGGATCTGGATATTACAACTTTCACCTCTCCGGGTGACGTTTAGGAGAGGTTCTGGCCGAAGTAGGCAAGAGGTGGGGGCGATCTTTTGCCCCTATTAATACAACGCTCTGGAGGAGGCGAATGAAGAGGACACCTTTATGCGAAGCCCATCTAGCGTTGGGAGCGCGGATGGTGGAATTCGGCGGTTGGTCGATGCCGGTGCGATATACGAGCATCCTGGAGGAGCACCGTGCCGTGCGGGAGCGAGCGGGACTCTTCGATATATCCCATATGGGGGAGATAGAGGTACGGGGCAAAGGGGCACTCCGTTTCTTACAGCGGGCGCTGACCAATGATGCCTCCCGTTTGGCGATAGGTCAGGCCCAGTATACCCTCCTTTGCAATCATAAAGGGGGTATCATCGATGATCTCTTGGTGTATGGGCGAGGGGAGGAGCACTACCTTTTGGTTGTGAACGCCGCTAATACAGAGAAAGACTACCGGTGGCTCTCGGGTTTGGAGCCGGACGCAGAGTTGGTGGATCTCTCCATGGATACGGCGCTTCTCTCCCTTCAAGGCCCAAGGTCCCAGGACATCCTTAGCCGTTTGACCACCGTTGACCTCTCCTCCTTGTCTTACTATCATTTTAAGGAGGGCCAAGTGGAGGGGGTGGAGGCGCTCATCTCCCGCACGGGCTACACGGGGGAGGATGGCTTTGAGTTGTTCGTGCCCTGGGAGGCAGCCCCAGCCTTATGGCGTAGGATCCTGGAGGTGGGCGAGGAGGATGGCCTGGTCCCCGTAGGACTGGGAGCCAGGGATACTTTACGCTTGGAGGCGGCTATGCCCCTCTATGGCCACGAGTTGGATGAGATGACCACCCCATTGGAGGCAGGGCTCACTCGCTTTGTGAATTTCGAGAAGGGGGATTTTGTGGGGAGAGAGGCCCTGCTGCACCAGAGGGAGGAGGGCTTAAAACGCGGGCTCATTGGCTTGGCTATGGAGGAAGCAGGGATACCCAGGCAAGGGTACCCTATGCTTCTTAAAGGTAAAGAGATAGGAGGAGTAACCAGCGGCACATACTCCCCTACCTTTAATCGCCCCGTCGCTATGGGATACGTTCAGCGCCCCTATACCGAAGAGGGCACGGAACTAGAGGTGCTGATCCACGGGAAACCTCGCCGGGCGCGGGTAGTTAGGCTCCCATTTTATCAGAGGGAAAGGAGGGTGGGATGATTCCCAAGGGTTGCAGATATACCAAAGAGCACGAGTGGGTGAGGCTCGAGGGGGGGCTCGCCACTTTCGGGATCACCGATCACGCCCAAGACCAGTTGGGCGATATAGTCTATGTGGAGTTACCGCCTCTCGAAGAGAACTTGACCCAGTTTGAACCCTTCGGGGTGGTGGAGTCGGTGAAAGCGGCCTCGGACCTCTATGCGCCTCTCAGTGGGGAGGTAATGGAGGTGAACAAGGGATTGAGTGACCATCCCGAGTTCATCAACGAAGATCCCTATGGAAAGGGCTGGATGATAAAAATTGAGCCTTCAGATACCTCCGAACTGGACAACCTCTTGACTGCTAAGCAGTACGAGGAGTACCTGGAGGGGCTCGACTAAGGGGGGTGATGAGTGAGGGGTTCAAAGAGGAGTGGGAGTCCATCTGTTCGATCATGGAGGGGGGACCTTTGAGCCACAAAGGTCCCTCGCAAGAAGGGTGAAGGAGGCTGCCCATGAGTTACCTGCCGCATACCGATTCCGGCCGGAAGAGGATGCTTGAGGCCATCGGCGTCGATTCTATCGATAGGCTCTTTGAAGTTGTACCCGAGGAAAGTCGCTACCCCTCTCTTGATCTCCCCTCTGCTCTCTCGGAGATGGAGGTGGTGCGGCTCCTCAGAGGGTTGGCGGAAGAGAACGCGGATCTAGACCACCACTCTTGCTTCTTGGGTGCTGGGGCTTACCGTCATTTCATCCCTGCGGTGGTGGATCACGTTCTACGGCGGGGGGAGTTCTATACCGCCTATACCCCCTATCAACCGGAGGCCAGCCAAGGGACCTTGACCGCCATCTATGAGTATCAGAGCATGATCTGTGAACTCACAGGCATGGATGTGACTAACGCCTCCCTCTATGATGGGGCTTCAGCCATGGCGGAGGCAGCCCTCATGGCTGCGCGTATCACCCGCCGCGAGGAGTTAGTTGTAGCCCGAAACGTCCATCCAACCTACCGCCAGGTGCTTCGAACCTATACTCAAGGCCTGGGGCTGCCCATAAGGGAGGTGGGGTACGACGGCCAGGGCCGAGTGGACTTGGCTTCTGCAAGAGAGACCCTATCCTCCGATTCCGGTTGTCTCATCGTCCAGCATCCGAACTTCTTGGGTTGCCTAGAGGATTTATCCTCGGCTAGCGAATTGGCCCACCGCTTTGGCGCTCTTCTCGTGGCTTGCGTGGACCCCATCGCTCTGGGGCTTTTCCGCCCTCCAGGGGAGGAAGGGGCCGATCTGGTGGTGGGAGAAGGCCAGGGGTTGGGGAACCCTTTGAGTTTCGGAGGGCCGTATCTCGGCTTCTTGGCCTGTCGCCAGGAATATGTGCGTCAACTTCCGGGACGTTTGGCAGGGATGACTACCGATACCCAGGGGCGCCGAGGGTTCGTGCTCACCCTCCAAACCCGGGAGCAGCATATCCGCCGGGAGAAGGCCACTTCTAATATCTGCTCTAATGAGGCGTTAGTCGCTCTAGCGGCCACTGTCTATCTGGCGGTCATGGGGAAGCAAGGGCTGCGCCAGGTGGCGGAACTCTGTTTCCATAAGGCTCATTATGCGGCTCGTCAGATAGAGGGTCTTCCAGGGTTCGCACTCCCCTTCGGTGAGTTTTTCAAGGAGTTCATGGTGAAGACACCTCTTTCTCCTGGGGAGGTGAACGCAAAATTGTGGGAGAGGGGTATCGTCGGCGGTTACGACTTGGGGCGCGATTACCCGGAATTAGCCGATGGGTTGCTCTTTTGCGTGACGGAGATGAACCCTAAGGAGGAGATCGATGCCTTGGTCAGGGCGCTGGGGGAGATGAGATGAATGAACTCTTGATGATCCCCGGCCCTGTGGAGTTTGGGCCGGCCGTGCTCCAGGCCATGGCTACCAAGACCCCCAGTCATATCTCCCCTGACTTCATAGAGGTTTTCGGCCACTCATTGGAGAGGCTAAGGGAGGTTTTCCTGACTAAAGAAGGCCAGCCCTTCGTGGTGGCTGGTTCAGGGACCCTGGCTATGGAGATGGCGGCGGCTAACCTCATCGAGCCACGAGATAGGGTGCTTGTGGTCGATACCGGTTACTTCAGCCACCGTTTCGCCTCCATCTGTGAGCGGTACGGCGCTCGTGTGACCCAGGTGGGAGCCAAACTAGGGGGTGTCCCTTCCTTGGAAGAGGTGGAGAGGATTCTGAGGGGTGCCAGGTATAAGATGCTCCTGGCTACCCATGTCGATACCTCTACTGGGGTGTTGGTCGATGTGGCCTCTTTGGGAGGCCTGGCCCACCGGTATGGTGCTTTGAGCGTGGTTGATGGCGTCTGCGCCATGGGGGGCGAGGAGTTCCGTCAGGAAGAGTGGAGGATCGATATCTGTCTCACCGCTTCTCAGAAAGCTTTGGGGGTCCCGCCTGGCTTGGCTATCCTGATGGTTGGTCCCCGAGCCTTAGATCTTTTCTGGAAGCGCCGTACCCCTGTGGCCAACTATTATGCCGATTTCGCCAATTGGCTGCCCATCATGGAGGCGTATGAGGCCCGGAAAGCGAGTTATTTCGGCACCCCACCTGTCAACCTCATATACGCCCTTGGGGAGAGCCTGGACGAGATCCTGGGCCAGGGGATGGAGGCCCGATTTCGACGCCATAGGACCATAAGCGAGGCCTTCAAGGCGGCTATGACCGCTTTAGGGTTGAAGCAGGTGCCTACCTTGGAGGTGGCAGCCCACACCATGAGCGCTATCTACTACCCGCAGGGGGTAGGCAAGGAACTTCTAGGCGAGATAAGAGAGCGGGGCGTTGTCGTGGCCGGTGGCTTGCACCCTCAAATCAAAGAGTGCTATTTCAGGGTGGGGCATATGGGTGGTGTCACCGGTAGCCATATATTGGCTACGGTAGGAGCCATCGAAGGGGCACTTCAGGCCTCCGGCTACAGGTTTGAGTTGGGAGCGGGGTTGGTTGCTGCTCAAAGGGTGTTAGGAGGGTTGTAGTATGGATGAGCCTCTACTTTTCGAAATCAGTTCGCCGGGACGAACCGGATTCTCCTTGCCGGCGTGTGATGTCCCCCAAACACCGCTACCGGAAGATCGGGTTCGGGATGCGCTTTCCCTTCCCGAGGTGAGTGAGAGGGGTGTGGTTAAACATTTCACCCGTCTCTCCCAACTCAACTTCTCGGTAGACACAGGGTTCTACCCCCTGGGTTCTTGCACCATGAAGTATAACCCTAAGGTCAATGAGGAGATGGCCCGCTTACCTGGATTTGCCCATATCCACCCCTATCAGGATGAGGGGTTAGTGCAAGGGGCTTTGCGACTGATGTACGAGTTGCAAGAATACTTAGCGGAGATAGCGGGGCTACCGGCGGTAAGCCTCCAACCAGCGGCGGGGGCCCATGGGGAGTTGACGGGGATGCTTATGGTGCGGGCCTACCACCAAAACCGCCATGATGGAAAGCGGAAGGTGGTCTTGATCCCAGACTCGGCCCACGGTACCAATCCGGCTTCGGCGGCTATGTGTGGCTACCGAGTGATGACTATCCCCTCCGATGGGCGAGGGAATATAGATGCCGATATTTTACGGGATAGAGCCGATGAGTCGGTAGCGGCTTTGATGTTCACCAACCCCAACACCCTGGGCCTCTTCGAGGAGCGGATCTTGGAGGTGGCGGAGATCATCCATAGTGTGGGAGCCCTCATCTACTGCGATGGGGCCAATATGAACGCTCTCTTGGGCATCGCCAAGCCAGGAGAACTGGGGATGGATATCCTCCATTACAACCTGCATAAGACCTTCAGTACCCCGCATGGTGGGGGAGGCCCAGGGGCCGGGGCCACGGCGGTGAGTGAGGATCTGGCTCCCTTCTTGCCCCTCCCCTTGGTGGCCAAGAGAGAGACGAGTGAGGGAGCGAGATACTACCTGGATTATGACCGTCCTTTGTCCATCGGGAAGGTGGGTTCCTTCTATGGCAACTTCGGGGTGATGGTGAAGGCCTACGCCTATATCCGATCCTTGGGTGGTGATGGCTTGCGAGAGGTAAGCGAAGACGCGGTGCTCAACGCCAACTACCTTCTGAGCCAACTGAAGGGCCACTATTATTTGCCCTACGATAGACCTTGCCTCCACGAATGTGTATTCTCCGGCAAATGGCAGAAGGAGATCGGCGTCCATACTCTAGATATCGCTAAGCGACTCATCGATTTCGGCTTCCACCCCCCAACTATCTACTTCCCCTTGATCGTGGAGGAAGCCCTTATGATCGAGCCCACGGAGACGGAGAGCCTGGAGACATTGGAGGGCTTCCTAGCCACCATGAAGGAGATCGCTCGGGAGGCGAAGGAGGAGCCAGATTCCCTGCATTCGGCACCTCATAAGACGCCCGTCAGCCGTCTCGATGAAGTAACCGCCGCCCGGAGGCCCAACCTGAGATGGAAAAAGGGGGATTGACAACGGGGGTCTTTCCTCTTAGAATGTTAATAGTGAACCTTTATCCTCTCCATATTGTGTATATGTGGAGAGGGAAGCGTCCAAAGCGGATGAGAGATGAACCAGGACGCCGAACTCGTTTCTAGAATCCGAGAAGGCGATTCGGAAGCGTTTGCCCTCCTTTATGACAGGTACAAGAGGAGGCTTTTCCGCACCGCTCTGGCTATAACCGATGACCAAGGCGCTGCCGAGGAGATATTGCAGGATTGTTTCCTTAAGGTATATCATTGCCTGCCCCGCATCGATTGCTCTACTCCTTTAGGGCCATTTTTGCACCGCATTGTGGTGAATTTGAGTTACAATTGGGTGGTGAAGCGGCGTCCTTGGCTCCTTTCTATGGAGGAGATGATAGATCGGCTGGTGGCGGCCCCCCAACTTTCGCCAGAGGATGCTTATGAGAGGAAGGAGTTGCATCAGAGACTGCACGAGGCGATCAACTCTCTAAACATACATCACCGCCTGGTGGTGATACTCTTCTATCTCCAGGGCTTTAGTTTGACGGAGATAGCCTACATTCTGGAATGTCCGGTGGGGACAGTGAAGTCTCGACTCCACCATGCGAGAAAGACGCTGAAGAAAGAGTTGGCCAACGAGGGAGCGGTACTGAGAGAGGTATATGAATTGTCATCTTCGTAGAGGTGTGCGCAAGGGAAGCGGGACTCGCGAGGGGGCGAGATGCAAGAGCAAATTGACGAACTGGATCTTCTTTTAGCCTGGTCGATGCAGGATCTCGTACCTGATGAGGATCCTCCCCCCCGTATTTGGGAGGCTATAGAGGCCAGGCTTGCAGAGGGGGTTTCTTCGGGGGAAGTTAGGCCTTTGCCCTGGAGAAGCAAAGTCAGTGCGTGGCTAAGGGAGGTCCTCTCCCCGGTCCAGGCGGTTCTCCTCTTCTTGCGCTTTCGCCTGGATGAGGCGGGGGTTTGGGCCGAGAAGCCGTCCACACCAGCCTCGGTGGTGATCTCCATCTCTGCTGCGCCCTGGCCTCTATGTTCTTTTAATTCTCAAATTGCAATAATCGGATTTCAAACCAGGAGAGGGGCGAGGATATAAAAGGAGGATGTTCAGTGGCCGCCTTACTGGAGGTAAAGGATCTGAGGACCCAGTTTTTCACCCAAGACGGGGTGGTTAACGCTGTAAACGGGATCTCCTACCTTTTGAACGAAGGCGAGACACTGGGCATTGTGGGGGAGAGTGGCTGTGGCAAAAGCGTTTCGGTGCTCTCCATCATGCGCCTCATCCCCCAGCCTCCGGGGAAGATCGTGGGCGGTGAGGTGCTCTTCGACGGGAAGGATCTCTTGAAGATCAGCGAGGACGGGGTACGTCGCGTCAGGGGCAACAAGATAGCGATGATCTTCCAGGATCCTATGACCTCCCTCAACCCGGTTCTGACTATCAATCAGCAAGTGAGCGAAGCGATGATGCTCCATTTGGGGATGAGTAAGGAACAGGCGCGGGAGCGAACCATCGAACTGTTGGATATGGTAGGGATTCCAGAGGCGAAAGATCGCATCGACGACTACCCCCATCAGTTTAGTGGAGGGATGCGACAACGGGTGATGATCGCCATGGCTCTCTCCTGCAACCCTGGTATCCTCATCGCCGATGAGCCGACCACCGCTTTGGATGTTACCATCCAGGCCCAATTTATCGATCTGGTGAAGCGACTGAAAGATGAGTTCGGGATGGCGGTCATCTGGATCACCCATGACTTGGGGATCATCGCTGGCATAGCAGAGAGAGTGAAGGTGATGTATGCGGGCTTCTTCGTCGAGTCGGCGGGGGTGAAGGAGTTATATGGAGACCCTAGACACCCTTATACCCTGGGGCTTCTGGGCTCCGTTCCCCGGGTCGATCAGGTGCGGAAGGAGAAACTAACGACCATCGAGGGCCTGCCCCCCGATCTCATAGCCTTGCCGCCCGGTTGTCCCTTCTACGCTCGTTGTGCGTATCGGCTCGATCGCTGCCAAGAGGAACGCCCTACCCTGAAGGAGATAGTTGCAGGCCATGAGATCGCCTGCTGGGTAGATGTGACGAAAGGGGGAGTGGAGTGGTAGTCTCCTTATCCTTATCCTTACAGGATCCCGTCCCTCGGGATCCCGCAGGGAAGGGACAGGATGCCGGGGGAAAAGACGAGATCCTCATCGAGGTCAAAGATTTGAAGATGTGGTTCCCCATCACGCGTGGTATCATTATTCAACGACATGGGGGGGATATAAAGGCTGTGGATGGGGTCAGTTTGTTTATCCGCCGAGGAGAGACGCTAGGCTTGGTGGGGGAGAGCGGTTGTGGGAAGACGACCGTAGGCCGGACCATCTTGCAACTCTACCGACCCACAGCGGGGGAGGTCCTCTTTGAGGGAGAGGATCTCACCAAGATGAAGGGGGAGCGGTTGCGGCACATGCGCCGGAGGATGCAGATGATCTTCCAGGACCCTTACGCTTCCTTGAACCCTCGTATGACGGTGGGAAGCATCATCGGCGAGCCCTTGGAGGTGCATAAGTTAGGGGGTAGGAAGGAGCGGAAGGAGAGGGTGCAGGAACTCCTCCGCGTGGTGAAGATGAACCCCTACTTCGTCAACCGTTACCCTCACGAGTTCAGCGGGGGGCAGAGACAGAGGATCGGCGTGGCTAGAGCCTTGGCGGTTAATCCGGACTTCATAGTCTGCGATGAGCCGATCTCTGCCTTAGATGTATCTATCCAGGCCCAGATCATCAACCTCTTAGAGGAACTTCAGGAGGAATTCAACCTCACCTATCTTTTCATCGCCCACGATCTGAGCGTAGTACGGCATATCAGCGACCGAGTAGCGGTGATGTACCTGGGGAAGATCCTGGAACTCACCGATAGAGATGAACTTTACCGGAACCCTCTTAACCCCTATACCCAGGCTCTCCTTTCTGCGGTTCCCATCCCTGATCCCCTGGTGGAGGAGAAGAGGGAGCGGATAATCCTCATCGGCGATGTGCCCAGCCCGGCCCACCCCCCGGTGGGCTGCAACTTCTCAACCCGTTGTCCGGTGGTGATGGAGATCTGCAAGGAGAAGGAGCCAGAGTTCAAAGATGTAGGGAGAGGGCACTGGGTGGCTTGTTGGCGCGTTTAGGGGCTTGACAAGATATACAGTGTGTAATAAAATAGTGATGAACTTTTAGGGGCTTTCCTTTGTATACTATTTCGGAAGCCTGGGGTCGATTCCACTTCGAGGAGGAAGGAGACTATATTTAGAAAGGGGGTGAGGGAGAGAGGCGATTATCAGATGAGGCAGGAAGTACCTTTTATCTTGAAAGGAGGAGAGAGGAAAGATGTCTAGCAAGTTGCGTTGGGTATGGGTTTTGGGTGTCATTGTCTTGGTAGCGATGGTGGTAGTAGCCTGTGCACCAGCGGCTGCGCCGACTGCAGAGGAGCCCATCACCTTGGATCTACATTTCGGGACTGATCCTCCTACTCTGGACCCGGCTCTGGGGAGTGATACCACCTCCATCTGGGCGGATGAGCAGCTCTACCTGGCCCTCACCGACCTGGACGATGTGACGGTGGAGGCTATACCGGAGTTGGCGACATGGGAGGTCTCCGCAGACGGCCTGGTCTACACTTTCTCCATGAGGGATGATGCCAAGTGGGTGCACTACGACATCCGCATCGATACGGTAGAGGAGGTGGGGCCGGTCACCGCTCACGATGTGGTCTATGGCACCAAGCGCACCTTGGATCCACGCACCGGCTCTCCCTACGCCTATGTCCTATACCTCATCGAGGGGGGAGAGGATCTCAACACCGCCGATCCCGACGAACTCAGCGAGGAGGAGTTACAGGCCCTCATCGACGGGGTGGGGATCAAGGCCCTCGATGACTACACGGTGGAGGTCACCCTCACCCAGTCGGCGGCCTTCTTCCCCGCGGTGGCCAGCATGTGGGTAATGCGGCCCATGCCCCAGGCCACCATCGAGGAGTTCGGCGAGGATTGGGTCATGCCTGGCAACCTGGTGAGCAACGGCCCCTATGTTCTGACTGAGTGGTCCCACGGGGCCATGTTGAGGTTCAAGAAGAATCCCTATTACTACGACGCTGACCAGGTGCAGATCGAAGCCATCAACGGCCCGGTGATCATGGAAACCTCGACCGCCTTCGCCCTCTATGAGGCGGGGGAACTTGACATTATGGCCGACCCGGGCTGGGGCGTGCCTCTGCCGGATATGGACCGGGTTAGGGCTGACCCGGCGCTGAGCAAGGAGTTGAGCATCGAGCCGCGCCTCTGCACCTACTACTACGGCTTCGTGACCACCAAGCCGCCCTTTGACAATGTGCTGGTGCGGAAGGCGTTCGCGGCGGCCATCGACAGCCAGGCCCTCATCGATAACGTCCTCAAGGGTGGGCAGTTGCCGGCCCACACCTTCGCCTGCCCTGGCATCTGGGGCGCGCCGGTTGACGATATGACCATCGCCCCTTACCTCTTGGATATCGCAGAAGGGAAGGCGAAAGCCCAGGAGTTCTTGGCCGAGGCCGGCTACCCCAACTGCGAAGGCTTCCCCGAGGTTATCTTGATGCACAACATCTCCGAAGGCCATGCCCTCATCGCTCAGGCGATCCAGGAGATGTGGCGGGAGAACCTGGGCTGCACCGTCAAGATCGAGACCATGGAGTGGAGTGCCTACCTCAACATGCTCCTGCCCGACTCGCCGGATGAGGACAAGCCCCAGATCTATCGCCTTGGCTGGTGCGCTGACTACCCCGATGAGGCCAACTGGGTAGGTGACGTCTTCAACTCCAAGAGCACTCAGAACTACGCCAAATTCTTCAACGACGAGTTCGATGCTGCTGTCGAGGAGGCGCTTGGGGAGCAAGATCTGGAGAAGAGAGCAGCCCTCTACAACCGGGCTGAGCATCTCCTCATCGATGAGAATATGGCCATCGCTCCCATCTACTACTACACCCGGGTCAACATGTTCAAGCCCTACCTGACCGAGCACCCCGTCAACCCAGCAGGTGGCACTGTCCACATGGATAAGTGGGTCCTGGACTGGGAGGCGAAGAAGGCAGCCCTAGGTTTGGAGTAGGGTTAGTTTTGCAGTCATGGGGCCGCCAGGCCCCATGACTGCCCCTTGGAATTATCTATTTATTACAAGTTAGGAGCAAAGATATACGATGTTGAGGTATATAGTGCGGCGGCTTCTGGTTTCCATCCCGGTACTCATAGCCCTAACCTTCGTCGTCTTCGCTCTGATGAGAGCCATCCCCGGGGGGCCCTTCGATTTCGTAGGGGATAAGAGCCTTCCGGCTTCGGTGGTGGCCAACCTGGAGAGGAAATATCATCTGGATGAGCCGCTCTTGAAACAGTATGGCCGCTACCTGTGGGACCTTCTCCATCTCGATATGGGCCCCAGTATGAGGGAGAGAGGGCGCATGGTCAACGATATCGTGCGCGATAACTTCCCCGTCTCCTTTCAATTGGGCGCGATGTCTGTAGCCTTGGCGGTGGTCATGGGTATCCCCTTGGGCATCTTAGCGGCCCTCAAACAGAATTCCTGGATAGATTACCTGGCCACCTTTATCGCCGTCATCGGGGTGGCTATCCCCGCTTTGGTGTTGGCCCCCTTC
>DFBK01000021.1:10766-30243 GCA_002366595.1 Anaerolineales bacterium UBA3082 | reverse complement strand
ACGCTTCCCTCTTCACTCTGGAAAGAGAGGCCGCCACCTCCAGGGCGCGACGGGTTTTTGGGCTCATGGTAGCCGTTCTTCTAGTGGCAGGAGCGACGGCCTTCATAGATCTATCCCTTGTGCCGCGGATGGATCTCTCCCCAGAGACCAGTGTTCGAACCCCTCTCCCCCTACCCACGCTCACCAGTATCATACCACCGGCCACGCCCACGCCCACCGCGAGCCAGCCATCCCCTACGCCAATTCGGCCGCCGCGCCCCACCCCGACCCCTGAGGAGACGCTAACTCCCAGCCCTACCCCTACCCCTTCGCTTCCCCCACCGACCTGTCCCAACCCTCATGCACAGATCACCGCGCCGAGGCCAGGAGCCCACTTGGAGGGGATGGTGGAGATATGGGGAACGGTGGATATGGCTGACTTCTGGTACTATAAAGTCGAGTTCGCTATGGGAGCCAACCCCGCAGAGACGGATTGGCATTGGATAGGAGAGGGTAAAGACCGAACTATTAACAGATATCTGGCAACTTGGAATACCTCCGGCCTCTCTCCGGGGATCTATTCCCTCCGCTTGGTGGTGGTAGATAAGACCGGAAACTATCCGCCTATCAATATCTGTCAATTGCAACTATTCATATAATAGAGGGGAGTCGGTAAATGTGGAGGTTCGAGTGTCGGAACGAGCACGGATGCGAGCCATTATCCACGGTCGAGTGCAAGGGGTCTTCTTCCGCGACTTCACCCGAACCCACGCTATGCGGTTGGCTCTGTTAGGCTACGTACGCAACCTTTGGAACGGGAATGTGGAGGTGGTAGCGGAGGGGGATAGGGAAACGTTGGAGAGCCTACTAAAACAACTTTACGTTGGGCCCTCATCGGCTAGCGTGGGGAAGATAGATCTGGAGTGGAGCGAGCCCAGCGGCGAATTCTCCTCCTTCGAGGTGCGGTACCGGTGAGAAGAGACCCGCAGAAATTCGCCTGGGCGATCCTTTTGGTTTCCTTCTTCCTCTTCTGCGCTTTGGCGGTGGCTATTCCCCTCACCATCCGTTGGTGGATCATAAACGCCGAAGATTCCCATGAGGCGACCTTAAAGGTGATAAGTGGCACCGTCCTGATGAGAGACAAGGGTTTCCCTCCCGACGTAGGAGTGACCAGCGAGAGGAAGGTCCCTGAGGGGAGCGTAATCCGCACAGATGCCAACTCCAAGGCCCTCTTGACCTTCTTCGAAGATAGCCGGGTCACCATCTTCCCGAACAGCGAGGTCCGCCTCGTCAAGGCGCGCTCTCCCTCTTTTGGCTTGAGCCCCCGGCCCAACGAGATCGCCCTGGAGCAAAACGCAGGACGGATTAGGGTGGGCCCTGCTCTCCCTACTAGCCGCCCCACGGATTGGCAACTGAAGACCCCCCATAGCCAAATCTCCTTGAGCGAGGGGAGTTATTCGGTGGTGGTGAGCAACGAGGCTTCCGAGATAGCGGTGCGAAGGGGGGAGGCTACCGTGGAAGCAGAAGGCCAGAGGACCATCCTGCCGCCTGGTAAGAGGGTGGTGGTGGCTCTCGAGGAGAGGCCTTCGGATCTTTTGCCCGCGGCGCGCAACCTGATCATCAATGGCGATTTCAGCCGTGGTCTCTCCGGATGGCGCACCTACTCCACCTCGGGCCAGGAGGGGGTGGAAGGAGGGGAGGCTGAACTAACTACCCTTGAGGGAAGAGAGGTTCTGAGGCTCTTCCGCCGAGGGGAGGAAGGCGTTCATACCGAGGCAGGCATCACCCAAGAGGTGAATCAAGATGTCTCCGATTACCTCTCCCTTCAACTCCGCCTAGATGTGAGGGTGAACTCCCACAGCCTAGGGGGTGGTGGCTATCTCAGTTCTGAGTACCCGGTTATCGTGCGCATCGACTATGAGGACGAGTACGGGAGCGTCGCTCACTGGTATCACGGCTTCTATTGCCAGAACGTCCAGAATAACCCCACCTTGAACGGGGAGGAGATAAGATGTGGGGTCTGGTACCCCTACGAGGGGACTAACCTCCTGGAGATCCTCGAGCCTCCACCCTTCTATATCAGATCCGTTCAGATCTACGCCTCCGGCTGGAACTACGAGAGCCTGGTGGCTGAAATAGGCCTTTTGGTGGAATAAGAAGTGGGGAAAAGGGTAAGCGGTATTTTCCCTCTCATCCTTGCGCTGCTCTTTTTCTTCACCCTTTCCTTATACCAGTTGCGTCTGCCAGGCCTCCATTACGATGAGGCCCAAGAGGTGCTCCCGGCGATGCGACTCCTCCTGGGACAGCCCACGGAACCCTTCCGTGGGGCGGCTATCCGGATCGCCGGTCGAGCGTTCCCCTTGATGATCTACGACTATCTGGGGACCCTGAACACCTATCTGGTCATCCCCTTCTTCGCCCTCTTGGGGATCAATGTTATCTCCTTGCGGCTCCTGGCTCTGATCATAGGCGCTCTCACCATCGTCCTGGCCTATGGCGTAGCCCAGGAGATGTTCGATGAAAAGGTGGCCGCTCTATCAGCCCTCCTCCTGGCCGTCCACCCCTCTTTCATCTTCTGGAGCCGTCAAGGGGTTTACCTCACCTCGGTGATCAGCGCTCTTAGCATGGGCAGCCTCTTAGCCTTCCTGCACTGGTATCGCCAAAAGAAGGCTCGCTACCTTTATCTCGGCTCGCTGCTTTTGGGGTTGGGTCTCTTCGCTAAGTTCTCCTTCCTTTGGTTCCTGGCGGGCCTCCTCTTGGCTGGGCTTCTGATAACGGTATGGAAGAGGGCCCTCCCCGGCTTCCTCACCCCTGCCCAAGGGACGCTCGCTCTCCTCTTCTTGGCTTTGGGTTCTCTCCCCCTTATCCTCTTCAACTTCCAAACCAGGGGCACGGTGGAGATAATCCAGAAGTATCTATTCACCTCCTACTTGGGGGTGAATAACCTGGCTTTTGGGGCTAACTTTCTCACCCGCCTCGATCAGTTCATAGTCCTTCTCCAAGGTGGACAGTTCTGGTACCTAGGAGAGGAATGGGCCAATAGTTTGTATCCCCCCCTCTTCCTCTTGGCTCTTCTAAGTATCATCCCTTTCCTATTCAAAGAGCGAGGATGGGGGGCGAAGATCGCTTTCTTGGGTACGATATTGGTCACTATGTTACCCCTCAGCGCCTTCACCCCCACTGGCCTGAAGTACGCTCATTATGTGATCTTCTTGCCCCTGCCCCAGATCCTTCTGGCCGCCTCTCTAGGCCTCTGGACACGCCAGGAGCCGAGGCGTCTCTTCCTCCCGGCAGCCCTTCTTGTGGCCGCAGTTCTTTTCCTTTTCGACCTGCGGGTGGATATCGGCTATCACCGTGCTCTAACCCGCACCGGGGGGTTCGATGGCTACACCGAGGCGATATACGAATTGGCCCCCTACTTGGAGGAAGAGGGAGCACCTACGGTGGCTATGGACTGGGGGATCAGGAACAACATCTTGTTTCTCACCCAGGGAAGGGTCGACCCCCAGGAGGTCTTTGGGTTCGAGAGCCTGGAAGAGCCAGATGTAGGCTTCTGGGAACGGTTGTTTCCGCATCTAGCCGACCCTGGGACTATATACATCTTTCACAGCCCGGAGGAGACCATCTTCGAGCGGTGGGACTATTTCGAGACCCTTGTGGCCGAGAGGGGCAAAGGGATACGAGTGGAGAAGGTCTTTACGGACCGGAGCGGGAAGCAGATGTTCGTGCTAATAAAGGTAGTCGATGAGCCGAGTGGCTAATAGTTCTTCAAAGTGAGCGGCAGGTAGATCCGTGGACTAGGGCCAGATCTGAAGTTAGCAACGGTATATGCGGTGTTGTTGAGCGTCCTCCTATTGTCTGCGTCGCAAGGGGGGTTGCTCAGATTACCCGTCGTGCAGGCTATGGAGGTCCCTTCGGATATCCCCATCGGGTCTCCCCCGTAGGGGACATCGGGGTTCGACCAGTACTGCAACCTCGTGCAGTAAGAGCCGCTATCGTCACACTTGTCGTTATAAGCCATGATCGTGCGCCATTGATCTGCAACGTTTACGTATCCGTGGCAATACGTGTAGGGTGTAACATCCTCATTGACATACCAGTCATGCCTGGCCCCCATATTATGCCCCAGTTCGTGCGCAAAACTGTAGTAGCCCGTTGCGCAGTCGCGCCCTACCACACTGAAGGCAAGGCTCTCGAAAGAAGGAGAGACGGTTCCCATCGTGTGTGCGAGGCCGCAGTAGTCAGCGGTCTCAACTATCAGGTCGACGAGGTCCGCCAAGTAGGTATCGCGCAGGGTGTGAACGTTGTCCATGTAGCCATCCGAGGGGTTTATGAGACGGTCCAGATCGTCATTCATGTCTCCCGATTCTGTATAGGAGACCTCCTCCGTGTGGACCAGATTCAAGCGTGGGGTGATGCCGCTGTTATCGTACGATTGGTTTGTCTCAGCTACGGCCAGATCGATTAGGTTTTCCATGTCGGTGGTGCCTCCCGCCTCCGTACGCGCGGCTGGGGTGTAGACCACCATCACGTCGATTATGGAGCCATCATCGGCCGTGGCTGTATGGGCAGCCTCGCCCAACTCTCCCTGGAAGATGTCCCCGGGAATCGGTTCTGCCTCGGGGGGAAAGGCCCCTTGGTCGATTTGATGGATGGCGTGCACACCGTTGCCGACGTAGCGCACCTGGTAGAACTCCCCAGGCAGCGTGATGTTCCCCGCCATCACCCTCTCTTTCACCACCAGGATCACCTGGCTATACTCTACCCCCTCAAGATAGCCGATCCAAGAGAAACTGCCCGACGGATTGGACTCCACGCGGTCAAGAACACCGGTGAAGACAACAGCCTCAAACAGGTTCAACAACAGGACCTTGGCCATTTCCGACTGGGTTTTTGGGGAGCTGCCTGTGCCGCCCAGTAGGTCAAAGTTGACGTTGACGAACCTGGTGTGAATGATGGTTGGGTCGTCTGACAAGTCCCTCTCAGGGCGGGCAGCGTCGGTGAACAGAGCCTCAACCGGTTGGTCAACTGGGAAGGCTATGCCACTCTGCCCTGTGCTGAGCACCATCATGACTATCACTGCCATACTTAGGATTATTACAGTCATCGTCGATCTTCGCCTGGCCATTGTAACCCTCCTATCCCTATTTGCTCGTATACCGCACTTAGCCTGAAAGACAGTCTCCCGCCCTTCTCCCACATCACGGCTGAACAGACAAGCAGAACTCGTCATCACTAATCCGGTGGGACGGGTTCCGCTTCCGGTGGAAAGGAGGAGGGGCGAGCAAGCGTCAGAGGACGATGGCTAAAGCGGTGGCGGTGAGCAAGGCCTTTCTACCGCTGACCATACCCTCCTCCCCGAAACGAAAAAAGCGCACTTCTCCTTCCGCCAAACGAAAGTCGGCTCTCTCTCAACATACCCCTCCCTCAATCAGCAACTAGGGAATGAACTGCTAAATGTTGGGCAAGGTCATCATCTGTAGATATTGTACCACACCAGACTTGCCCGCTCAAGCCCCCATTGAGATGGCGTCAAATGTTACCATCTGGTGCTTATGGCTTTCAGGCGCTACCTTCTGAGGAGATCTGCTGCCTGTAGAGGGCACGGATTTCGTTGAAGATGGCGATATATTCGGGGGTGGCATAGTCGGGGTAGGTCCACTCCCAGGCCCGGAAACTTTTGCCCCGAAAGTGCAAGGTCACCTCGGCGAAGATGCCTTGCCCGATATAGATGCGGTGGTCCCGATTCTTCGTGGTGGCCAAGACCAGTTTAGCGCTATCCAGATAGCCAGGATCGAGGTTGATGCGGCGCGCTCCTTCCTCGGAGAAGTTGGCCTCTAGTTGGTTGGTGAACAGTTTTACCTCCGCCAGCCGTAGGGGGTTGATGAGCCTTTGGAAAGCGACGAACTTCCTCAAAAGGTTCTCTCCCAGTTCCCTAGAGTAGTAATCGGTGAATTCCCAAGGCATGAGGGGGCTCTCGTAATCCAGGGGGCCAAACCGGGCGATCAGTTCACGCTGGGCAGCATCGAAAAGGGGCTTTCGCCCCGCTATCATCCCCACCACCAACTTCACCGGAGGGTGTTTTTTGGCCTCTCCCACCTTTCAAACCTCTTCCCTTCCTTCGGATGCTGCCCTGATGATCTTGCCACACAGTTCGCGCCCCAAGACGGCTAGGCCATCCACGGGCAGGTAGTGGCCCGCCGAGGCGTCAAAAAGAACCCGGGCCGTAGGGGAGAACTCCTCGTTGCCTTCCCAGTAGATTACAACCAGAGGCACTCGGGGTAGGGCCAGAAAGGAGTAGGCTGCATCGCCTAGGTCCCGCCGCTCGCCGCCAGCCTTCTTCGCCGCCCGCCGGAAACCCTCTATGTCGTTCCCGAAATGCTTGGCTACTCTATCGCCAGAGTAGCCTTGGAAGGCCTGATGATAGAACCGCCCCCCCTCGATCTCCCGCAGGGAGACCCAGCGGTCGGCTAAAGGCTGGCCATCGGCGGTCCGTAGATAGTGAAGGAACAACGCCTGTCTCCAGGAAGAACAGATCTCCCCGCTCTCCTCTTCATAGGCTATGAAGTCGGGGTAGATGACCAGATAACCTTGGCCCCAGAGGGCGAGCCGCAACTCTCCCCTTTCCTTATCTAACCGTTTATACTGGGCGCCACTTCGAGCCGCCAAAAGCACGGGGTCGGCTTCCTTTAACTCGGCACGCGCTTGCTTGATGAAGGGAAGGAGGGTATCCGGTTTCGAGTGGGTCACCTCTGTGCCTCCCCGGTGCTCCTGAGATTTGGAGACGGTTCTACGGCCTACCAAGGCGCATTATACTTCCCCAGAGTAGTCATAGCAAGCCGCTCCCTTCAACAGTGGTACCATTCTCTCGTTGACAGCGACCTCCTGGTTGCTAGATGGAAATTGGTGTGGACAAAGGATTCGGTTGTCCTAAGGGGTATAGAAAATGGATGCCTTGCAATTGGAGGAGATGCCCGTCGAACTTTTCACCGTCCACCGTCGCATCACGGGAAAACAGTAGCGTGTTAAATAATCGGGATTTTCAAGGGATAAGAGAGTGCTCACCGACCCCTGATGTGGTATCCTGGGTTTGTTTGACCAGCCCAGATACCTAGGAGGTGAGCCCCTATGATCCTCAAAGAGCACATCAAAAGTTTAGCACGGAGGCTTCTCGAGGCCAAGAGCCGAGGGGCGTGGCATCGTCAGGGCCAGGGAAGGTTATGAACTGAGACAACGGATTATAGAGGGAAGAGATGAGCACTCCTGTCCCACGGGATCCTGTCAGGACAGAAAACCTCGACTAAACATGATGTGATCGACCCTTGACTAAAATGGCAGATTTGGGGTACACTTCAGAGCGGTGTAAGGGTTTATTATCTTCAGGGGGAGAAAATGGCCAGTGTTACCTACGAGCATGTGACCAAATGTTTTGGCGATGTGGTCGCAGTCAACGACATGGACATCAAGGTTGAGGACAAGGAGTTTCTAGTTCTTTTGGGGCCCTCGGGCTGCGGCAAGACGACCACCCTGCGTCTCCTGGCCGGTTTAGAGGAGCCAACAGAGGGGAATATCTACATCGAGGAGCGGTTAGTTAACGACGTGCCGCCCAAGGATCGGGATATCGCCATGGTTTTCCAGAGTTACGCCCTCTACCCTCACATGAGCGTCTATGACAATATGGCCTTCGGGTTGAAGTTGCGTAAGACGCCCAAGGCAGAGATCGAGCGCAGGGTAAAGGAAGCGGCGGTCATGTTAGGGATTGAGGGGCTGTTAGGTCGGAAGCCGAAGCAACTTTCTGGTGGGCAGAGGCAAAGGGTAGCGGTGGGGCGGGCGATTGTGCGGGAGCCACAGGTCTTCCTTATGGATGAGCCTTTGAGCAACCTGGATGCGAAACTGAGGGTTCATGCTCGAGCGGAGCTCTCCAAGTTACATCAAAGGTTGGAGACGACCTTCATCTACGTGACGCACGATCAGATGGAGGCGATGACCATGGGGACGCGGATTGCGGTTCTGAGGGATGGCGTACTTCAGCAGATGGACACCCCCCAGGTGCTATATGAGAGCCCAGCCAACCTCTTCGTGGCTGGCTTCATCGGGAGTCCAGCCATGAACTTTTTTGAGGCCACGCTGGTGGGGAGCGTAGAGGAGATGTATATCGATGCCCAGAGTTTTCGGGTGCTGGTTCCGCCAGAGAGGGCCAAGGAGTTGAAGAACTGCCTAGGGAAAGATGTGATCTTCGGCATTCGGCCGGAGGATGTACACGACCCGGAGTTTTGCCCGCCGAATATCACCGCGGGGCGGGTGAAAGCCAAGGTAGATGTGACGGAGTTGATGGGGAACGAGGTCTTCCTTTACTTGCTTACCGATAGCAAGAGTTTCATCGCTCGGGTGGATCCCCGGACCAGGGCTAGGGTGGGGGACGAGATCGAGGCGGTGTTGAACATGGATAATATCCACCTCTTTGACCCCCAGACGGAGGAAGCGATCCGCTAAGAAAGATCTAAATTAGAAACCATAATTTCCGCTCTTGGGTTATGTTCACGGCTCTTCTAGAAGAGCCGTGTTCTATTTTCTGAGGTGATAATATGTGAGCATACACTTCGTCCTGAGCCCAGTGTCGAGGGAGGGACCTCGCGGTAGAGATTATGCCATCTTTACGATGCCAGAAGAGGAGATTCTTTATCACCTGGTATCGAGGTCCGTGGGACTTTCTATCGCATCCTTGACAGGAGTGCAAAATCTATATAGAGTGGCTGGCACAACGGTCAATAAGTCGCGTTTTTGCGCTGCCATCTGAGGTTGCGGTCAGATTCACTGAAGCCCGCTTTATAAAGGGAGGAGAAGATAGATGAAGCGGCGTCAGCGAGGTGAGGATCCACATATCGAGTTCGAGCCCCTAGGTCGGGGATGTGATTCTGCCTTGGGCTCCTCCCTTTTAGAGGCAGCGAGAGAAGCCGGGGTGGGGCTCGTGGCCCTCTGCGGAGGCCAAGGTAGATGTGGCCGCTGTAAGGTACAGGTTATATCTGGCGCGGTCTCGCCCCTAAGCGTGCCAGAGAGAGAGTTTTTAAGCGAGAAAGAGTTGGCGCTTGGTTTCCGTTTGGCCTGCCAGGTTAGGGTGTGCGGCGATATCAAGGTTCTCGTCCCTCTCGAATCGTTGACCGCCGCTCAGCGGATGCAGGTCGAGGGGTTGGAATTACCAGTGCCGGTGGAGCCGGCGGTGGTGGCTTATGATCTACATCTCCCTCCGCCCACTTTAGAGGATCTCCGCTCCGATGGAAGTCGGTTACAGGCTCGGTTGGCCGAGGAGTACGCTCTGGCCGATCTATCCTTTGATTTCGAGTTGCTGCGCCGACTGCCCGATCTATTGAGGGGTAACGAGTGGTCGGGGAGTGTGGCTCTTCGGGGGCGGGAGGTGATAGGCTTTTTGCCTCAAGGGCGAGAACCTTTGGGGTTGGCCATCGACTTGGGGACCACGAAAATCGCTGGGTACCTGGTCAATCTAGCCACGGGACAACTTTTGGCGGCTAAGGGGGTTTTGAACCCCCAGATCCGGTATGGCGAAGATGTGATGAGTCGGATCTCCTACGCCATGAAAGAGGGAGCCACCCGGTTGCAAGAAGCGGTCGTGGGAGCCTTCAACGATCTGGCTCAGGCCCTCTGCGATGAATGTGAAATGGAGGTCGATCAGATCCTGGAGGCTGTGGTGGTGGGCAACACGGCGATGCATCATCTCTTCCTCGGTCTCCCCGTAGCCCAACTGGGCCTAGCGCCCTATGTCCCGGCGGTGAGCGAGGCCCTGGATATCAAAGCCCGGGATGTTGGGTTATCCATCGCTCCCGGAGGGTATCTGCACCTTTTGCCCAATATCGCTGGCTTTGTAGGCGCGGATCATGTGGCCATGCTTCTGGCCACAGGGATCCATGAGGCGGAACAGCCTACGCTGGGCTTGGACATAGGCACCAATACCGAGATCACCCTCTCTGTGGGAGGAAGGCTTCTCAGTTGCTCCTGTGCCTCAGGGCCAGCCTTCGAGGGAGCGCACATCAAAGATGGCATGCGAGCGGCTTCGGGGGCGATCGAGCGACTCCGCATAGTTAGCTCCCAGGTCGAGTACCAGACTATCGGCGATCTGCCCCCCGTGGGCCTATGCGGATCGGGGGTTTTAGATGCGGTGGCTGAACTCCTTCGGCTGGGGATAGTCGATGAGAAGGGAGCGATGAGGGATCATCCTCGAGTGCGGCGCGCCGACCGGGGCAAGGAGTTCGTCTTGGTGGAAGAGCGAGAGAGCGGCCTGGACAGAGAGATCGTCATCACCCGCCGCGACATCGGTGAGATACAGTTGGCTAAAGGGGCGGTTCGGGCAGGCATAAACATACTTCTCTCCGAAGCCGGGCTTACCGATTTGGACCTGGAGGAGGTGATCATAGCCGGGGCCTTCGGCAACTACATCGGCATAGAGAGCGGTATGGCCATCGGCATGTTACCCCCTTTGCCTCCAGAACGGTTCAAGCAGGTAGGGAACGCCGCGGGGATGGGAGCCAAGATAGCCTTGATCTCCAAAAAGATGCGGGCCCAAGCCGCCCAGATCGCGCGAAGGGTCGAGTATGTAGAGTTGACCAACCACGCCTCCTTCGCCGAGGAGTTCACTCGCTCCATGCGCCTGGGGCCAGCGAGGTAGTGATTGGGGCTTTCGATCTTCTCAGAAGGCCGGGGGAAGGGCTCTTTCTCCCCGGCTAATCTCGTTAAGAATGCGACAACTTTTGGTAGAATTGGATGTGCCAATCAGACCTACACAAGAGGAGTAGGGGAGGCCCTTGTGGCCTCCCGTGTTTCGGGAGGGGGCAAGCCCCTCCCCTACAACCCGTTTTTGAGTGACGTCAGATGGTAACATCCCTAGCCCCCGGCCCCTGGCCCGTTGATGCCAGGACGGGCTGGCAAGTACCGGGCAGGCTGGCATCAATGCTTCGCACCCTGCGCTTCCCACAGGGATACTTTACGTACAGCACGGGCGGGCCAGGGGGCAGGCTGACGCCACGGATAAAGTGTCGATCAATTTTAAGAGATGTAGAGTTGTTAAGTAGGGCGGGTTTCCATATCCGACCTACTGTCACTATGAGTGGCCTCCCTTGCGCCTGGATATGCGGACCCCCTCTGCCGCCTCTCCTTCGGATGCTGAGGCATCCTCAGGATGCCGAACGCACAACCGCGTACCGCCTATCCCTCGGGATCCCGTCCCACAGGGATCCTGTAAGGATAGGGACAGGCTCCAATCCTGGTGCTGCAGGGGGAATCGAGGCTTCAGCCGGTCAAGTTCTTAGCATTTGGGATGAGAGATACCGCTGCCTTGCTCCTGTGTTTCTGTCATGTTATAGTTTCATCCTGCGGTTATCACCTTCGGAGGATGAAGATCGATGAGCGTTCGAAAAAGGCATGTCGTGGTCATCGGCTTGGATGGTACACCCTACAGCCTCCTCACCCGTTTGACTCGTGAAGGCGAATTGCCCCATCTAGCCCGCATCTTCGAACAAGGCACTATCTGCCCCATGAACTCCGTCTTGCCCCCCGTCTCCTCTGTAGCCTGGGCTTGCTTTATGTCCGGAAAGAACCCGGGGAAGCACGGCATTTACGGCTTCGTGGACCGGGTACCAGATTCTTATGAGATCTACATCGCTAATTCCAGGTGCATGAGGAGCGAGACCCTTTGGGAGGTGTTGAGCAAAAGCGGCAAGCGGGTGGTGGTAATCAATGTGCCGGTTACCTACCCCCCTCGACAGGTGAACGGCATCTTAGTGCCGGGCTTCCTGATGCCCAAGTTGAAAAAGGGCACCTACCCCCTATGGGTGGGAGAAAAACTGGAGGAGATGGGCTATCGGATCGATGTGGACCCCTGGCAAGCCCGAGAATCGAAGGATAAACTCCTCGAAGATCTGGACTACACCTTGCAAAAGCGGGTGGAGGCGGCTTTTCATTTCCTAGAATCCGAGGCTTGGGACTTCTTCATGCTCCACATCATGGAGACGGATCGGCTGCACCATTTTCTCTGGGAGGATATGGAGATAGGCGACCCCCGATATGGGCCGCGATTCTTGGCTTTCTATAAGCGGTTGGATGAGTTCCTGGGAGAACTCCACCGACGACTGGAGGGGAAGGCCACTCTCATCGTCCTCTCAGACCACGGCTTCTGCTTGCTGAAGAAAGAGGTCTATATCAACCACTGGCTCCGGGAGAAAGGGTGGTTACGCTTCTCCAAAGAGCCTCCCGAATCATGGTCGGATATCGAGGGAGGATCAAAGGCCTATAGCATGGACCCCGGCCGGGTCTATCTGAATCTAAAGGGCAGAGAGCCGCGGGGTAGCGTGGAGTCCGGCGAGGAGTATGAGAGGCTGAGGAAGGAGTTGGCAGAGGGGCTGAGTGGGCTTGAGGACCCAGGGACGAGAGAGTCGATGGTGGAGAGGGTCTTCAGGCGGGAGGAACTATATACCGGAGGTTGCTACGCTCAGGCTCCAGACCTGGTGGTGAAGCCCCAGAGGGGGTACGATCTCAAGGGCTCCATAAAGAAAGAAAGTCTGACCGATAGGGGCCCCCTGGTAGGGATGCACACCTATGACAACGCCTTTCTCTATATCGAGGGACAAAGCCTCTCCAAAGAGGTGGCGGAGATAGTCGATCTCATGCCCACTATCTTGCACCTGATGGGGGTTTCCGCGCCCGATGATCTTGATGGTTCGTCGCTGATATGACTGGCCACTCCTACTGCACCCCACCGATGACCCTTGTTTCGCGTTAGTACCACGAATCTCCAGTAAAGACTTACTATCACTTGTCAAGTAACTCCTGAGGAGAAGGGGATGCGCCCCTCCTCAGAAGCTGGCATCAGGTAACTTTGCTGCTCGGGCTTGCTTGAGATCTGACGTTTAACCTGGCCTTTGTAATCGCTGGCCTTGCTGCTTTTTTGGGGGGCGGGCCGGTCTCTTCTCCTGAGGCCAACTGGGGAATTGGGGAGAAGGAGTAGCAAGCCTCTGCTATGATCAGGCTTGATCTAAAGGGGATGATGGAGCGCTCTCTTTGGCTAAGATCGTTGCCTAGTAAAGGGCTACCCGCTGCGGAGGATAATTGTCCCGTGGATGCGGGAAAGGAAGCCCCTCTATATGATGAAGGAGGCAGCCCCGAGGACCTTATGGCCGATGAGCGCGTCCAATGGGCTTACCTGGGGAAGAGGTATAGGACTCAATCGCCGGGCGTATGAGATTCGCCTGGAAGGTGGTCTTTGTTCCTAGATATCTTCGGGTTGTAGACAAGGGAGGAGTTCGTATGAGAGTGCTTTTGTCTGGCAACGAGGCGATCGCTCGGGGGGGCTATGAAAGCGGGGTGCGGGTGGCGGCAGGCTACCCTGGCACCCCTAGCACGGAGATCCTGGAAACGTTAGTCCGATATAGCGGGGTTTATGCTGAGTGGGCGCCCAATGAGAAGGTGGCTATGGATGTGGCCATCGGGGCTGCTTACGCCGGCAGTCGGGCTATGGCGGTGATGAAACATGTGGGGCTCAATGTGGCTGCCGATGCTTTCTTCTACGCCGCCATGACGGGCATGGAGGCGGGGCTGGTCGTCGTTTCGGCCGATGACCCCTTTATGCATAGTTCCCAGAATGAGCAGGATAACCGCCACTACGCCAAATTCGCTCGAGTCCCCTGCTTGGAGCCGTCTGATAGCCAGGAGGCCAAAGAACTGGTGGGCGTGGCTCTAGAGATTAGCGAGGAGTTCGATAGCCCAGTCTTGTTGCGCATCACCACCCGCATCGCTCATTCATATACCTTGGTCGAGTTGGGGGAACGCAAGGTCGAGGAGCGGACGGAGCCCCCTTCCTATAGGATCGACAGGGTAAAGTATGTTATGGTGCCCGCCAACGCGCGACGACGACACCCCATCGCTGAGGAGCGGATCGCGGAACTTAGGACCTTCGCCGAGAACTTCCCCTATAACCGAATGGAGATGAATGGTAGGGGCTTGGGCATCGTCACCAATGGCGTGGCTTATCAATACGCAAAAGAGGTCTTTCCCCAGGCTTCCTTTCTCAGACTGGGCATGACCTATCCTCTGCCGGAGAAGATGGTTCGTGATTTCGCGGCCCAGGTGGAGCGGCTCATCGTCGTGGAAGAGTTAGATCCTTTTATAGAGGAAGAGATCCGCCTCATGGGTATCGGTGTGGAGGGGAAGAGCATCTTTCCCATCTGTGGCGAGTTTGATCCCCATCTGGTGCGCCAAAGCGCCATTCGGGCTGGGCTCTTGCCAGCCTCGGAGGCGGTGGAGACCAGGGAGGTCGAGGAGACGAAGGGGTTGCCCATGCGGCCACCCCTCCTCTGCCCGGGGTGTCCCCACCGGGGGCTCTTCGTGACTACCAAGAAATTAGATCTGGTGGTCAACGGCGATATCGGCTGCTATACGTTGGGTTTCCTGCCCCCCCTCTCCGCCCTTCATACCTGCGGTTGCATGGGGGCTAGCATCGGCCAGGCTCATGGCGTGAGTAAGGCCGGCATCGCTCAAAAGCACGTGGCGGTGATCGGCGACTCCACCTTCTTCCACGCCGGCTTGCCAGCCCTTCTAAATGTGGCCTACAACAAGAGCGACACCATCGTCATCATCTTGGACAACCGAACGACGGCCATGACCGGCCATCAAGAGCACCCCGGCACAGGAGTGACCTTGAAGGGAGAGCAGACCAAGGCCGTGGCGGTCGAGGATGTGGCTAAGGCCTTCGGCATAAAGCGGGTCTACACCTTAGATCCTTACAACCTCAAAGAGGTGGAGAGTGTTTTGCGAGACTGCTTGGCTGCCGATGGACCGGCGGTGGTTATCTCCCGCCGTGAGTGCGCCCTCTTGCCCGAAGCGAGGAAGGCCTGGAGGCCCATCAAGGTCATCGAGGAGCGGTGTAACGGTTGTGGCCTCTGTTTCGGCATCGGCTGTGCCGCTATTGTCAAGAGCGAGAGACTGGATGAGAAGACCGGGCGAGCCAAAGCCTGGATCGACCCGCTTCTCTGCACCGGATGCGAGATCTGTGCCCAAGTGTGCGCTCGGAAGGCTATTCTCTTCAGGGAGCAGATGATCGAGGAGGGGGAAAGTTCATGAAGGAGATGAATTTCTTGCTGGCTGGAGTCGGCGGCCAGGGAACGCTCCTAGCCAGCGACGTCTTGGCCGATGTGGGGGTCAGGGCAGGCTACGATGTGAAGAAGTCGGAGGTGCATGGCATGGCCCAGCGTGGGGGGAGTGTCACCAGCCATGTGCGCTGGGGAGATAAGGTCCGCTCGCCTCTCATCGGCCACGGGGAGGTCAACTACCTCTTAGCCTTTGAGAAGCTAGAGGCGCTCCGCTACGTGGGGATGCTGCGGCCGGGTGGGGTAGCCATAGTTGGCGACCAGAGCATCCCTCCCCTCTCCGTTAGCTCCGGCGAGGACCGTTATCCCGACGACGAACGGGTCGGCCGCACATTGAGGAAGGTGATCGAGAGGACCCATTTCATCCCCAGCATCTCGCTGGCCGAAGAACTGGGCAGTGCTCGGGTGCACAACATCGTTCTCTTGGGCGCTCTTTCCACCTTCATCGAAGATGTCGCGCCGGATACTTGGCTTGAGGCTATCGAGGCACGGGTTCCAGAGAGGTTTTTGGAGTTGAACCGCCGGGCTTTTTGGACCGGGAGGGAAGCGGTACAACCCACGATCTCCTAGGGTAGAGCGCTGTGGCCAATCTGGCTACTCTGTCTCATCCAAAGGAGGAGAAGAACGGCGAAGAAGAGAGTGTTGATCTGAGATGAAGAGTTTGAGACCATGTCCCGACCTCAACTGAAAGGGTTGCAGTTAGAGCGACTTAAGGAGGTGGTGCCCCGGGTCTCCCAGAGGGTACCCTTCTACAAAAAATGTTCGCTGAGGCGGGGGTATCCGCCGGCGATATCAAATCTCTGGACGATATAGCCAAGTTGCTTCTCACCACTAAGCAGGATCTGCGCAACAATTACCCGTTCGGCATATTCGCTGTGCTCCTGGACGAGATCGTGCAGATTCGCGCTGCCAGCGGCACCACGGGGGAGGTGAGCGTTACCGGCTAACGACTTGGACCCCTGGGGAGGGGTGATGGCGCGGGTCTACACCTCCGGCGGGACGACTGCCGATGATGTGATCCACAACGCCTACGGCCTCTTTACCGGTGGTCTAGGCTTCCACTTGGGGCTGCGATTCTCACCTGTACCCCTTCTTACTCTCCGGTGCTAGCCAAGGCAGCGGTGGCAGGGAGATCGACATTCGAGAGAGGATGAAACCGAAGGTCGGTTTCTTTGGCGCTGACCCTTGGACCAAGCGGATGCGTGAGGAGAGCGAGGCTAAACTGGGCTGGAAGCGTTCGATATCTACGGCTTGGCGGAGATCATTGACCCCGGCGTATCGGTAGAATGCCCCTACCGTACCGGTTTGCATATCTACGAAGACCACTTCCTGCCCGAGATCATCGACCCGGATACGGGGGAACCGTTGGGCTACGACAAGCCGGGAGAGTTGGTCTTCACCACCCTAACCAAGCAGGGGTTACCCCTCATCCGCTATAGAACGAGGGACCGGACTACTCTCCACCACCCCCCTGTCGCCGTCCACGCAAATGGTTTGTCCATCTTGGAAGATCTTCGTCGCCTCCCGGATCTGAAGGACGGTGGGGATGCCGTACTCTCGGGCCACGATAGCGCCATGAGATATCAGTCCCCCCTCTTCGGTCACGATACCCGCTGCCAAGTTGAAAAGAGGCGTCCAACCGGGGTTGGTATAGGGCGCAACTAGTATTTCTCCCTTCTTGAGCCTATCGGCTTCGCCCAGTTCCCGCACCACTTTAGCCTTTCCGGTGGCCCTGCCAGCACTACAGCCGACCCCTTTATAGACGGCTGCCTTGGTTGGGATCTCTGGTGCTCTCGCTCCTCGCCCGATGGTGAGGGGCGGCTCGAAATTCCGATAGCAGGCCTTCATCCGCTTGTATCTGTGAACCCAGGTACGTGCTTCCTCGGAGGAGAGTTTCCCCTCCAGGGCGGCCAATAGGCGATCCCGTGTTAGGAAGAAGATATCTCCTGGCTCCTCGAGGTATCCGGATGCCGCCCACCGCTTGCCCTGTTCTACAAAGACCTGGTGGCCATGATAGTGGGCTAGAGAGAGCACAGGACGCATCTCCTCACGCCACCAGGAATAACGCTTCAGGGTCTCCAAGGCCGAGAAGAACCGCCGTTTTCTGAAGAGCCTGTCTAGACACCCCTGGGACAGGAGATCAGCGGCCCGTCGCTCCTCTTGCAATCGCATCTCCTTTTGTTGAGCGATCAACTTCTCTGGATCGGTATCTCCTCCTGCCTGGAGGAACGATTTCAGGGTGGTGAAGGCGAAGGTGGGCTCCTCATCCCAGCGAGGCAGGGACATATCCTCATCCTTCTCTGACATATAGCGAAACTCGCGGATATATCGCTCCAAGATTCCCCAGAACGCCTGGCCCTCTGGCGAAGCCTGTAACCTCTCCGACAGTTGGGAAGGCTCCGCCTCTAAGATGATCTCCTTGACCCGTTTATCCTTTAGCGCTTCTTGGCTCACCTCCCAAAGTTCGAGAAGGGGACGCCCGGTGGCTACATCAGTCAAGCCGGTGAGTAAGCGGGCCGTGGAGATCGGTTCGGCATCTGGGTTCCGGGCGTTTAACCCCTCCACCATCGGCGTGAAGTCATCCTGAGCCTGCGTGGCCAAGAAACTGACGATCAACGCTATCCGGTTGGTGCGGTGATGTAACTCCAAGATATCCTTAACCTTCTCGGCCAACTGGGCATCATCGAGGGCGGTCAGGTCGATCTCTGAGTATTTCGCCTCCTCCTGGGCAAACGCTTCCTTGTACTCCTTCGCCTCTTGCCAGAAGGTCCGGTAGAGGTTTTGGAGGGCGAAGAGGACGGGAAGAGCGCGGATAATGGTGAGGGGAGTGGTGGGTGTGACTAGCCCGTCCCCCTCGTAGGTGGGCTCCACGCCTATCGATTCATCGAAGTCTCGCTCCTTAAAGCCGGGGATGATGGAGTTCAACCGCTTGACCTCCCCCACATTCCAATAGGCCCGCCCGAAGAAGAGCCGAAGCCACTCTATCTCCCCCGTCTCCCGCGTTAGCTTCAGCCGGTGGAACAGCTCGTCAAAGGCCCTTGCCCACTCGTATTGACCATTGATGGAGAAGGAGAGGGGGGTGATGAAACCGGGCATCACCTCCCGGCAGTTGGCCGACGTCCATTGGCCGACCTCTGGCGTAAAGGTGTAAGAAGTCAAAGGGCGAGTCTGCAAGATATAGAACTCTCCCTCGTAGAGAGCCCACTCGATATCCTGCGGATAGCCGTAGATCTCCTGCACCTCATACCCCAGCCGCATCAGTGGCAAAAGTTGCTCCTCCGTCAAACTGGCCTGATTACGTTTCTCTTCGGGAACCCTTACCTCCTTTACCCCTGAGGGGTGGGCAGGAACCACCATCATCCGCTTCTCGTTTATCTCTTGGGAGCGTATCCTTTCGTTCCAGGCGTCCACCACGAAGCGGTCGGGGGTGACTTTGCCTGAGACCACCGCCTCCCCCAGCCCCCAGTGGGCTTCGATGAGCATCTCCTCTTCCAAGCCGGTAGAGGGGTTCAAGGTGAAAAGCACTCCCGAGACCTCTGCCGGGATCTGCTCCTGCACCATCACCCCCATCGCCACCTCCAGAGGGGAGATATGATGACGATGGAGGTAAGCAAGAGCATTCCAAATGGAGGCCCAGCAGGCTTTTGTCTTCTCCATGAGTTCCTCCAACCCCAGAACATTGAGATACGTATCATATTGGCCGGCAAAGGAGGCCTCTGGTAAATCCTCTCTTGTGGCTGATGACCTTACCGCTACCGGCCTATAATCCAACCCCCGATAGGCCTCCTCGATAGCCCCATATAACCGATGGGGCAGAGGGTGTTTCACCATCTCTTTCCCCAAGGGGGCTCTTTCTAACTTCATAGACTCCCAATCTAGCGAGGACACGATGGCTTCGAGGTCTATACCGGCCTCCTGGAGAAAGAGACGATAGGCGGCTGTGGTGATGCAGAACCCCCTTGGAACCCGCACCCCGGCCTGGTGCAACTCACCCAAATGGAAGGCTTTACCACCTACCAGATGTCGGTGTTCAGCCTCGATTCGATCCAATGGAAGGAGATAACGCTCCATACCCTCTCCTCATCCTCTCCTACTAGCAACTGAGGGTCTCTCCTATTCAGGCTGACATCTGCTCAACGACGGTCTGATAGGAGTGATCTAGCGCTTCCAGGACCAGATCCACCTCCCCTTCCGTCACGATTAGAGGGGGCATGATGATGGTCACCGAGGGGTCCAAGCCGGCAAAGATGGTCAAGACGCCATTTTGACCTAACGCCCGGGTGAGCATAGGGCCACAGTCTTCATGGACCATCTGGAGTCCTATCAGCAACCCCCGCTGGCGGACTTCG
>DFBK01000021.1:0-10739 GCA_002366595.1 Anaerolineales bacterium UBA3082 | reverse complement strand
ATGCTCTAAGAACCCTGGTTCCGTGATCTGGTCCAGCATGGCCATGGCAGCCACACACCCCGGTTCTGCTCCTCCAAAGGAGGAGAGGTGGATGAAGGGGTCGGGTTCAAAGAAACTCTCCAATTTCTCCCGATAGCAGGTGGCGGTGATGGGGTAGATAGCCCCACTTAGCCCCTTCCCCAGAACCATGATATCGGGGACGACATGGTACTCTTCTATCCCCCATAGCCGCCCGGTGCGGCCCAAACCTGCCTGGACCTCGTCGAGGATCAAGAGGGCCTCTCTTCGATCACAGAGTTCCCTCACCTGCGGGAAGTAGTCGCGGGGGGGGATGAGCACCCCGCCCGGAACGGGGATAGTCTCCAGGATGACAGCGGCTACCTCATCATCCATCGCCGCTTCCAAAGCCTCGATGTCGCCGAAGGGGACATTCATAAACCCAGGCATCCGGGGGCCAAAGGGGGCCTGGAATTTCCTGGAGCCCGCGGCCAGAGCGAGGCCGGTATGGCCATGATACGCCCGCTCCGCGGAGATGATCTTAGGCCTCTGGGTATATCCCCGAGCCAATTTTATGGCCAAATCGACCGCCTCCCCACCGCTGGCTCCAAAGAAGGTGTATCGGATGTCTCCCGGCATCAGTTCCGCCAGCCGCTTGGCCAGGGCCGCTCGATACTCGCTCATCAAGATATGATCGCCGATATCGAGGCTCTCCATCGCCTCTTGGAGGGCGGCGATCACCCTTGGTGGCCGGTGCCCCAGATTGAAGACCCCTCCCGCGGTACGGCAATCGATATACCGTTTGCCATCCTTATCCCAGATATAGGAGCCTTCCCTCCGGCCGGGCACCAGTTCGATGCCCATCCGCTTATAGACCGCTACCCTCGAGGGCGAGACGTAATTTTTGAACTCCTCGATGATCGCTTCTTTTCTCTTTGACATCATAACCTTCTTCATTCAAAAGCGAAGACCGCCTTAACGACCTCGCTCCCACCCTTGTTAGCCACGGCGGCCAAGGCTCGCTTGTAGTCAGCCAGTTGGAACTTGTGAGTGACAAGGGGGGCCAGTTCTACCTTGCCCTCAGCCATCAGATCTAGGGCTAATTGAAAAGTGTGTACCTCTTTCCCCTGGTACAGTTCAGTGCCGTAGATCCAGCTCCCCTTGATTTCGATCTCGTTGAGCCAGATGGGTGTCCAATCCACCCCTTTAGGCATCCCCGCCAAACCCACCAAGACCATTCTGCCACCACTACAGGTGAAGCGGAGACCGTCATCAAGGCTGTTGCCGCTTCCTACGCACTCATAGACGATGTCGGCTCCACCTACCACCATTGGCTTCCCTAGGAAGGGCTGGAAAGGGGTGGCCCCCAAGGCTGGGGCTAACTCCTGGTAATAACCCCGCCTCAGGTGGATCACTTGGTCAGCGCCATACCTTTTGACCACCTCCTCCTGGAAGGGGTACTTGGCCAAGGCGACCACCCTGGCCTTGCTCCCCAGGCTCCGCAAGGCGGCCACGATGCAGACACCGATGACTCCGCCCCCGATAATGAGAACCGTGTTCTCGTCCTCGGGGTAGTTGCCCAGGACGGCATGTAGGGCCACGGAGAAGGGCTCCACTAGGACGGCGTTTTCGTCGTTCACCTCAGGGGGGACCTTGAAAAGTTGAGAAGCATGAGCCACCAGATAAGGGCTCCAACTCCCTCCTGTGTCTCGGCAGTTGCCGGTCAAGAGACCAGGGGCGATCTCTCCCTCAGTCAACCGTTCACAAAGGCCGGTGTCGCCCCTTTGACAGGCCGGGCAGAGGTCGGGGAAGCCGCGCACTTGACAGCCCAAAGTGGGATCGACGATGACCCGCTCGCCTTCCCTGAACCCCTTCACTTGGGAGCCCACTTCAACGATGGTACCCACGTTTTCGTGGCCGATGGTGAAGGGGAAGGAGACGAAAGCCGAGAGCGCAGGGCTGTTGTGAAGGAGGATCGTGTTCATGTCACTGCCACAGATCCCACCGTATCGGACTTTTATCTTAGCCCAGTTCTCGTTGGGCAAGGAAGGCTCTGGTACCTTGCGATATTGGAGACAAGAGAGAGGGCTCCAGAGGATCGGCCGGTAGAAAGGGCCGATGATCTTAGAGATGAGGTAGCGGGGGACGCTTTCGATGAACTGTATGGCCTTCACGTCATAGAACCGGCATCGTGAGCATTGATGACTTCCAACTTAGTTAACACCAGGAGGTGGAGGGCGTTACGGGGGATCTCGCTTCACCCTTTTCCCCTTCTGCCTGTATTGCTTCGAAAGCGAATCAGAATGGGGATGCTCTTGAGTTTCTCTTCCTCTAAGATCTCCCCATAGATGCCTTCCGGCTTCGGGAATCGAGATCGAGTGATGAGGAGACGACCAAAGTCTATCTTAGCCTCTACCGAGAATGGGGAAAAGGTGGGTAGAACTCTGGGCGCATCAGCCTTGCGCTCTGGAGTCGAGAGTCAACCCTCGCTCTACCCCTTGACCGCCCCCGCCAGGATGCCCTGTACGAAGTAGCGCTGCAAGGCGAGGAAGACCACCAAGGGCAGCGCCATAGAGACAAAGGCTGCTGCGGTGAGCAGGTGCCAATTCTGACCCAGGGAGTTCACCAAGTTGGCCATCTTGAGGGTCAGCGGCGCTACCGCCTCGGTTCCTCCCAGGTAGATGAGCGCCACTAGGAGGTCATTCCAGACCCAGAGGAATTGGAAGATGGCCAGGGAAGCAAGGGCTGGGATGGAGAGGGGCAACGCCAGGCGGAAGAAGGCCGTGAGATGGGATGCGCCATCTATGAAGGCCGACTCGAAGAGGTCTTTGGGCAGTGTGCCGAAGAAGTTGCGCAGTAAGTAGACGGCAAAAGGCAAACCGTAGCCGGTGTGCGCCAGCCAGATTCCGAGGAAGGTGCCAGCCAGCCCCAGCCGGTTATACACCCGCAGGAGGGGGATTAAGGTCATCTGGAGGGGAACCACCAAGAGCCCCACCACTACCACGAAGAGAGTCTGTCGCCCAGGGAACTCCATCCAGGCGAAAGCGTACGCCGCGAAGGCGGCCACAGCGATGGGGATGAGCGTAGAGGGGATAGAGATGGTCAGGCTGTTGAGGAAAGCCCGCCCCATGCCCTCGGCGGTGAGGACATGGATATAGTTGTCCAACTGGAACTGCGTGAAGTCGAAAGGATGCTGAAAGACCGTCCACCAGCCGGAACCGAGGACGTCATTCCGAGGTCGGAATGAACTCATCAGCAACCCCACCGAGGGCAACGACCAGATCAAGGCGATGCCTAGGATGGCTATGTGCAGCGGTGCGCTTGATAGGACTTTTCTCAGTCGGTCCTTCATCGTATCGCCTCCTGTTCCTGAAAGCGGCGGATATTGACCACCATGACGGGGATAATGGCCAAGAGCAGAATCACAGCGATGGCACTGGCTCGTCCGAACTCTCGGAAGTGGAACATCTCCTTATACATGCGGTTGGCTATCACCTCGGTGCCGAAATTGCCGTTGGTCATAACATAGACGATATCGAAGATTTTGAGCACGTTGATGACCATGGTGGTGGCCACCACAGCGATGGTGGACTTCATCAGGGGTAAGGTTACCCCCCAGAAGACCTGCCACTCGCTGGCTCCGTCCACCCGTGCGGCCTCCAGGAGTTCCCGGGGGATGCCTTTATAAGCGGCGGATAGGATCACGGTGCAGAAGCCGGTCCAGATCCAGACCCCCACGGCGATGAGCGCGAAGTTGTTCACCGCTCTCTCTATCAACCACCCGATAGGCTGGAAGCCGAGCAGAGTATTCACTATCGCGTTGAGGATGCCGATTTGGGGTTGACCGGCCGGTCGGAACGCGTATACGAACTTCCATATCACCCCCGCGCCCACAAAGGAGATGGCCATGGGGAGGAAGATGATGGACTTGGCTACTGCCTCATAGTGGACTCGATCGAGAAGAACGGCTAGAACCAGTCCCAGGGAAACGGTCAACGCGGTGAACACCACGATCCAGAGGGCGTTGTTCCTGAAAGATATGAGCATGGGGCGGCTGGTGAAGGCGTAGACCCAATTGTCCAAGCCCACAAACACCTCAGAGTTCCTGTCTAGGAAGCTGAGGTATAGGGTGTTAAGCGTCGGGTAGACCAGAAAGAAGGCTAAGATCAAGAGCAGTGGCCCCACATAGATCCAGGGTCGCACTCGCTCCTGTCTCCTATCCGGGAGGAACCTTATCAAAAACTCCAAGCCCACGAACAAGGCGACTATCCCGCCCACCCCAACGGCGATGGCCAGAAGCGTTCTAAAGATTTGGCTCATAAAGGCTCCCATCTCTCCCATCACAGCGGATAATTGTCGGAGTAGAGCCTTTAGGCGGCAGAGAACCGGCTAAAGCCTCAGCCCGGGACATTCATACTCTCCCCCCCACCTCACGGTTAGGAAGATGAGGCAACCCGCCCATCGGCAGGTTGCCTCAGTTCCTGCTCAGACCAACCGTTCCTACTTGTAGGCGTCAACCGCGCTGGCCTCGATGGTGGCCAGAACAGCGTCCAGATCCTGGCCACCGACATAGTCCAGCGTCCCCGTCCAGAAGGAGCCAGAGCCCACGGCAGCAGGCATCAGGTCGGAGCCGTCGAAGCGGAAGACCTCAGCGCTGGTCAGGGCTTCGGCCATAGCGCGATCGGTGGCGGTGGGGTAAACGTCCAGGCTCACCCGCTTGTTGGGCGAGAGGAACCCGCCCTGCGCTGCCCAGATCTCCTGAGGCTCAGGCGAAGCCAGGTACTCCATCAAGGCACGGGCCTGGGGCGTGTCGTTGAACATCACCACCAAGTCGGCCCCACCCAGGGCCGGGACCCCGTAGGTCGCATCGATGGAGGGGAAGGGGAAGAAAGCGTAGTCTTCCTCGGTCACCCCTTCGGGGAAGAAGCCGGTGATGAAGGAGGCCTGACGGTGCATATAGCATCCCGGCGGATCATCGAAGATCGGGGCTGGCGAGTCGCCGAAGAAAGTGGTCAGCACGCCGGTGGTGGTGCCGTAGACATAGTCCTCGTTCCTAGCGATCTGCCCGAAGTACTCCCAGGCTCTCTTGACTGCGGGATCGGTCCAGGGGATGGTATGGTCAACCCACTTGTCGTAGACCTCGGGCCCCGCGGTGCGGAGCATGATGTCCTCGATCCAGTCGGTGGCCGGCCAGCCGCTGGCCGCACCGCTCTCGATGCCGAGGCACCAGGGGACGCCGCCATCAGCCACGATCTTTTCCGAGAGGGTGGTCAGTTCATCCCAGGTAGTGGGCACGGTATATCCCTTCGCCTCGAAGGCCGCCGGGCTATACCAAACCAGACTCTTGATGGCTGCCTTGTAGAAGATGCCGTAGAGTTTGCCCTCGTAGGAGCCCAGATCGAGCCAGGACTGGGCGTAGTCGCTTTGTAGTTGGTCGGTGTCCATGAAGGTGCTGATGTCCACGAGTTCGCCCGCCGCGGCTAACTCATGCATCTGGCCAGGGTTAGGGAGGATGGCCAGGTCGGGCGGGTTGCCAGCCTCTACACGGGTGGTTAGTACAGCGGGCAGGTCACGGGTGCCCTCGAAGGCCACCTGTGTGCCTGTCTCCTCGGTGAAAGGAGCCACCGCTGCGGCGAAGGACTTAGCCTCATCGCCACCCCACACCCCCATCAGGGTCACCACGCCCCCGATGCGTATCGCCTCCAGGTACGCCGTGGCCTCCTCTGCGCTGGGGATCCAGAACTTATCGCCGGGATGGATGAGGCCCGGCTCTAGGATGTAGGTGAAGGTTTCATCTTCTAAGTTCTTTTCCCTGGTGGCGGCCACGATGGCCTTGTAGGCAAAACCGTTGCCCAGGTACTTCTCCGCTATGGTCCACAGGTTGTCGCCCAGTACGACCGTATAGATCTCCTCTTGCCTAAGCGGGGCAGCGCTGGCCACGCTCAGGCTCAGGGCCAAGAGCAGGGAAACTCCCAGGATCAGATAGATAGTCCTCTTAGACATCTCTTGTCTCCTCCTTTGGAGCATAAAGCAACTTCCAGAACGCCATCATCATTCTTTTCGATAGGCCCTCCTCCTTTCTGGTGGTCTATTGCCTAATGACTTGCGGAATAGGCAGGGGGTAAATCCCAGGCTAACGAGCGCAGCGGAAACCGATGTCGTCGTTTCTTGCATCCTCGGAACTGGCAAACCGCTGAGTGGTGTGTGCCAGTTCTGTCTCCTCGAACCACCCCCCTCCTCGGATTACCCTGAACTTCTCGCCGAAATATTGGGCCTCAGTATCGCCGCCCGGATAGCCCGGATAGGCTTTGTACCAATCGGAGACCCACTCTCTCACATTCCCCACCATATCCATCACCCCGTAGGGGCTGCCTCCTTCGGGGAAACTGCCCACCACGGTAGTACCTCTGTAGCCTGTCTCCTTAGTATTGGCCTTGGTGGGGTCCCATTCATTTCCCCAAGGGTAGATATACCCTTCGGTGCCTCGGGCTGCCTTCTCCCATTCTATCTCAGTAGGTAACCTTTTCCCAGCCCATTCACAATAGGCTTGGGCATCGTTCCAGGTGACCTTCACCACTGGATGCCGAGGCTTGCCCTCAGCATAAGTGTGCCAGGTTTGGGGTTCTCCTGCCTTTTCCGCTCCCGTCTCATAACCGGTCTCGGTTACAAACCTCTCGAATTCCTCATTGGTTACCTCGAAGATGTCGATCTCAAAAGCCTCGACGTAGACCTCATGCGGCGGTCTCTCGATCCCATCGTCACTACCCATGGTGAACTCGCCGGCTGGGATAGCGACCATCGCTTCCTCTTTCGCCTCCTCTGTGGGGAGAGGGGTAGGTGTAGGTGGGGGTGGCACCTTGGTAGGGGTAACTAACGCCTCTATCTGTCCTGCGGTAGGTATTGATGTCGCAGGGGGCTCAGCACCACCTCCACAGCCCATGACCAAAGCCAAAAGCACCAAGATCCAGAGAAACCTTGACACCGGCTCTCTCCCTCCTAGCAACAGCCGACTTCACCGGCCGCTAGTGGGTGGGGACTCACCATCAAGCGATCTAATCGACCTCTCTCCCTCTGCCTCCTGCCGCTCTCTCAAGGGTTGTTCCCTCGTGGAATCCGCAAGAGTCCCGAATGACCAACCCGGTCTCTAGGAGCAGCTGGGTATCTCTTGCTTCTTCACCTTTAATCAGCCTGAGCAATATCCGCCCTGCTCCAGCCCCCAAGCCATATGCCGGCAAGCGGATGGTAGTCAAAGGAGGGTCTACGTAACGGGCCAAGGGGATATCGTCAAAGCCCACCAAGGCTAGGTCACGAGGTATCCTTAGCCCTCGCGCTTTTGTCGCTTCCATAGCCCCAAAGGCTACTAGGTCACTGGCTGCGAAGAGCGCAGTGGGAGGGGGGACGACCTCCAGGAGTTCAGACATGGCCCGCCCGCCGCTCTCCTCGCTGAAGTCACCGTAGCGCACTAAGCCTCGATCGTACGTGAGATTATGTTCCTCCAAAGCCTCTCTGTATCCCCGTTCCCGTTGAGCGCTGGCCGTATATTGTGGCGGGGCGTTGGTGATGAGGCCTATCCGTTTGTGGCCGTGTTCTATCAAGTGCTCCACCGCCAGTCTAGCCCCTCCGACACTGTCCACGTCCACAAAGGGTACCTCACTCCCCTCTAGTTGGCCTAAGAGCACCACGGGGAACCCTTCTCTTCTCAAAGCCAAGAGTTGACTATCGTCGGAGCGGGGGCCGGAGAGGATGATGCCGTCGATCTGTTTCTCCCCTACCAGTTGGGTATAGGTATCAGATTGGGCGACATTCTCCACTGATTGGAGCAATACTCGAAACTCTTGGGCCTGGGCCACATCGCCAATGCCTCGAAGTACCTCTGGAAGGAAAGCATCGACGAAGATCCGCTCTGGACTCTGGCAGAGGACTAATCCGATACGGTGGGTCTTGCGGCTGGCTAAACTTCTAGCCGCGGCATTGGGGTAGTAGTGGAGTTCCCGCGCGGCGCGTAGCACCTTCTGCCGGGTCTCCTCACTTATACGTACGCCGGGAACATCGTTGAGGACGAAGGAGACCGTAGTTCTAGATACGCCGGCCCGCTCGGCCACATCTTTGCTAGTTACTCGCCTTTGAGCATGCATATTTTAACCCGTGTTAGTAACGCGGATTAATACTATAATAGCATAAGCAGCCCCTCGTGTCAATAGTTTTTGGAAAGTTAGCCTGTTGCGTAATACTATGTAAGGGGGTAGATGAAAGGCCCCTTCCGGTGAGGATAGAAAGGATTATGTGGCCTAACGCACATTGATGACACGGGGACTCCCTATAGCATAGGTATTTGTGTGTTGGAGCACAGCTCTCAGGGTTGAAATCCTAGGGGTAGCCCTACGAATGTGTAAAGCACAACCGAGCATGAAGGGTAAACCGTTCACCGAGCAGTTGCAGGGAGTGGCGGTACCCTACCGCCAATTTTCGCAGCAACTCAAAAGCCCTTCCGAGTGAGAATGGAGGGGGCTGCCAGATGTGCGTTTGCCGGCCATGGCGCTCAAGTCTATGTCTGTGGATAAATCTAGTTTTTGAAGGCTGTCGTTTGGTGGCTTTCATCAAGATGAGGAGGTCTGTATGTCTCTTTATAAGGGGTGCCCCGGAGCCATCCGCTTTAGGGAAGCGGTGCCCGAAGATGTCGATTGCCCCGAGTGCGGGGAGGAGACGGAAATCTGGTCGGATGAACTCGTTGCCCGCTGTCCCCCTTGCCAGGCTTTGGTGAGAAGGGATCAAGGACCATCCTGCATCGATTGGTGCCACTACGCCGAGGAGTGCATCGGCGTCGAGACCTATAAGCGTCTACGGTATTCTCCTCCATCCGAAGGAAAAAGGCCTGATGAGAAGAGTGAAAGGAAGTGTGATGGCTAGGTCGCAGGAGTTGTAGCCCAAGCCGACCCCGAACTATCAGGGCCCTAACTCCCTCATTTATCCTCCAGAGCCGCCACCCCGGGCAGGGTCTTACCCTTCAAGAACTCCAGGCAGGCTCCCCCGCCGGTTGAGATGTGGCTCATCTTATCGGCTAGGCCGGTTTGCCTCACCGCCGCTGCCGTGTCGCCACCCCCGATGATAGTCAGGGCCTCTATCTGGGCCAACTTCTGGGCTATAGCCACCGTGCCCTGGGCGAAGCGGGGGAACTCGAAGACGCCCATCGGCCCGTTCCAGACCACTGTCTTGGCCAGGGCCAGCCTCTCCCCAAAGAGCCTAACGGTCTGGGGGCCGATATCCAGAATACGCCAGCCAGGGGGCACCTCGTCCACACTCACCGTCTTCGCCCGCGCCTGGGCCTGGAACGCATCGGCCACCACGACATCGTTGGGCAACACCAGCCTCTTGCCAGCCTTGGCCACTATCTCCCGGGCCAAAGGAAGGCTCTCCTCCTCCACCAACGACTCCCCCACCTCGTACCCCTGAGCCTTGAGGAAGGTATTGGCCATCCCCCCGCCGATGAGCAGTGCGTCCACCTTGCTTAGCAGGTTCTCAACAACGCCTATCTTATCGGAGATTTTGGCTCCACCCAGGATGGCCACGAAGGGGTGTTCCGGCCTCTCCAGGGCCGCCCCCAGAAAGTTCAGTTCTTTCTCCATCAGGAAACCGCCCACGGCTGGCAGGTAGGCCGGCACACCAGAGACCGAGGCATGAGCCCGATGGGCCGCACCGAAGGCGTCGTTCACATAGATTTTGGCTAAAGCAGCCAACTCAGCAGCAAAAGCCGGATCGTTCTCCCTCTCCTCCTTGTGGAAGCGGAGGTTCTCTAGAAGAAGCACCTGGCCGGAGTTCAGTCTGGCGGCGGCCGCTTTTACTTCGGGGCCAGTAGAGTCGTCCACTTTGACCACTTCTTGACCCAAAAGTTCGGAGAGGCGCCGGGCCACAGGGTCCATCCGCAGATCTTCCCTCACCTCGCCCTTGGGCCGGCCCAGGTGAGAGATCAGAATGACCGCCGCCCCCTGGTTTAAGAGATACCGGATGGTGGGGAGGGCAGCCCGGATGCGGGTGTCATCGGCTACTTCTCCTCGAGCCAAGGGTACGTTAAAATCCACCCGCACCAGGACCCGCTTACCCTTGACATCAATATCCTCGACCGTCTTCTTATCCATACCCTCTCTCCCCTTACATGGAGACAAACTGGCCCGACCAACCTTGGGCGAGGCCTGTCTCAAGTGTGAGGTGGTACCAATTAAAAAGGGGGCTTATCCCCCCCTTGCGATAGTTCCTCTATCATGGCAGAACGAACAGATAGAGCGTGTCCGCGTACAAACGATGGACTACAGCCCCTTCTCCACCAGGTAGTTAGCCAGGTCAGCCACGCGCACCGAGTAGGCCCACTCGTTGTCATACCAAGCGACCACCTTGACCATGTTGCCGCCTAAGGTTCGGGTGAACTGGGCGTCGATGATGCAAGAGCGAGGGTCGCCCTTATAATCCATGGAGACCAGGGGCTCCTCGCTGCAGCCCAGGATACCTTTCATCGGCCCCTCGGCTGCTGCCTTAAAGGCTCCCAGTAACTCTTCAGTCGTCGCCTCGCGCTCTATCTCGGCCACCAAATCCACGACGGAGACGGTCGGCGTAGGTACACGGAGTGCGTAGCCGTCAAACTTGCCTGCCAACTCCGGGATGACCAAAGCCACCGCTTTGGCTGCGCCAGTTGTGGTAGGTATGATGTTCAACGCTGCTGCCCGCGCCCGCCGGAGGTCCTTATGAGGCAG